>CAWDJT010000020.1:0-19201 GCA_963802715.1 uncultured delta proteobacterium
GCCAGGCGGCCATGGAATTGTTGCAGACACTACGCATGGAACACAAGGCCGCGACCAGAGCCCCGGGAGCTGACCCTTTCCGAGTTGCGCCGGCTGGAGGTGGCTCGAGCCCTGGGGACGCGGCCGCATTTGTTGCTCCTCGACGAGATCGCGGCGGGCCTCAGCCCCCAGGCGGTCAAACAGGCGGTGGAACTGGTGGAATCCCTGAGGGGGCGAGGGCTCACCCTGCTCATCACCGACCATTTCCTGAACCTGACCGTCAAGGTTTCCGACCGCCTGGTGGCACTCGACCAGGGCGAGAAGGTGGCCGAGGGTTTGCCGAGCGAGGTCATGCACCATCCCGACGTGATGTCTGCTTACCTGGGCGAACGGCAAAGACCTGGGGACAATGAGGACTAGCCTCTATGACAGTGGAAGCAGTTACTCTTAGGCTGCTGGAAATCGACCAACTGACGGTGGGGTACGCCTCGCTGCCGGTGCTTGAGAACGTCCATCTGACCTTGTGCCAGCAGCGCATTGTCGCCGTGGTGGGTCCCAACGGCGCCGGTAAGACCACGCTGCTCAAGGCCGTCAGCGGGCTGATTCGCCCGGTGAAGGGGTATATCCGCTTCGCCGGGGAAGCCATCGAGGCCATGACGGTTCAGGACATTGTCCGCCGCGGTATCGTTTACGTGCCTGAGGGGATGAAGGTCTTTCCACAGATGACGGTGCTGGAAAACCTTGAAATCGGCGGTTATCTGAACCGGTCGCGGATCCGGACCGGATTGGATATGGTCTTGGCGCTGTTTCCGGAACTGCGGGACCGGCTGCGGGATCAGGCGGGAATCCTGAGCGGCGGCCAGCAGCGCATGGTCACCCTGGGCCGCGGGCTGATGGCCGACGCCCGATTGCTGCTCCTGGACGACCCATTCCTGGGCCTCAGTCCCAAATTCGTCAAAAGGTTCTGCAGCACTTTTCGAGCCCTACGGCAAAGCGGCGTAACCCTTTTTATCGCCGGCCAACACGTGCGCCGCATTTTGAACGTCGCCGACGCCGCTTTTCTGCTCGAAGACGGTACCGTCACCCTGGCCGGTTCCGGACCGGGAGTTCTGCACAGCGAGTACCTGCAGCAGATCCTGTTCGGGGTTCACACCAAGGATCAGGTGCCAGGGCCTTCATAGCACCAGGCCTTGCCCGCCTCGATGGTCTTGCCGAGGCCCACCTCATCGGCCAGGATCGCCCGGCCGCGGAAGGTTTTCATGACCTTGCGGGCGGTCTCTTCCTGGTACCACAGTGAACGCACTCCGCGTAGGGTCGGCAGGCAAAGAAGCTGGTCGTAGGAGGTGCGAAAGGATAGCCGGTATGCTTTGAGGGCCAGATCCAGACTCGCCGAGTCGGCCTTGCGCTGTGATCGAATCGCCGCCAGCACTGGTTCCGCATCGGTTTCGAAGACGGTCTTGAGACGGGGAAGGCTTTCGACTTCCGGACCACGCCCGGTAAGCTTACCGGATTCGCGGCGCTCCGGCGAAGTCCCGGCCACCGGTTTTTGCTCCTGGGGTCGACGAGGTGGAACCGGGGCGGCAGCCGGCGCCGATTTTTCCGCCCGATAGCGGCCTCCCGCGCCTCCATGCCGCGAAGGTAGATCAGCAGCTCCTGGATTTCCCGGCGCTGGGGTTTGCTAACCGATCCTCGGAAGCGCGCTGTGGGGGAGTTGAGCTCGGCAACCAGGGCCTCCATGACCTCTCGTCCCAGCGCGTAATTCTTCTGTCTTGCCGCCACCTTGGCCAGGTTCAGATAATCCACGCTGGAAGCCAGCGACCCCTGCCGATAGAGCCGCTCCAGCAGGTTTAGCAGAACGGCGTCCTCTTTCAGATGAGCGGCGCAATACAGGGCTATCCGGGTGGTCTGGTCGTCCGGGGCCAGCTTTAGCTTCTTGAGCGCCCATTTGAGGGCTTCAGGATAGTCCTCATGGCGGTAGGCATCTTCGGCAAACCAGCCGTATTCCTCGGCCTTATCGAGCCGCTGGTAGCGCTCGGCCTCCTGCTTCCTGGCCTTCTGTTTTTCTTCCCGTTTCTTTTTGTGTTTGAGACGCTTGTCAACGGCCATGGGGAAGCCTCGCGAGGACGGATTGCCAGTTGCTCTGCGCCACCGTTACACCAAACCACGATGCCGGGGGAACTACGTTTCCTATCTATAACACACTGCGAGCGGACCAGTCTCCCCACTCATCACCCAACTGAACCCAACAACCATCTATCCGCCCAGATGACCCAAGGGGAACCACGCTGTTGACTCCAGAGGACCGGCATGATGTCCGGACCTCAGAGCACATTGCACCATCGCAACCATGGTCGCATGGTCCTTCAAGGAGCCGGTTTCATGCCATCAGATCATCAAGGGGGCTTGGCACTCCGTGTCCCCCTTGGTGCAACACATGGGTGTAGATCATGGTGGTGGAGACATCCTTGTGGCCCAGCTTGGAAAAGATCAAAACCCTGCTAGCGGATCCCAATGAGCAACTCGATGCATGTCCTCGCCAGACCAAGGCAGATCCACTCCAGGCTCGTGATGCTCTTCGTTGCCCCTACTGTGCTACGGGTACCCTGATATGGGTCGCACGGATCTTTCCCTGCGTGAGGTCGCCGCCATGACCACCCGGGTGTCTCCAACGCTGCAAGCCCCTTTCCCGTCATGGTGCTTTCCAGGCGCCACCGCTGGATTGCGCCCAAACCTCGCCAAGCACTACACTGTCTCTACCAATTCCGAACCGGTCTCTGGTCCTTATCCCGTCAAAAGAGCTCCCAACCCGCCATTCAGCGCTTGTGGTTTTCAGCAAAACCACCCATAATGGCGACAAACAAACGCGAGTCGGCTGCTAAAATTCCATATCCCCAGTCCCAGTCCCAGTCCCAGTCTCAGCCTCTTCCCACCGCTCAGCGGTTCAGTTCAACTCGACCTTTTGCGTCGGCTGCGCGCCGCCCTGTGGGCGGCTCCGCCCCCGTTGGCACTCGGGCCTGCAATGAATTGCAGCCCTCGTGACCAAGGGGGTTCCGCTCAACTCGGCATTGGGCACACCGCACCTCAGAGCATCCTGCTGGCTGCTTGCTTCCGGGCATGTTTTGTAGTACGTTTAGAAGTACTACAGGAGGTACAATATGGGAAAGCTATTGAAGATCATTCCGGTCAGTGATTTGAGGCAGGATGCTGCCAAGGTTCTGAAGCAGGTCAGAGATTCCAAAGAACCTCTAGTGATTACCCAGAGGGGACGTGCAGCCGCCGTAATGCTCAGTGTTGAAGCCTTTGAGCAATCAGAGCGCGACAAGGAACTGCTACGCCTTTTGGCCAAGGGAGACAGGGAGATAGAAGCAGGCGATGGGTATGACTTGGACTCCGTTCTAGCTGAGGCCGATGCACTTCTTTCGGAAGAGTCACCGTGAAAGTCCGCTTTAGCCCTTCTGCCAAAGTTCAGTTTCTCTCTGCACTCGCCTTCATACGTCGGGATTACCCACAGGCGGCAGCCAAATTCCGTGAGCGGGCTGAGACGGTGTTACGAAGGCTCGAGGGATTCCCGGAGTCAGGAAGATTGGTACCGGAATTTCCAGAGCTACCGTACCGGGAGGTAGTCATCACACCGTACCGGTTCTTCTACCGAGTCAAAGGAGAAATCGTGTGGATCGTTGCAGTCTGGCACGGTGCACAGCTCCCAGAGCAACCCGCGTCTTGAACGCCCAACCAATGCATCCAGGCGACGCGCGGGGAGCGTGCTGAGTGTTCCGGCCGTGGCTCCTTTGCCGCGCGCGCCTGATGCTGTCGTTGGGCCGGCGTGCTATCCGCGTTTGTGGAGAAAAGATGTGAGATTCTCCGAATTGGTTAAATTGCTGGAAGAGGCGGGATTCGGGATAGTCTAAAGAGAAGGGATCAATACGGTACTATGGGAAATCTGGATGGGATAGACTCATCCGTGTGGACTATCATGGCGCAAAGGAAGTTCCCAGAGGAGTTTTTATACAGACTCGTTAGAAGTACTGAAGGAATATAATATGAGTGTAAGTGAAACGTCTCAAAGCAGGCTTGCTGTGCTTATTGATGCAGACAACGCACAGCCATCGATAACGGAGGGGCTCCTATCAGAAGTTGCCAAGTACGGCGTTGCAAGCGTGAAGCGTATTTATGGTGACTGGACTACGCCGAGCCTAAGCGGATGGAAGTCCGTCCTGCTTGAACACTCCATCCAGCCGGTTCAGCAGTTCCGTTATACTGTGGGGAAGAATGCAACGGACAGCGCAATGATAATAGATGCAATGGACTTGCTCTATACGAAACGTTTTGACGGATTCTGTCTAGTATCTAGTGACAGCGACTTCACTCGTCTCGCCTCCCGGATTAGAGAGGAAGGCCTGCTCGTGTACGGATTTGGAGAGAAGAAGACTCCAAAAGCTTTTGTATCCGCATGTGACAAATTCATCTTCACTGAAGTTCTTAGGTTCCAGGAGGATGCTGGGCCAGCCGTCAAACCTAAAACGGCAAATGAACTGAAAAGAGATGCCAAACTAGTAGCTCTTCTCAGAAGTGCTCTTGAGGCGGCTTCCGACGAGAGTGGGTGGGCTCATTTGGGTGCTGTGGGCAGCAATATCGCCAAGCAGGCCCCAGAGTTCGACCCTCGGAACTACGGCTTCAGCAAGCTTGGGGAACTCGCCATAGCCATCAACCTCTTTGATGTGGATGAAAGAGTCCAGCGTGACGGTCATTCTAGAACAATCTACATTCGCGACAAGCGCAAGAAGCCCAAGGAATAAACTTCTAACCTGAGGCTGCACGAGGACCGCTAGTATCCTCGCGGCCTGTGATCCGCGTCGTTATATGAGTCTAATATCAAAAAAAGAAGCTATATCATGAGTTACGAGAACATTATCGTTGAAATCGGAGATGATTTTGTCGCTGAAATAACGCTTAATCGTCCGGAGCAGCCTTAACACCTTCAATATCCCTCTGGCCAAGGAACTCAATCAGGCCCTTCAGGAACTTGACTTGGAAAACCAGGCGCGAGTCGTTATCCTGAAAGGAGCAGGCAAAGCATTTTGCGCCGGTATTGATATAAGTGATTTTTCAAATAAAAGTGTTATGGAGTATCGGGATTGGATTGAGGGCATGGAAGCCCCGTTGGTTACAATTAGCCGTATGAACAAAGCCTGTTATTGCCCAGGTACACGGAGTTGCTGCGGCAAACGGAGCCGGTCTGGTGGCCGCTGCGGACCTCGCAACCGCCGGTGAAAACGCACGACTGGGTCTGACCGCCATCAACGTGGGACTCAACTGCATCGGGCCGGTGATCCCCGTCACCCGGTCCGTGGGGAGAAAGAGATCCCTCGAACTGTTATTTTACGGTGATCTGATCACGGCAAAGGAAGCATTAAGTATGGGGCTTATCAACCGGGTCATACCTGAAGCTGATTTAGACAAGGAAACCCGTAAGTGGGCTGCGATTCTGGCGCAAAAGAGTCCCCTGGCGCTACAGATTGCCAAAAAGGCATTCTATGCGGCAGCGGATCTGGATTATTACAAAGCCTTCGAATATATGAACGAAGCTTTTGCCCGTCTGTGCTCTACGGAAGATGCCAAGGAAGGGATAAGCGCGTTCTTGGGGAAACGAAGTCCTGTGTGGAAACAGAAATAGAAAGAGAATTCGGCAGAACGGCATAACATATTAAGGATTCCGGTGTGGCGCCCCTGCCAGTTGGATCCAGGTAAGCATGCCCGTCGAGTGCCAAAGATCATGGAGGTAGGCGACTCTTGGGCTTAACCGTCTGAACGAGGATGAGGATGCCCCCGCACTTGCTGCCATCGCTCGCGTAGCCTCCTCCCGGGACCAGGTAGTGAACATCGAGGATGATAGAGCAGGTCGCGCGTCCAGCTATGGAGCACCCCGAGCATGCCGATTTGACCGCCGATAAACCTGGGATCGCGGGCAAGCTCCTGGAGTGCGGCGGCGGAACTGCGAAAATGGATGGTGCTCAGACAGGCTCAATAGCGGGCCAAACTGAGGCAGCTCAAAATCTTGCGAACCTCCTCGAGGCTCAAGACCACGGGAGGTTTTTTTCTCTCGTGGGGCGCAGATGAAGGCGAGCGTGATCTACTCACGGTTGAGGGTATGCCGAAAGAAGCGCTTGATGGCGCAAAGAACAATGGTGCTGGCGGCCCCTCTATGCCAATGTGACTAAAGCTAAGAGTGATCCACGCTGGATTCAGGTGCGACCTGGAGGATCTGCAGGTCGTCGTCAGGAAGCGAACATGGAGCAGGTAAACCTGTTTTGCAGAAACTAACGTACATACCATCCGAAGTGGCGGTATCAAACAAACCACAAACAATAAAGGAGAAAGAGCCATGGCAAATCTTTTCAAACGCATCAGCGATGTCATCAGCGCCAACATCAATGATTTGATCGATCGGGTCGAAGACCCGGAACGCATGATCAAACAGATCATCCGGGAAATGGAAGAGAACATCAACAAAGCGAAGGAAGGGGTGATTGAAGCGATCACCAGTGAGAAGCAGTTGCAGAAGGATCTGGAGCACCACCGCCAACAGTCAGCGGAATGGTTGAACAAAGCTGAGCAGGCAATGCAGGCCAATAAGGAGGAACTGGCACGCGGGGCGCTGGTGCGGAAGAAGGAGCACGACAACATCATCAAAGCCCTGGAACCATCTTGGGAAGCGGCCAAGAACACCAGTGAGAACTTGAAAACCCAGTTGCGTGCCTTGGAAGCAAAGCTGGAGGAAGCGAGGCGCAAGAAGGGTACGCTGGTGGCGCGGCAACGAGCGGCCGAGGCTCGCCAGCACATGAACAAGACTATGTCTAATTTCGAAACCGGTCTCAATGCACAAGCCAACTTCGAACGTATGGAAGGCAAGGTCGCCGAAATGGAGGCGAGAACCGAGGCCATGGCCGAACTAAGCAGTAACACCTCCCAACTGGAGAAGGACTTCTGGAAGATGGAAGCGGAACAGGAAGTGGAGGATGAACTCGCTCAGCTCAAGAAGAAAATGAAGGAATAGGTACTCGCCACCGTTTCGCGGAACTTAGTGATTATCTCAAGACTTGCCCAGGCTCCTCCCCCTTGAAGGCGTGTTAGCAGTGGCGCTCCCGCCCCTCGAACGGGTCACGGGGCCGGGGTTTAGCCGCCCGCTATGACGGAGAGACCGTAATTCAGCGGCTCCCCTTGAGGGGGGAGGTCCTGTCCTGCCCTTGGAGGACAGGAGGGGGTGTTGTGCAGGGGCTTTCCTCACCCTCCCCCAATCCTGCCTACGGCAGGAGAGGGGAGTTTTGAGACAGTTACATAGGGGAAAAACCCATGTTTCTCCTGGTTGTCTGCCTCCTGGTGTTGCTCTACACGGGTCAATGGCCGTTCGCGGCTCTCTTGGTGGGGGTATATTTCTACCATACGCGACCCCGGTCACAACCAGGTCCCGAAGGATCTTTGTCAGACTCTGGTCCGGGAGCCATCCCACCTCCGCCAGTGGGCACTGCTGGCGTTGAATTCACTGACAAAAATGTAGCCGACCTGGCCCTATTGCGACTGGAGTTGGAACGCCTGCTGGCAGATGGGGTGATTGACCGTGCCTTTCACGATCACACCCTGGGCAGTATTGATACTCTATTGTCGCAAATCGTTGGCGACCTTGGCGCGGTCGAGGGCGAGGTTCGGTTGGACAGGAGGGAATCCGCCTGGGAGCTGCTCATCCGCCATGGACTTGTTCCACCTGGGCCCCCGCCGTGGCGTCACGAGCCGCAGGCCGAAATGGAAAGGGTAGGGGAAACCGAGCCAGAACTTGAGTTGGAGCCTCTGCCCGAGCCTTCCTATAAAACGGTAACGATTCCGGCAGCGGTTTTCATCAGCGATCCATTCGCGGTACCACCGAAGACTCAGACGCCGGTTTTCGTTCCTCCCCTTTCTGCTGAATCCACGACTGTCTTGACAAAAACTCCGGCTGTGCCCCCGCCCGCTGCCCCAACACCGGTTCAACCCGTTGCTGCGGAATCCAAGCCCGCCTCCGGTTCAGCAACCATTGCTGCTACTCAAACCAGAGACAGTCCTCCATCTTCTGAGCCTAAGGCCGGCCTGGATGAAACCGTAGGCTATGCCTGGCAACCGAAGAGCCCCAGCGCATTGGAACGCGCACTCGAGGCCGTATCCGGCTGGCCCACTCTGATTGTCCCGTTTCTGGTCCAGAACATCGGCTGGTTCATCGGCGGGCTCTGTGTTGTGGCCGGATCGGTATTCCTGGTTTCCTACACGACTGGATTTGCCAAAGCTCTGACGGTCTCCTTGATCCTTTGCGCTTACACGCTGTTTATCCTCTGGGGTGGTTATCAGTTGCGCCGCCGCCGGCCGGAGCTTGAAACCTCCAGCAGCGTGCTGCTGGCCCTTGGTGTGTTCCTGGTGCCACTCAATATCGCGGCATCGGTTCGAGTGATTACCGCCGGTCAGCATCTTCCCGGACTGATTCATCGGTATTGTCACTACCGCCGCCATTGCCACGGGACTGTACTTCGCTACCATGGTGGTATCCGCCATCATGGATCGTTCGTTGCAAGGTCGGCATCCGCAACTGTTTCTCGGTTTGTCCGCCACACAATTGGCACTGCCTTTATTGGAGCGGTTTCCGTCCTGGCCATTGCTGGCCCTGCTGCACATCCTGCTGCTGGGACTGCTGGCTTATGGAATGGTCTTGTTTGCGCGGGACTGGCTGCGTTCCATCTTTGTGGAGCGGCGAAAAATTGCCTATTATGCCGCCGGTACGTTTGTGTATGCCGCTCTTGTCTCTTTCGTACATCTTACCTGGGGTTACAGCCATCCCAGGGATTTGCCGGGTGGTTATTACAGTCCGTTTCTCATGGTTCTCTGCGGTTTGCTGTTCTACCTGGACGCCCAGTTGAAACAGCTACACCCGGCAGCATGCATTTCTTTCGCGGTTCAGCTTTGCCGTCTACGGTCTTTCCATCCTGGCCCTGACGTTCAGTGTTGATATGCCGGCCGCTCGCCTCGTCACCCTGGTGCTGGCGGTCGGGCTGTACGGCATGGTGTTCTGGCAATATCTCACGCTCCCGCCTCTATTTCTACTCCTCGCCTGCCTGAGTTGGTTGTACGGCTTAATCATTTTGCAGCATCTGCCCAATCAGTGGCATTTGCTGGCAAGTTTGCCCGGGCTGGCCGGATTGTTTGCTGCCGGCCTCTGGCTGCAGGCCCGCCGGTCCACCCCGTTGGCCCTCGGCTGCTACCGGGTCTGGATGGGAGCGACGGTTGCGCTTACCGGATGGAGTCTGCTGCATGCTCGACCGGGACTGCCGGCGATGGGCACAGCCGTGGCGGCGATGGGCTTGTTGTTCTATGGGCTGCGGTATGCCCCCGGCACCCTATGGTTCGGCCGCAGGGACGACACGGAACCCTCGACGAACCTCCTGGAAGGGCCGTGGCTTTACGTTGTGACCATGATGGGCAGCGTCGCGGTTGCCTATGCACCGCAATGGACGGGTCTGGCATGGGCAAGCCAATGCGCTTTCGGCCTGGTGATGCTCGCAGCGCTGTGGACCGCCCTGGGCCTGCACCTTCACCGTAGCGGTCCGCGGGCGACAACCGCGAGGAATGAAGTGCTGTTCAACAGTGCCTTGCTGAACGTGGGGATATGCCTCGCAATGGCGGTGGTATTGGCTCTGCCCGGGATTACCGTGAACCGCTCTTTGCCGCTCTTGCTGGGTGCCATGGGTGGAGTGTCGTTGTGGCTGTGCCTCGGTCTTCGTATCCGGGGGCTCTTCTATGGCGTGTTGGGATTGTGGGGTGCGGCAGGCCTGATCTTCAAGTTCACGTACTTTCCCAAAACCGGGACGGGCGGGGCCATGATGTTTTTGACACTGGCTGCGTGGGCGCTGCTGTGGTGGCTGGAACGAGAACCGGACGAAATCAGGGCGCTCCGGCGAGAACAGGCCGCATTGGCGGTCATGGGGCAGCAACCGCTGACATTGCTGTGGCGCTTTGTGGTTCCCGGCAACCAGACTTGCGAAGATGTGTTGAGCCGACCCTTGCAGCGGACTATGGTGCTTCTGTGGCTCATCGGCCTGGCGATTCTTGGGGTACGGTTGTTGGATGGCCATCTCGGGTGGGGTTGGACACTCGCCGCCGGTCTCGGGGCCTTGGCGAGTATTGCGACAGGTGGGTACTTTCACTTGTCCGGCTCGCTTGCGGTGGCTATGCTGCTCGGCCTCGGCGCCTGGCTCACGGTGGTGGCCGAGGTCTTGTTCAGAACCGTCACCGGCTTGAGTTTCGCCGGTACTGTCTACGCGCTTGTGAGCTGGAGATTCAGCGTTGCTGTCCTGACTCATCCAGCGTCTTCGCGATTGGCAAAAGCCCTGCATGTGGGCGGCGATCGCGAGTCGGCTGAACAATACGTGCATGTCCTGGCACTCGGTATCATCATGCTTGGTACGGGGGTTTCTATCTGGAAGCATGGCCTCGCCACTGCCAACGCGACCCTTCTTATCACCATCGCCACGAGTTCAGTGTTTCTCTGGCTCGCAGGTCAACGCTACCAGCAAAGATTCCATAGCTACGCGCTGCTCGGCATGGGCGTTCTCGGTGGACTTGTTGGCTACATCTTGATGTCGCCCTCGTCGCCTCGGCATTACCCTGCTCCCATACGGGGACTGATCGAAGATCACGGCGTCGGGTTGTGCCTGGTGCTGATCGGCCTGTTCATGTGGGCTATCGCCCATGGCTTGAGCCGCAAGTCGGGCGAAGGTCAAGAACTCCAGGATGGTTTTGACCAGAGCTTGTACCGTAAGCCACTGCGCGTTGTGGCCATTGGGCTGTCACTGTTCGTAGCATTCCGGCAAATGGTCCTGGTCTGGATCGACCCGGTGAGCGCCGGGGCTCTGCTTCCCATTGCCGTGCTGGTTCTGGCGAGCCTCTGCCTGCTGCTGTCGAACCATTCCCCGGGGCATCGTCCTCTCAGTCTGGCAGGGATTCTATTTGCGGTGCTGGCGACGCTGTGGGTGCAGGCTACCTTGTTCCATCGTGGCATGGCCTTTACCCTGTTGCCGGCAGGCGGTGGGTTTTCCGATCGATGGCTGACCATGGCACTGATAGGTTTGGGGTTGGCGGTTCTGGCAGGAAGCATTGGCCGCTATTCTCGCTGGGAGCAGCTTTATGCACAGCCGCTGCGTGGTGCTGCCATGCTGACTTGCGGTTGGGCGCTGTTCAGCATCCTGATGCTGTCTGCTCGAACACCGTTGCGGGCGGACGTTTTTCTGCCCTTGTCCTTCCTGACCCTGATTCTGTGCCTGTTTCCGGTGTTGAAGTCAGTGTCCAACGCTGCCACCGTGCGCGGCATCGCCATCCCGCTGCTGAGTTGTGCCCTCGTAGCCACTGCACTCGCATCCATGGGACTCAGCCGGTGGTTGAATGCCGCCGCTCTGATAGGGGGTTATGCCCTGTGGGGTTTCGAGAACTGGGTGTTGCCACGCTTCAATGCGCGTAGGCCGCAATGGGCGGTCGCACTCCATATCTGGCCCTGGCTGGGCTTGGTGGCGGTATCCGTGAGCGTGGTGAGCAGCAGTCTGGAATGGAGCAACCGGCTCGCGGCGCTTTCTCACATCGGATACCAGGCTGCCGGCGCTGTCTACCTCCTCCTGATGCTGCGCAACAGTGGCTGGGCCGGGTTCCCGTGGTTGGCGGCACTACTTCTCAACGTTGCCGGTCTCACGTTCAATGCGGTCTGGGTTGGGTCCTTCCACTCTCGGTCTTTGGCTGATCTGGTTGTGCTGACCCTCTTTTCGCCGCTCAGTTGCTTGATTGGCAATCTGGTTTGGACCAATCTGCTGTTGCGAGTTGTTCCATTATGGCGACAGCACGGCGAGAGCCTGTCCGCTCGTTGGGGTTGGCGCACCCCTCGATCTCACCACACCCTTTTTGGTGTGGCCGGCGATTCTCTTTTCCGGGTGGCTGCTGCAACTGGTAGCCACGCTGGCATACAGCATGATGACCCTTCGCTACGGGCACCTGATGGGCCAGTGGTTCTCCCCGGTCCTCGTGGGGTTTTTGCTGAGCCTTGCATTCGTGCACCTGTGGTGGCTGCACCGGATGGCATGGGAAAATCATGCGGTTCTCTTGTCACTGTTCAGTGCTCTTCTGGCGGCCTGGCTTGAGATCGCTTCACCCTTCTTCCACCTACCCCTTTTCCTGGCATTATGGAGTGCCGCGTTGCTGCTGGCGCATTCTTTATGGCAAGCGAAACCGTGGGGAGGCGAAACCGCCCGGGGACCGCGTGATGCCCTTGCTACGTGGGTGGCGCCGAGCCTGATTCTAGCCATTGTTGCGATGATTCTTGTTCCACACGTGCCGTTGGGTGAGCGTTTGACAACACTGACGGTCTTGATCGGGATTGCCGCCGCTCTTGGCTGGCGGCGCCAACAATACCGTTGGCTGCTTGCCGCCATGATCATGATTATGGTCCTGCTGCACGGTTGGCCGCTGTTGTGGGTGCCGCCCTCCCACGTGAACCTCCTGACACCCTGGTATGCGCTCCAGTCGGCCCTGTTGGCGTGGCTCCTGCTGTGGAGCAGCGACAGGCTGCGGCGATACATAGAGGATCGGACGGAGGCGAACGGCCAGGCAGCGGTGCCAAATGACAGGATCGAGAGCATCGCGCTGCTGTTTGCCTGGGCATGGCCGGCCATGGTTGTGCTTACTTTGGTGGAGTGGGCGCTGCATGGGTTTTTCCTGGTCGACAGTATTACCGCCACGGGCCAACCCCAGCGGCTGGCTGGTGGCGCAGATGCCGGGGCGGCCATCCTGGCGGCGTTGTTGCTGGTCCTTCTTGGCCTGCGTCAGGTTTGGCAATCACAGCGAGGTGTTGATCATGGGGCAGGGATCAGTGGTTCGGAGAAAAGGGCATTTTTGCCGGATCAAGCCTTGTGGATCTACGGCATGACCGCGTTGTGCGGCGCTGTTGGAGTGTATATCCGCGTGCTATGGGTCGGTCTGACGCCGACCAATGTCCGGGATACCGCCGCCCTTATGGGGGCCACCTACGTACTTTTGGCCATCCAGCGGTTGACGTTGAGCAAACCCCTGCTGCATGTGGTTCTGGTGCTGCCTCTGGTGGCCTTACTGACAGTCCCTATCCAGCTTGCTTCCGGCCATGCCAGTGCGACCTTGATGGCCGCTGGAGCCCTGTACTTACTCAGCTGTCGTGGGACCGAGCGGCCGCTGCCGCTGTACCTGGCGCTTCTGGCCTTCAATGCGGCCCTTTATCTGTGGATTCCAGGCTGGGCCAACAGTTCTCGGATGTTCCAGGTATATATTGCCCCGGCAGCCATCAGCGTTCTGATACTGCTCCACCTGCACCGGAAAGAATTGAAGCCGAACGTGCTGAATGGTGCCCGGCTCGCCGCCCTGAGCATCCTTTATGCCAGTGCCACCCTTGATGTCTTTTTGCGTGGCGAGTTGGAGATCTTCGCTATAGTTTTGGCTCTGAGTTTGGCCGGAGTCATCGTTGGCATCGCCCTGCGTACCCGTGCTTTCCTCTACACTGGCGTCACCTTCCTGGTCCTTAATATCGTCGGCCAAATGGTTCAGCTCTTCCCCGAACAACGTTTTGGCAAGGCTATTATGCTCTTGGTTTTGGGAGTGGCCATTACCGGTGGGATGATCTGGTTCAACCTGCAGCGCGAGCGGATTCTCCAACGCATCCGCATCTTTCGTGCGGACCTGGAGACCTGGGCCTAAAAAGCCGTCTATCGGACACAGTCACCCCGAGACCCTGAGGCCACTGATTCCTGTGATGGAGCGAATCCGCACCTACAAAGTCATCGACCTCACCAAGCCCGTGGATGGCTCCCTGGCCATTTACCGGTCGGGTGAGTATTCAGATCCCCCGTTTCGGTGTTCGGAGTGGTGTTCGGTCGAAGCGCAAGGCTATCGAGTGTCCCGATTGGAACTGGGGACGCAGACCGGCACGCATATTGACGCTCCAGCCCATTTCCTCCCCGGTGGCGCAACCCTTGAATCACTCCCCGTTGACCGACTCATGGGCGCATACTTTCTGGTTGACCTCCCCGATTGTTGCGGTGCGGATTCGCTCCAAAGATTGTCCGCCGGGTATCGCCAAGAGCCAATCCTGTTTCTTCGTACCGGATTGGGCGGGATTTCCAAGTTGACTGCCGATGCACTCAACGCTCTTGGTCGATCTGCCGCCTGAAGTCTGGGTCCTGGCGGGCGTGATTGAAGTGGCGGACGCCTCCGGTTTGGAATTCAATCGGATTGTTGCTGAAGCCGGCAAGTTTCTCATTGAGGACCTGCATGAAGAGAACGCTGCAATGGTGCCACGCCGAGGGGAGATCTTTGCCCTGCCTCTGCGGCTCATCGGCACCAGTGGAGCACCTTGTCGAGTGGTGGTGCGAGCAGCGGCAGAGCCGGAATAGCCAAGTCGGTGGGGCGACTCTTGGATAGTGGGGTTTTCCGCGAAAAGGAGTCACAAGTGATGGCCGCGATGCTGTATGGATCTTGAGATCTGCCCGTATGGAATGCTGCTACGAGCGCACTTGCAGGCGGGATTCGCCGGGGTAATGGCTCATGTGATTGGTCACTGCTGTGCTTGGTCGTGTGCTTTGTCGGGGAGATGTGGTGATGAAATCAAGGTGCAGTATTGGTCTGCTGTTGTTGGTTCTGTTTGGCGCGATGTCGGTAAGCTGCCGCGGGCATGTTTGATACGCCGGAAGTCCAGGTGGTGCATTCCCCCAAAGAGATGCGAAGCCTGACTCTGGGCAGACGGGGAGAAACCCATTGACACCGACGTGTCGCCCAAAGGCATGGAGGTGGCCGTGGTCCTTCAGGTGCCCAATGGCGGCCATGTGGTTCGTTTCTGGCGGTTGGATGGCTCTCAGCCGGTGAACGACTGGTCGGTGCCGAAGGATTTCACGCCACGCGCCATCGCCTGGCATCCGCTGGGTGACCGGTTCTTTCTGGCCGGAATCCAGGGTGGTCAGCAGGTGATAGCGCGTGTCAGCAAGGTTTCCGGGAGCTGGCAGATGAAGACCGTCTACCGGTCCACCCAAGAAATCCGGCGGCTGGTGGTGGGACCACGCCCCTACGTGATTGCTTACGACAAGGCAGGGAACCCCACAGAGGGCTATCGGCTGTTCTTCGGGATGAAGGGAACGCGATGGCAGCTACGCCATCCGTTCCATCACCGAAGATGGAAGCAGGGATTACCAGGTGGTGGGGCCCAAAGGAGGGTTCACGTACTTTCCCAGGTGCCGAGCGACAACCGAGCAAGGTTGCGGCAAGTTGGGCGTTGCCGTTGGGGTTCCATCCGGCCGGTCATCTCCTGATCTGGGAAGACAACCAGCACGGGTTCCAGGTGGCCAGCTATGGACGGGATCATTGGGATACTTCCAGGAAGCTTCTTGACGGTTCGCTCCAAGGTGGGTCCAGTGACCGTCACCCCCAACGGGCTGAGGTCTGCTCCACTGGAAACCGGATACCGACGGAATCACGGTGGTCCTCGACAAGGGGCGGACCAAGAGCCGTCCAGGCCGGGGCTATCGATTCGTCGGCACGCCCTCGTCAGTGCCCGACGGTCGGGGAGTGGTCGGGGTGGTGCGCAAGGACAAAGGTTACAGCTTGGTCTATGTTCCCATCGAGGTGCCGCTGGCGGATGTGACCAACGCCTGGATGTTTGTCGAATCATCGGCGGATCGCGAACTGCGTGAGTCGTAACGGCGGGCTCCTGCGTGATCTGGCCATGGATCAGCTCTACAGCCTGTACGATAGCCGAAGCTTACTCCTGCGGGGACTATGATTCGGCCACGCCGACCCGCCCCTATCTGGTCACCACGGACATCTTTTGGGAATTGCTGGCAGCCGCCTATGAGGGGCTCTTCATTGTCACCGAACGGCATCAGGCCATTCCCGCCTTTTGGGAGTTGGTTGCGGCTTCAGACCGCCATTTTCGAACATCGCAGCCGGATTCGCCCTGGGCCAAGGTCGTTTGCCACTCTTGCCGAGCTGCGTGCGTGCGTCCGGAAAGGAAGCAAGCGACGCAGGAGTGCAGCGCATCCTCGCGGCTCGGGGTAGCGAGAAGTCGGCGCTGGGGGTGGATCTCAACTACGGGGAATTGATGCCGCGCGGGCACTATACCGCCGATCCGCAATTCCAGCTGCTATTTCAAGGCGTTCAAATATCTAACCGAATTGGCCCCCGAGGCGGTCCCGGTCGAGGCTTTACAAGAGCTTGCCGGAGGAGATCAGAAGCAAGGCTCTCCATTGGATTGTCTCCCTACCGACGTTTCATTGCTCCAGCCCGTGCTCCTCTGGTGTGGGGCGGGAACGACCGGGAACTGCCCGCCTATGCGCGGCATCCGGTCAAGGAAGCGCGGTTGTTTCCCCTGTCCTGGGGATTTGACAACGAAGTGCTGCTTGCCACCGTTTATCATCCCGACTGGCCCGAATCCGGAACAGATCACCGGTCCTGCCGGCCCGCGGCTCATGCCGTCGGCCCTGGATGTGGCTGCCGCCCTGGGAAGCAAGCTGGCCATGACGTTGCTCCAGGACGACCTGGATCGCTACCCGCCGTTGCGAACGGTGTTGGAAGAGCTGGGCAAGCGTCGCACCAAACTGAGCCAGGAAACCATGCCCATCGGACCTTTACAATAAGTGGCTGGATGCCCTGGCGATGCAATGGGCGGACGATGTGGTTTCTCCCAACGCCGCCGGGGATGAAGCGTTGTGGCGATCCAAACGGCTGCAGACCGGGCTGGCTTCTTGGGCGACGCTGCGCCACGCCACGGTGCTGGTCAATGAACGGACCACGGCCGAATGCGGGGAAGCGGGTTTTGAACCCATCGTGCTGAGACCCCCGCGCGGCTATGTGGAACCCGATCCCCGCACCTTTGAGGCGATCGCTGCCCTGTTTGACTCGCTTCTGGCCATGGTGAACAGTTCGGAAGGAGGAGTGCTACGAGGAGAGATGGTCGATGACGAGCCGCTGACACGGAACCGCTGCGCCAGGGGATAGCACGCCGGTTGCGGGCTACCGCGGAGAAGGCCCGATGGTTCAAGACGCATGGCGGACAAGGAGGTGCGCGGTGAAGCCTTGAGCAGTCAGGATTACGAGGAAATCCTTCATGTGGGGCGGGTGGCCGAGCATCATTTCCTGGTCTTCAAGAGCTTGGCCAACAAGGAGTTTGCCCTGTCGAACCCCGATCCCATGGCCAAGATCGCCGATGTGGCCGGTGGCGGGCCGCTGGGGCTTCCCTTTTTGATGGCTGCGGTCGGTCGCCCCATGGAATGGGATCATGTCGTGCCGTTCTTTGGCCGACAGCCAAATGGTGAAGGGAAGTGTCTACTCCTATTATGAATTCATTTCGGAGCGGCTCCTGGATGATGCCGCATGGCGTCAGATGCTCGGCAAGCAAGAGCATCCCGTCCTGGATCGCGCCGTTTCTTTCCAAGAAAGCGTTATCGTGTCCCGCGCGCAACCCGTTCTGAAGGGATAGGCTTGGGAATGGTGAGACGTAGGAGTGAGGGAGTACTCCGATGTCAAGGGGGAGCAACCGGCAGGGGAGGCTTTGTCACGGCAAGTTTTTGGGTATTCCGCGATGAAATCATTGTTTGCGGCCGCGCTGGTGGTGGTGATTGTGAACCTGTTGGTCTCAGGAGCCCATTCCGGGAAAGCAGCGTTCGCCTTGGTACCCGAGCGGAGCAGGGTCAGCAAAGCCGGGCGGTGGCAAGGAGGCCGGGCGGGAGCTACGCTTCTTGTTTGCTGGGGATATCCTGTTGTCACGGCAGGTGCAGGTGGAAATGGAGCGCACCGGCAAGAAATCCCTGGCAGGGCTGGCCGCCGATTTTCCACCAAGCCGACTGGGTCGTTGGGAAACCTGGAAGGGGCGGTGGGTTCATCATCAGAGTGCCTGAAAGGATTGGAACCCAGTCTTTGCTTCGCAATTCCGGCAACATCGTTGGAAGCATTGCGTCAGGCAGGTTTTCGGGTGTTGGGGATGGCCAACAACCACAGTGGTGATCTGGGCGAGGCGGGGCTCAATGCCACGCGCCAGGCACTTAATCGGGCCGGGTTGGGAGCCCTTTCTTTCGAGACATCCCCGGGCTTTTGGCGGTTTGGGACGGTGACGGTGGGCGTAGTGGCGTTTTCCATGGTTGCCGGAGCGGATTCACCCGCGGGTCGAAGTCCCATCGCCGATTCTTCGGCAGAAGCTGCGCCTGGCGCGGCGGCTTGCAAACCTGGTGGTGGTTTACGTCCATTGGGGAAGTGAGCTGCTGGAGTGGCCAAATGCCGATCAGCGCCGAGCGGCGGAGTGGCTGATCGGGCATGGTGCGGACTTGATCGTCGGCCACCATCCCCATGTGATTCAACCCTTGGAATGCCTTCAAGGGAAACCCGTCTTCTATTCCCTCGGCAATCATCTTTTCGATCAGAAATATCCGGCCAGCAAAGAGGGCATCCTCGCCGATTGTCGCATTGCGGATGAACAGCTCGCCTGCGGCGTGATCGCCACCCAAACCCCGACAGGCAGCGCCTTCCCGCGACTGAGGAGGAGCGTCTGGATGGGCACCATCCAGTGCGATGTCGGAAGAAGATCCCGAATGTGTGCACCACCAGGCTGAGGCTCGGACTTCACGGTGGCCGGAGTGACCCTGCGCGCTGTTCCGGCGATTCCGCGGAAGTTCGATGGCAAGGGGAAGATTTCGTTGGAAGCGCTGCAAGATGGCAAATCCCGGTGGACGACGCGGCCGACCGAACTCCTGGCTGTGGATGCGGGGCGACTGGCCTGGCCGGACAGCCCGGAGATGCTGGTCACCCTGGAACGGCACCCGTCGTCGCTGGATCACGAGCAGAGCCCGCGTCCTTACGTCTACGAGGTGACTTCGCGAGGTCTGGTGGCGCGCTGGCGCGGGACGGCTCTGGCCTGGCCGCTGATCGATGCCGCCCTGCTGCCGGGAGAAACCGGTGTTTTGTGTGCCCTGCATCGTGGCGATTCCTATCTGGTCCCAGATCCCCGAGACTTTGCGCACACGAGTTGCCGCCTATCGCTGGAACGGGTTTGGTTTTTCCGGTGTGGATGAACCGGCAATCATCCACCGCTGTAGCGAGTTTTGGGAAGTGCCTGCTATCCGGGCATATAACACCAATATGACCCCAATCCCTGCCCTAT
>CAWDJT010000021.1:0-53459 GCA_963802715.1 uncultured delta proteobacterium
CAGCCAAATGCCTCCAGGCGCGAAACGAGGGGATTCAGCGGCGAACAATCTTCCGTAAAGTCCAGAACGCATTGTCGGTTGCGGTCAACAATAAGCGTCAGGTTATCCAGTTTGTGATGGCTCGCAAAAACGAGAGCTTCCCAGACCGATCCTTCGCAACACTCACCATCGCCGAGCAGTACAACAACCCGATGATCCTCGGCATTCATCTTGGCGCTAAGCGCCATGCCGGCACCAAGCCCAACCCATGCCCCAACGAACCGGTATCCGCTTCAATGCCGGGAACCCGGCGGTCGGGGTGACCGCCAAGCATGGTGCCGTTTTTACAGTAGGTTTCCAGTGCTCCTTTTTCAAAAAAACCGAGATCCGCAAGCACGGCAAACAGCGCCGAGCCGGAATGCCCTTTGCTCAGGATAAAGCGGTCTCTTTTGTCCCAGCGAGGATTAGCGGGGTCTACTCGCAACCCTCCTCCGTAATAGAGCGCGACCAGAATATCGGTGCATGAAAAAGCGCCGCCGATGTGCCCTTTGTTCGCCGCGACAATCATCTCAAGAATCATGGAGCGGATTTCTCTGGCCTTTTCTTTTAGCCTGGCTATGTTCGGTATTCATTTCATTCATGGTCTGTTTCCGAGTTGGCTTCAGTAAGGGCCTTTGAATTTTCGTTCGTAGGAAAAAAATTCCTGGTCTGCAATATCGGCTGCTGGGAGATCCAGCATTTTTTCAACCGCCCTGATAATCGTGGTTGCATCGGGATAATAGCTATTTTCCAAAGGGCGGGTGCTTGGACAGGGGGCAAAGGCAAAGCCGAGGCGTTCAACGGGTGCCTTCAGGTTGCCAAAACACTCTTTAGAGACTCGGGCAGCCACCTCGGCCCCAAATCCGCAATGCAGCCAATCGTAATCAGCCACGAGGCACCGGCCGGTTTTGGTCACTGAATTAACAATGATCTTTTCGTCCAACGGCGCGATCGTGCGGGGATCGACAATCTCCAGGGAAACCCCGTGTTTATTTTGCAACACCTCCGCGGCACGCATGGCTTCGACATTCATCCAGCTTGTGGCGACGACGGAAACATCGCTGCCGTTTCTGAGGATATTTCCTGTGCCGAACGGAATCGTATAGGACTCTTCCGGGACCTCATCAACCGCGTAATAGAGCCAGCGGTGTTCGATGAAAACAACCGGGTTGTCATCACGAATCGCCTCGATCATCATCCCCTTCACATCATAGGGGGTCGTCGGCATGACAACCTTGATGCCGGGAATGTGCGCAAACATCGAATGCATGGTTTTGCTGTGCTGGAAAGACTGGCCCCATCCCCTGCCGATAATGACCCGGATAACCATGGGAACCCGCAGTTTGCCGCCGGTGGCGTAATGATAGCTGGAAAGCATGTTGGCAAGCTGGTTTATCGCCAGCAGCATAAAGTCAACCCTGGCATGAACATGAATGGGGCGCAGGCCGTTGATGGCCGCCCCAAGGCCGAAACCGGTCATGGCATCTTCGGAAAGGGGGGTGTCAAAGCAGCGTTCCAGGCCGAACTGCTCCACCAATCCACGAGTGCTGCCGAAAATGCGTTTGTGATCCGGAACGCCAATGCCGTAGGTAAATACGCGGGGATCGCGCTCCATCTCCTGACGCATCGCCTCGGTGAGTGCTTCGCAGTAGCTGATTTTCCTCATGCGTACACCTGGCGGCATAGCTCTTCATCATCGGCGAATGGCGCTTGTCTGGCGAGTTCAATGCTGCGGGCGATCTGGCGATCGATTGCCCCTTCCAGTTTCTGAACTCCTCTTGGCTACAGCCCATGCTTCAGCAGCTTCTCTCGTTGTATTTTGAGCGGGTCGACCTTGAACCAGTCCTCAAACTCATCCTTTGAACGATAACCGCAGTGAAAGTCTTCGCAGACCCCCACATGCTCCAGATACCGATAGTAGGAGAGATTGAGAAAGCAAGGCTGTTGCTTGCTTTTCATTGCTTCAATGGCTTCAAGGGTACGATAATAAATTCTTTCCACATCGGTGGTGGAGTCGGTAAGGACGGTGCAGCGGAGGTGCTCAAGGATGGCGGGCAGAGAGTCATATCCCCGCCTGTGTACTTTTCTGGTGAAGACGGCCAGCTCGTTGTCTTCACAGACAAACAACATCGGCAACTTCATCAGGCAGGCTGCGTTAATGCTTTCCCAGAAAACCCCTTCCTCGGTTGCACCGTCGCCGAAAAACGCCGCCACAATCCTGACCGCTTCCTGAGATTTTAGCAGCGAACGCAGCCCCCACGGCAACCGGAATGATTCTGGACACAATCGCCGATGTTCCCATGAAACCGTATTCGGGCGCCGACAGGTGCATGGAGCCGGCTTTCCCCTTTAGTAGTCCGGTCGACTTTGCCGTACATTTCGGCGAAAAATTTGTCCGTCTCACCGGTGCGCGCAAGGTAGATTCCGTGACTGCGGTATGTGCCGAAAAACTGATCTTCAGGGGCAAGGGCATGAATCACCCCTGCAGCTATGGCTTCTTCACCAAGATGAGAGATGCACCGGGGTTTTCATCTCATCTTCACCATAGTGCTGACAGATCGCCTCTTCTGCTTTTCCGGATGAGGTACATCTTTACGGTACAGCTCACGATTCAGTTCATTCATGCAATCATTTCTTTCCATTGATGATCTTATCGCATCAAAAATATCCTGCCCGATTCAACCCGTTCCCGCCAGTAGTCGAGTAGGTTCTGCATGGTTTTCTCAAAGGGGATCTCGGGCTGCCAGCCAGTATGTGCACGAAACTTGGCAGTATCAGGGACCTGAAGATCGGCGTCCAACGGTCTCAGTCTTTCCGTATCTTGTTGGACCTTGATGTGGTCTTTGTGTGTTGACATCGAGATTAGGAAAGCGAGCATCTCACCAACGGTGCATGAATGTGTTCCCCCAATATTGTAGCATTCACCTGGAATGGGGTTCACCGTCACAAGCATGTAATAGGCACGAACGGCGTCTCTCACATCTGACCATGTTCGAAGCGATTCGAGATTCCCGGTCTTGACCACAGGTGGAATCAATTCCCTTTCTATCATAGCTATTTGCTTTGCAAAGCTTGACTCGGCAAATATGTCACCTCTGCGAGGTCCGCTGTGGGTAAACATCCTCGTTATAACAATCTTCTGCCCATAAGCTTCAGCATGGAACTGGCCAACCAGATCGGTCCCTATTTTGGAAATGGCGTATGGCGAGGCAGGATGAAATGAACACTCTTCATTTATCGGTAATTTTTCTCTCGGGACTCTGCCAAAGACTTCGGATGATGAGCATACATGAATCACAGGATCAATTTCTTTATATCCCCTTATTGCCTCAAGCAATCTCAGGGTGCCAAGAATGTTTGTGTCCAAGGTGTGAATTGGAGAGCTGAAGCTTGTCTTGGGATAGCTCTGGGCGGCAAGGTGGAAAACATAGTCAGGTTTAGCTTCATGGATGGCATTCTGAAGAGATATAAGGTCACAAAGATCGCCATCTATAAAAAATATCCTCTCCTTCTTATTTGCTCTGACCAGAAGATGCGCCACATTGTCCAACGGGCTTCGCCAGCGGCACATGCCAAAAATGTCCCACTCAGTATTCGCCAATAAGAAATCAGCCATGTGAGAACCAACCATACCGGTTATACCGGTAATCAAAGCTCTCGGGCGGGGGGACTGTTCGCTGGTGGGAGCGGTGGAGGTGATTTCGGTCATGCGCAGCTCCTGTTTTTGGGGGGTGTGCCGGTCAACCCGTATTCGTAACTATATGATTATAGTGTAAGATTGACGTATGAAGAAAACTCCTACCCTGCAAAAAAGCTCTATGAAGCTCTATTTCGTAATTACAGATCAAACATCTCGGCATCGCCGATCATGGGCGTTGGAGTGAACCACAAGCGCCCGGTAGTTTCGCCCATGGAGCTCGACCGTGGTTTCCCAGCCGCGATAGTGAGTGCCGGGGCGGTTCTTGGTGGGCTTGGTGATGGCCAAGTTGCCGAAGTCTTGCCAGGATGAGCTGACCACGGCTTGTTGGATGAGTCGCTGGTGCTCGCCATAGGTGGCCGGCAGGCGACTAATGAACAACGTGGTATCGGCGGCCAACCGCAGGTTGTCCCGGGTAACGAAGGCGGCATCGGCAATATAGATGGTACCGCGGGGATCAATGCCGACCTTGGCAAGGGTGCGGGAGATGTCGGTGAGCACGACGTTATTGATCTTCTTGTCGGAGGCATTGCCGTCCTCGAGCTTGGTGAAAATGGGGACTTGGCCGCCGGTGCACAGCAACGAGATGAGAAACTGGTTGAGGTCCGGCCGGTGGTCCTTGCTGTAGCCCTTGGTGATCTTCATGGGCACGGGGAGGCGAAGCTGTGTCGCTTGGTAGTCGCCAAAAACCATCCTCGATGTGGTATCGAAGTGGACATGCTGGGTGGGGATTTCAAAGGCACGCAAAGCATTGATGGCCATCTGGGAGAAGATCCGTTGCATGTTGGCATCAAAGAGCCGGTCAAGTACGCCCACAGTTGTCATTATACCGGGTTTTAGAAGATAGTGTAACCGCTGGGTTTCCCGAAGTAGGGGAGCTGTTTCCGGTCCTGATCATCATGCAGAAATCTCGCGGCGATTGAGCAGTCCATGCCGGGCTTGGTGCCAGGCAACCCCAACATGAAAACCAATTGCCCAACCCCCCCCGAGAGACCACTCGCTAAGTCCTGGGGTCTACACCTGCTCATTACCCTTCCTTCAACCAATTCTCCACGGCAAGTTTTCCGATCTTGGTAAAGTGTCGGGTGTTGGCAGTAACCAGAATGCACTGGTGGTTGAGCGCCGTGGCGGTAATGAGGACATCCTCGATTCCGATGGGCTCGCCGGTCCTCTGTAAAAAAGCAAGAATATCACCCGCAACCAAAACCTCATCGAGATTAAGGGGGAGAATGGTTATCTTGGAGAGGATCTCCTCGGAAACCTTGGACCAGAACTGTTCAAAATCCTCACGCAACGCACTTCCAAAACGGAGTTCCATAACGCATATGCATGATGTGACCAACGATTGCGCCGGTTCGGAGGCCAAACGGGCTATTAACCGGGGACTGGGTTGCCTCTTGATCAATTCACTCAGGATGTTTGTGCCAAGAAGAACCATTATTCTTCTGTTGGTGTTGTCATGATCCTCGGCAGATCAAGGCTCCGACTCTGAACAATGTGTTCCATGGTTCCCAAAAGTCATCTTCTTTCTCCAGCCACCCTTTTGCCTCTGCCAGGTGATTTATCTCTTCCTCTGCCGGCACCAACCTGGCCATGGGCTTTCCCCGTTTGGTTATAAGGATGTGCTGCTTGCCAAAGGCAACACGCCCGAGGAGTTCCGACAGGCGCTTTTTAGCTTCTGCCACGTTGACGCTGTGCTCACTCATGTGCAGCTTCCTTCCAGGTCATCATGGTCATATTGACCCGTTCGCGTAGAGAAATCAACCGTGAGTGAACCCCATGATCGAAAAGCACTTGACAAACCAAAATCCCTCCAGTTAGGTTGTTAGCACAGTTTCCTTAGCCTTTGTATGGATGAAGACATGAGAAACGCTCCTTTTCAACAATTCGGTTTTTGGTGCTGGTGGCGGAAGAGCTGGATGGAGGGGTGTGCCGACGCGATCCCATGCGACTAAGTTACTAGCATAGGCAAGAATCGCAAGACCGTGGGTCACATCCCTGACCCACGGTCTTTTGTGTTTTTAAGGGGCCGTGGGGAAAGTTCTCCATGGCCCCTGCGTTTTTGAGGATATGGCCCAGGCTGAAAAAGTCATTTCCCAAGACGAGAGCGCAACCAATTTGGAAACAGCACCATCTTAACAGAGAAATTCGAGGGAGAAACAGTCATGTTGATCGTCATGAACAGGAAGGCAACCCCAGAACAAGTCAATGCCGTGGTTACCGCCATTGAAGAGGCGGGCTACGTGGCGCGCCCCATGCCCGGAGGCGAACGGGTGGCCATCGGAGTCCTGTACAACCAAGGGGCCGTGGATACCGACCGCTTCTTGCTGCTTCCCGGAGTCAAGGATGTCATTCCGGTGACCCGCCCCTACAAACTCGTCAGCCGTGAGGTCCAGCCCCACGACACAGTCATTCGCATTGGCGATGTGGACGTCGGCAACGGTCACCTGGTGATGATCGCCGGGCCGTGCGCCATCGAAAGTGAGCAGCAGGCGCTGACCATTGCGCACGCGGTCAAGGAACACGGCGCTCAGCTATTTCGCGGTGGGGCCTTCAAGCCCAGGACTTCGCCCTACGCTTTTCAGGGACTCGGCGAAGAGGGCCTGAAGATCCTGGCCAAGGTCCGCGAGGAAACCGGCATGCCGGTGGTTACCGAGGCCATGGATCATGAAGTGTATGACCTGGTGGAGGAATACGCCGACGTCGTCCAGGTGGGCGCGAGGAACATGCAAAATTTCAGCCTGCTGCGACGTGCCGGCCGATCCCCCAAACCGGTGCTACTCAAACGCGGACTTTCAGCCACTATCGATGAATTGCTGATGGCCGCCGAGTACATCATGGAAGGCGGCAACCATCAGGTGATTCTGTGTGAACGCGGGGTCCGCACCTTCGCCCATCACAGCCGCAACACCCTCGATCTATCGGCGGTGCTGGTGATCATCAAGGAGAGCCATCTGCCCGTCATCGTCGACCCAAGCCATGCCGCCGGCCGTCGCGACCAGGTGATCCCACTTAGTCGGGCGGCGGTGGCGGTGGGGTGCCACGGTTTGATGGTGGAGGTCCATCATGCGCCGGAGCAGGCCTTGAGCGATGGGGCCCAATCCCTCTATCCGGAGCAGTTTGCCACGCTGTGTGAGCAGATTCGCCCAATTTTTCAGGTGTTCGCTCAGCAGGTTCATTGACTGCAGCTGGGGACCATGGCGACGGAAGACCGGCAGGGGACGAGCGGATGGGGGGAGGTCCGGTCCTACCCTGCGGGACAGGATGGGGGTGACAAAGTGAGCGAAGTCAACCCCCTCCCCTAACCCCTCCCGCCAGGGAGGGGAATTGGAGCGGCTTCTCGCGCTCAATTCAACAGCATTGGCCCCTCCCACCGGGGAGGGGAGTTTTGAGACAGTTTCTCAGTCCTGTCCGGTAGGTCCTGGTGGCCATTAGGGGAAAGGTTTGACCATGTCATTGCAGATTCAACCTAACATCACCGCATTTCGTGAATTGGCCCGGACTGGGAATGTGATCCCGGTTTGGGTGGAACTCCTGGCCGACACCGAAACACCGGTAACGGCACTGGCCAAGATCAA
This sequence comes from uncultured delta proteobacterium, assembly GCA_963802715.1. Lineage (GTDB taxonomy): Bacteria > Desulfobacterota > Syntrophobacteria > Syntrophobacterales > Syntrophobacteraceae > CAWDJT01. The sequence continues at coordinate 7,294 of CAWDJT010000021.1, forward strand.
TCACAGCCGGGGACCAGCCTTCCTGCTGGAAAGCGTGGAAGGTGGGGAGCGCTGGGCACGATACAGTTTCTTGGGGACCTCCGCTCGCTGTTCCATTGACGTGTACCGCGAGTCTGTGGAAGTCAACGAATTGGGTGAGCGGCGCAGCCTTGACCACCACGGCGACCCGTTTGCCGTGCTGCGAAGCCTCATGGGGCGCTATCGGCCGGTCGCACTGCGGGAATTGCCGCGCTTTTGGGGTGGGGCTGTCGGCTATCTGACCTATGAGATGGTGGCCTTCATCGAGAATATCCCTCATGAATGGCCGGAAGACCAGCCTCTGGCCAGCTTTATGGTGACCGACAATCTGATCATCTTTGACAATGTCCGCCACACCATGACGCTGGTAGCCCATGCCTTTACGGATGAGGCAACCGACCTCGACCAATGCTACGCCGCTGCCGTTGAGCGGATCGAGAGGATGTTGGCGGCGCTGGCCAGGCCCCTTGCCGATACTTCCCCGACCGCCGATGCACCCTATGAACTAACACCACGGTTGGAGCCTGACGAGTTTCGCGAACACGTACGCCGCATCCGCCACTACATTGAGGAAGGCGACGTCATCCAAACCGTGATCTCGCAACCCTTCATATGTGCCCAGCCGCCCGATCCATGGCTGCTCTACCGGGCGCAGCGCTATATCAATCCGTCCCCCTACCTGTATTTCCTGCGTCTCAACGATCAGGTGCTGGTGGGATCATCGCCCGAAACCATGGTACGTCTTGAAAACCAGGTGGCGACCTTGCGTCCCATCGCCGGTACCCGCCCGCGCGGCCGCAGCGAACAGGAAGACCGGAGCCTGGCCGACGAACTCCTCCAGGATCCCAAGGAACGAGCCGAACACCTGATGCTGGTGGATCTGGGACGAAACGATCTGGGCCGCGTTGCCGAGGTCGGCACGGTGCAGGTAACCGACCTCATGGTGGTGGAGCGCTACTCCCACGTGATGCACCTGGTTTCCAACATCGTCTGTGACCTGCGTACCGACTGTGACGCCTGGGACCTGATCCGCGCCACCTTCCCGGCCGGCACGCTTTCGGGGGCGCCCAAGGTACGGGCGATGGAAATCATCGCCGAACTGGAACGGGAGCCCCGTGGCCCTTATGGCGGGGCCATCGGGTACGTGTCTTTTTCCGGCAATATGGATCTCGCCATCACCATCCGCACGGCGTCCATCCACAAGGGTGAACTGCGGGTCCAGGCGGGAGCAGGGATTGTGGCCGACTCCGATCCCGAACGGGAGCGGGTTGAGACCGTCAACAAAGCCATGGCCATGCAGCGGGCCCTGCAGTTGATCAGTTGCAACCGTGTGACCGGCCCATTCATGGTTCTCAGTAACAGCCAGAGCGAGGCAAGGAGGCAACCATGATCGTGATGATCGACAACTACGATTCCTTCACCTATAACTTGGTGCAGTATCTCTTGATGCTGGGAGCGGATGTGAAGGTGGTACGAAACGACGCGGTGACCATTGAAGAACTGGCCTCCTGGAAACCGGCCGGGATCGTGGTCTCGCCCGGCCCGTGCCGTCCCGAAGGGGCCGGCATTTCGGTGGAAACCATTCGGACCTTCAGCGGTAAGATCCCCCTCCTGGGGGTGTGTCTGGGGCATCAGGCCATCGCCGTGGCTTTCGGCGGGGAAGTGGTCAAGGCCAAGCGGCTGATGCACGGCAAGGTGTCGACGGTGACAGCCGACGGCCGATCGATTTTTCAGGGTATCCCCAGCCCATTTCAGGCGATGCGCTACCATTCCCTGGTGATATCCCGGGAACATCTGCCCGATTGCCTGGAAATCACCGCGGAGGCCGAAGATGCTGAAATCATGGGAGTTCGTCATCGTGAACATCTCACGGAAGGGATTCAGTTTCACCCCGAATCGGTAATGACCCCGGTTGGAAAGCGGATGCTCCGGAACTTCCTACGGATTGCCGGGAATGGTTGATGATTGAATGGAAATAGCTTTCTCTAGAAGGACCAAGGGGAACATACATGATATCCGAAGCCATCAAACAGATCGTACAGCGGCAGGATTTGAGCGAGGAGGCCATGACCGAGGTCATGACCGAGATCATGTCGGGCGAAGCCAGTGAAGCGCAGATCGGCGCCTTCATGGCGGCTCTCGCCACCAAGGGCGAAACCTTCGAGGAACTGGCGGGGGCGGCCCGGGCCATGCGCCGCAAAGCCATCCGCATCCATGCCGGCGCCGCCACCGTGGTGGATACTTGCGGAACCGGCGGCGATGGTGTCCATACCTTCAACATCTCCACCACCGCGGCTTTCGTGGTGGCAGGTTGCGGGATCACCGTGGCCAAACACGGCAATCGGTCGATCTCCAGCAAATGCGGCAGCGCCGACGTGCTGGAAGCTCTGGGAATGCGTCTCGATGTTCAGCCGGAAGTGGTGGAAGAAGCCGTCAACACCCTGGGGATCGGTTTTATGTTCGCACCGCTCTTCCATGGGGCGATGCGCCACGCCGCCAAGCCGCGCAAGGAAGTGGGGATTCGTTCCATCTTTAACATGCTGGGGCCGCTCACCAACCCGGCCGGCGCCAACTGTCAGTTGTTGGGTGTCTATGCGCCACCGCTGACCGAGATGTTCGCCCAGGCCCTGCGGCTTCTGGGCGCTCGGCAGGCCTTTGTGGTTCACGGCCACGACGGCCTCGACGAAATCTCCGTATGCGCTCCCACCCGCGTGGCCGAACTCAAGGACAACATGATCCGCACCTACGATGTCACCCCGGAGCAACTGCTGGGGCGTACCGCCAAGCCTGAAGAGCTGGCGGGGGGCGACCCGGCCGAAAATGCGGCCATCACCCGGCGCGTCCTGGCTGGAGAACAGGGCCCAACGCGCGACGTGGTGCTGGTCAATGCCGGTGCCGCCATCGTCGCCGCCGGAGTCGCGACGGATTTTGCCGGTGGTATCCAAAAGGCCGCGGAAGCCATTGATTCCGGCGCTGCCGCCGCCAAACTCGACGCTCTCATTCGGTTCACCCAGGAAAACGCCTAAGGAGATGCCACCCACCATGGATGTGGACACCGTGACAATACCGGATAGCCCCGACGATTTTCTGGGTAAAATCCTGCGGGCAAAAGCTGAAGAAGTACAATCATGCCGGCAACAAAGGCCGGAACGGCAGATCCGTGAGCAGGCGGAAAAGCAGCTGGTCCGGCGTCCCTTCGAAGCCCGTCTGGCCCAGAAGGGCCCCACCGGAGTCAATATCATCGCCGAAATCAAACGAGCCTCGCCGTCCAAGGGAGCGATTCGCTCCGACCTCAACCTGGAGCAGTTTGCCCAGGCCTACACCCGCGGTGGCGCTACGGCCATCTCGGTCCTGACCGATCGTCATTTTCAGGGCGGTCCAGAGGACCTCGGTCAGGTCCGATCCATCACGCCGTTGCCGCTGCTTCGCAAGGACTTCATCATTTCCACCTATCAGATCTACGAGGCGGTGGTGTTGGGCGCGGATGCCGTGCTCTTGATCGTGCGGGTGCTGTCTCCGGAATTCTTGCGTACCTGCCTGGAACTGTGCCGGGAACTTGAGCTGGGCGCTCTGGTGGAAGTCCATGACGAAGCGGAATTGGAAGTAGCCTCCGTCGCCGGTGCCAGCCTGGTTGGTGTGAACAACCGCGACCTGCGCACGTTTCAAACGGATCTGGCGACTTCGGAACGCTTGATACGCTACCTGGAACCCGGTCAGGTGGGAGTGGCCGAAAGCGGCATTCGCTCCAGATCCGATATCCAAAGGTTGCAGGCGGCCGGCATCTGGAACTTCCTCATTGGCGAAAGCTTGGTACGGGCCGAGCATCCCGAGGATTTTCTCAGAACCTTGCAGGGGGTGCCGGACAATGAGGACTGAAATATTTGACACTCACGCGGAGTCGCGAAGTCGCGAAGACCAAAGAAAATCTCTTCGCGATCGGCGGGCCTTCGCGTGAGAATTGCTCAGGCAAAGTCCCAATAATCCGCGCTGATCCCAACTGCAATTGCTGACGCCAGGCAGGTTCTCATGGTAAAAAAAACCGTTTCACAGGTCATCCCAGGGTTTCCCCAGGTGAAGATCTGTGGTTTGACCACCGTCGATGAGGCCGTGGCTTGCGCGGAGCTGGGCGCCAATGCCATCGGTCTGGTGTTCTACCCTCCAAGCCCGCGATATGTCTCGGACGACCAGGCCAAAGCCATTTGCCGAGCCTTGCCCCAAACCGCTTGGTCTGTGGGGGTATTCGTCAACGAGGAGATCTCCGCCATTTTGCAGCGGGTTGAGGTCTGCGGCCTGCGAGCCGTGCAACTGCACGGCCAGGAACCACCGCAATTGGTGCGGGAGTTACATCAACGCGGATTGATGGTTATCAAGGCTCTGTTTGCCAACGGCCCACCTACTTTTGCCGAAGCCGGCAACTATCCCTTCAGCCGGGCGTTCCTGACGGAGTGTTTTGGTGAACGGTTGCCGGGTGGAAACGGCAGGATGTGGAACTGGGCCATGGCGGCGGATCTGGTTCAACGATATCCGGTGATTCTGGCTGGGGGCCTCACGCCCGGTAATGTGGGTGAAGCTATCCGCGCTGCGAGTCCCGCCGCGGTCGACGTCAGTTCCGGCGTGGAGGCGCAACCGGGCCGAAAAGACTTGCAAAAAGTGCATCGGTTTTTGACTGCTGTCTGGCAAAATAGAACCGGTTCGGGTTTTCAGAAGGTGTTCCTGTAAGGGTGGTAGTCGTGTTCAGGTTCTCTGCCGACACGGGCTCTTGAGCGTGGTGCCGGGGCCCGGAGTCGCGAATCCGAGGTCTTGAGTCTGGTGACTGGAGTCTTGAGTCAGATGCAGACCATCCGCCAGCAGATCGTCACGCTCTTGCAGGAGCAGGAAATGGGTGCGCGGGAGCTTTCGCAAGCTCTGGGGATTTCCGAAAAGGAAGTGTATGGGCATTTGAACCACATCGCCCGATCGGTGAATGCCCATGGATGCAAGCTCAAGGTACAACCGTCGCGCTGCCGCATTTGTGGCTTTGTGTTCCAAGATCGGCATCGATTGACTCGACCCGGTCGCTGCCCGCGATGCAAACAGGGCCACCTGGAGGCTCCCAGGTTCCAGGTCAGTATAGATCCGTGAGGGCGCGAGGGCGTGAGTGGGAAAGGGATTCTTCCCTTTACGCTCTGCCGGCTTGTGCTCTAACGGGGCGCTGCGCGCCGCACTATCGGCGGTTCGGAGGCTAGATGTTTTTTTTGATCGGCGGTGTCCAACCCCGGACCGTAATCGTGGATGAGAACCCGCGGCTGTGCCCGCAGTGCGGGCTGGCTCAAGCGCGACTGAAGCGCATCGATCATTACCTCAGTTTGTTTTTCATCCCGATCATTCCCATCAAACGTGGACCGGTGCTGCTGGTGTGTGACCGCTGCGAACAGGCTTTTGATCCGGAGCAGCCCTTGTTGCCCTCGGAGCGCCATGTGACTGCCCGAGGGCCGCAGCTTTGCCGCTCTTGCGGGCAGGCCCTGCAACCTTCATTTACCTATTGTCCTTACTGTGGAAGCCGAGTATAAAACTGGCCAAGAGGGTAGGGGGGCCGAAACACTCCCTGGGGTTGCTGCAGGGAGGATTCCAACGGAAGAAACAAGTTTCGGGAACGGTTACGGACCTCGACGAAAACAACCGAGAGCAGATGGAGACAATGACGAACAAGAGTAAGGTGTTGCCTTTTCCCACTGTGGCTCAACCCAACATCGAACAAGTTCTGGACAAGTTCCTGCACGACCAAAAACCACGACTCAAGCCCAGAACGTACCGTCGTTACGAGGAAGTGATCGAGCTTTACCGGCATTGCCTGAACAGCTATGGGGTGCAGGACCTGGATCAACCCACCGATGTGAGCCTCTATCAAAGACTTTATGATTACCGGGAACTGGAGTTCTGCGCGGTTTTCGGACCTGATAAGATCCTCAAGAATCTCCATACCTTTTTGAACTTTTTTATGATCCGCAAGGTCATGGCATCGGAAGAACTGTTGCGGGCAGCCGGAACGGTGACCAAGAAACTGGCGTTGTGGCTGGAGGAGCAGGACTATGTAGACGAACGGCAGGTCAAGAGCGCCTGTTCGCTGGCGTCCGAGGCGGCTCGTGAACTGCCGGCGGCGGAACGGCTTGCCAGGCTGCTCTATGAATATGCCCAGACTCATGCCCCGCGTTACTGGAATGAAGAATTGGACGACTACTTTATCGTGGAGCAGATCCAGCCGGGTAAGTTGTTTCTTTCCGCCTTGGGTTCCGAAGTCGGTACCATCGAAGTCAAGGTTCCCCAGGACATTTCCGACCATTGCAAGGTGGGTTGGCAGATCAACCTGCTGCTGGGGGCTACGCGTCACGGTTGGCGGATTGTGGAAACCGGAAACGTGTACCCTAAAGAACTCTAGCAAAGTGAGCATCTAGCGGTTAGGTAAGGGGGAGGAGACATAAAGGGATTTTGAGATAAGTGCCTGTTTTCCCTAAACGCTAACAGCTAATGGCTAAAAGCTTCCCATTGGCTAAGCAGATCCGCAACCCGCCTTGTGCGGGTTTTTCGTTTTGATTGGGTTTGCCTGCTTGGGACTGCGTCACCCCCAGGCAAACTGGCCGTTTCAAAGACGCCGTGTGTTCTGCATGCGTTCTCTGGCGATCTGCATGTAGGTTTCAGTTATGCGGCTGGGGGGGGTGACCTGTTCCTCGGGTTGTTTGACCAAGAGCTGAATGGCCTGAGCATCACAGGTGGGCACACAGAGCCCGCAACCGATGCAGTACCTGCGATCGATCCGCGCGGTACCGTCTTCCACATGGATGGCATCCATCTGACAACGGTCCAGGCATACCTCACAGCCGACACACTGCCGTTCGTCCACAGCGGCGTAAAAATTGGAGGCCACGAAGTCGGCCGGATTGGGGAGTCTCTTGAGGTTCTTCAAGATCTGACAGCAACATCCGCAGCAGGTGCAAATGTTTTCGACCTTTTGAGCGTTGGAAGGTTGTAGTACCAGCCCCGCTTCTTCCGCCTGCTGTAGGACCTGGAGCGCCTCCTCTTGGTCAATGGCACGCCCAAGTCCGTTGTCCTCGTAGTAAGCGGCGCCCGTACCAAACACCAGGCAACCCTCCATGGGGCGATCGCAACCCTTTCCCACCATCTGGTGTTCCTTGCGGCAAATACACGGAGCCAGTACGATCTTGCTCTGTAGCGCGATGATTTTGCGGACTTCATCGTAAGGCATGATGGTCTGTTCCGGCGTCAAGGAGCGGGCAATGGGGATGGTGCGCAACTGCGGGGTGCGTGGTCGGTTTACCCCTTGAAAAAAGTGGGGAAGATACTCGTTGACGTCCTCGATCAGTTGCGGGTCCAGATCATTGACGTGATATTCCCAGATTCCAACCACAAACTGGGCGGCCATGTAGCGGGTTTCATCGCCTTTTCGCAGGCGAAAGAGCAGTCCCTTCCGAGCCATGTCCTCAAGGTGGCCGACGAGCTCCTCGACATCACGACCAGTGCGATCCGCAACCTGCTGCGCGGTTTCCGGTTTGAATGTCATCAGCTGGGCCAGGGCGGCTTCTTCCTGGGTGAACAGGCGCTTGAGAATCCGCATCTCCACCCCTGAAGGAGTGCGTGGAAAGCCGGCCGGCAGTCGATCCAAGTGGGCAGCCAAGTTTTCGTAAACGTTTTGCATTTTCACCATGAGAGGTCTCCATTCCTTCGTATGATCTGCCGTCAACCGTAAGGCTGCAGGAAAGTAAGCATGCACCGCTCTTTCACGAAAATCAACTAATGAATTGGAATCAGTAGGTTGGACCCTGAAGCCTTAATTATTGCAGGCAGGAGTTCCCGATTTTAGGTTGAACCGCAGTGTCTGTTTCGAGTAAAGCTGCGGAGACCTGACGTGCCCCTGAGAGTTCAATGAAAATCATACTCATTCAACCCTGCTCCGATTCACAGCGCTGGAAGGGCCAAAAAAGCCATTTTGGCTGGCCCCCCCTGGGACTCGCCTATGTTGCCGCGGTAACCCCGCCCGGCTATGATGCGCGCATTGTCGATGAGGCCGTGGAGGCCATTGATTTCGATGAGCATGCCGACCTCGTCGGGATCGGCATCATGACCCCCAATTCTTTGCGTGGCTATGAAATCGCCGACGAGTTCCGGAAAAGAGACAGACCGGTAGTGATCGGGGGTATCCACGCTTCCATGCTTCCCGAGGAAGCGCAACAGCATGCCGATGCCGTGGTGATTGGCGAAGCCGAGAATACTTGGCCGCAATTGTTGAGAGACTTTAGTGTAGGGCAGTTGAAGGGTGCCTACCGGACGGAGCAGTACGTCGATCTTTGGGATGGCCCCAGCCCTCGACGAGACTTGTTCAAGCGGCAAGCCTACAAGATCCCATCGACGGTGATGGCAACGCGAGGCTGCCCCCATGGATGCAGTTTTTGCTCCACATCGAAGTTCTTTGGAAGAAAGTACCGCAAAAGAAATCCTGAAAACGTGGCCCGGGAAATTACATCCCTGCGCGATCGCCTTTTTATTTTTGTCGATGATAATCTGTGTTTCGATAAAGAATATTCTCTCGAACTACTCAGGCTTATTACACCCTTAAAGAAAAGATGGGTTTGCCAGGTCACACTGAATGTAGCTGAAGATGGCAGGTTACTGCGTGCAATGCGTAAGGCCGGATGCGTTGGTGTATTAATCGGTATTGAGAGTATCAATGACAACAATATTGCCTTTATCGGTAAAGGAATCAATGTTGTCGCGGAATATCGCGAAAAAATCAGGCGTATTCATCAAGAAGGGATTTTTGTACAAGGCAGTTTTGTTTTTGGTTTTGACAACGATGATGCCCATTCCTTTGAGCCCGTTTTGGATTTCGTTTTCTCGACCAGGCTGGAATCCGCAAATTTCTGCGTTCTGACGCCTCTACCGGGGACCAGCGTTTTTGAGAAGTTTGAAGGTGAGGGGCGGTTGCTGCACAAAGATTGGTCCAAGTACGACCGCCTAAATGTGGTCTATGAACCCTTGAAGCTTTCAGCGCAAGCACTGCAGGATGGTATTATCGATTGTTATCTGCGTACTTATTCCTACAGGGGCATTCTAAGCCGGCTGCCCTGGTTTAGCAAAAGGATCCTGATGGCGCTGGCCTTCAATCTGTCGTATCGTAAGGGCGCCTATGGGCAATGGAAATAGCCTCTCAGGGGCTGCCTCCAGGGTGTTCCCTGGATAGTGCCGCTGCTTTTCCTTCCAGGTCTAAGTCTTCCGTCCTGAGAGAAATCTGCTCAAAATGAAACCGGCAAACGGTCTCTATCTGCCGTCTTCCGCCATCAGCTTGGGCCAGGCCTCCTTCTCCTTCCACACGCTCTCATATTGCGCAAGAATCTTCTTTATTTTGGGCTTATTAGCCTCCTCCCATCGATTGAGTGCCACCTCATCCGGTTCCAGCTTCTGGAGTTCCTTTTCCCATTCGTTTACCTGGTTCCAGAATTCAGAAGCACGGTTCACTCCGATGAAAGCAACTCTGGCATACAAAGCACCAGGATAGATTCTCGTGATGATGTAATAGGTCTTTCCAGCCTGCAGATCTGCTTCCAGGAAGACTTTGTTTTCAGCAGTTGCAACGAATAGGTGTTTTCCCGGCGTTGCCAAGTAATCGAATTGTGATTTCGCCACCGAATTGCCGATGACCTTTTCACCATCCAGTATATTGAAATTGATGGCAAACCCAAATCCAGAAGGCCTCAAGAAGCGCACCAGGGCTTTTTCTTCAGTAGGTTTCGTAAAACTCTGAGTATTCTTCATATAACTGGACTTACCAGCACAAGATACAGCAAACAATAGAACTATACTTAGCCATGCCAGGCGATACTTAGTTTCCATGATCGTTGTCCTTTCTCAAGTGTGGGTTTGCGTTGCTTTCCTTGCGCCGATTGCTTCCAAGGCTCATATTCCTGAAGTACTTGAAATACAGAATAGACCCCACTTGCTTGCCAACGGACTTGAGGTGTGAGGAATCTCCCATGCAGAGCCGGCAGTGGGGATGAAGCATTCGAAAACTTTGGAAACCGGCCACCGTTCGCTGGACCACATCGGTGTGTAGGTAGTCGATGATGGACATTGCTTGGACGTTGGCAGTGGAAGTGCTGCCATCAAAGTCGGTGCAGCAGAAAACAAAATCCCCATTCCACAGTATGCCGAAGTTTTCCTGCAACCCTGGACAGTAGCCGACGCCCGCCTTCAGAATCGGCTTCTGAAAATGGTTGGCCCAATCGCCTACGATGCGGGTGTGCAACGCTAGCCTTGGTGCCACGGCGATGCGATTCTCCCGAAAGACCGTGGCACGCTGGATCTGCTGGAGGGTGTCCGGCAGGCAATGGTCGAAGGGAGTGCCCTCGAGGGTTCGGCGTGCCCAGGCCGCGAGGTGTTGGCGCAGTTTCCGGGTGGTGTCGATAATGCTTAATTCCTCCATCAACGGGATCACCAATCTCCTCAGCGGGGATGTAAGAAAATCAATGGAAATCGCGGTCTCCGTCTCCTTCGGTTGTGTGAGGAAAAAACGAACCAGCGAGGTAATCCGCTGGGCGTATTCATCGAAGGACAGATCTTTGGCTCCCCTCATGGCAAAGCTATGATGGTCGGGGGTCTGCAGCGATATGATGATATGTTTGACACCGACCCGGCACAAGGCCGCCAGCATGTCTTCCGAGAGGCGGCTGGCGTTGGTGGTGAGGCAAACGTCCACCTTCCGGCCGTGGGCGTATTCGGCCATTTCCACCAGATGGGGATGGAGGGTGGGTTCTCCCATGACATGAAACAGGACCAGATTGACAATCCTGGTACGGCTGACTTCATCAAGAATTGATTTGGCCAGGTCCAAAGACATCATACCCTTAGGCCTCGTCATATTGGCATTAGGGCAGAACTCACAGGAAAAATTGCAGATATTGGTGATCTCCAGGTGTAATCTTTGTATGGGTATTTGAATAACACCGATGTGACTATTCATTGAGCCTCTCGCAAAACTATTACCGTTCATGGTTCGATACCTCACCACGAGCGGTAACATAGCACTTTACGGATGCAGAAGTCCGTTCGGCCTGAGGTATCGAAGGGTGAAAAGGACTTTTGCAAGAGGCTCCATTGGTATGCTTTTTTCGAAATTTGAGCATATACGGAATGGACCCCATAATGATAATGATTGCCAAGGAAACAGCAAACCCAACACTCTTGGGAGTAAATATCTGCGTTCCAAAGTAGGTATATAGAAAGCTGAAGGGAACCAGTACCAGCATGCTTACCACATAGAATTCGCGAAAGGACATATTCGTGAACCCAGCCCAGTAGCTTACGATGTCCCAAGGCATATTGGAAAGTCTCATGATCAGCACCGCCTTCTCGCCATATTTGTTGGACCAAATTTCCAGTAGCCTCATCGTCTTATTGGTCCCGAAAAGCGTTCGTGCCAGGTTCCTGCCGAACCATCTGGCGAAGAAAAACCCGACCGCTGTTGAGAGTGCGCCGCCGATGGCCACATATACCGTCCCCCACAAAGCCCCAAAGAGGGTCCCCGCGACAATGGTCAGTCCCATGGATGGCAGAAAGAACAGCAGTGGTCTGACCGCGCAAACGGCAATGAAAACCAGCGGCGCGCTGATGCTGTTGCGGGTGATGAAAGCACGCAGATTCTCTTGGGTGATGACCGGGTACAAAACCATACAGCCGCACCCCAACACGGCCAGTGTCACGATTTTGATGATGGTAATGACGGTTGTTCGATGCATTGGCAGCACTCGGTCCCGCTTCCCCTGCTCCGTTGGGATTCATTGTGACCGTAACCCAATATGCAAGCAAGAGTGCACCGCTTCCCGGCAAAAATCAAGCGGCTGATAACCTTAGATTGGTTCCGGGCGTTACCGCGCGATGGGAAACGTATAGTGCCCACGATGGCGATGTGGTATGGGAACTGTTATGAAAGATCACCTGGCAGTGAGGAGCTGGTTTGCCCCGTTAGACCAGAGTAATAAATAGAACTTGTCTTCCTTAACCAGGTTATAATTTTTAAGAAATTGCAGACATGCGCAGCGAAGGATAGCCAATGAGCTTAAGAACCGAAAATCTCGTCATAGTGCTAACCGATATCGCTGGTTTCACGGAAGCCTCGGAGCAGAAGTCCAGGCGTGAGAGTGAGGAATTCCTCGGCAATTACTCGGCCATACTGCTCCCGATTATCAAGCGATTCAAGGGAAGGCTCATAAAGACGATCGGAGACGCGCTGCTCATGGTTTTCAAGTCGCCAACCGATGCCATGATATGCGCTATGGCCATGCAGGATGCTCTCTTCGACTACAATCGCCGCCTTCCAAGTGAGAAGCAAATCCACATCAGGGTTGCAGCCAGCCTTGGTGAAGTCAGGGTGGTCAAAGAGGATATTTTCGGGGATGCAGTGAATGTAACCAGTCGGATAGAATCCATTACTCCATCCGACGAGATTTTCTTCAGTGAAGCCATATACCTGGCCATGAACAAGGCAGAAGTGCCGGCCAAAGAGGTCGGGTTGAAGAAGCTCAAGGGCATTTCAAGTGAAATCAGAGTCTATCAGATTCCCCGCTTTGCCACGGTTGTCCTCGTTCCTCAGAATGTCATGGGTTCCGAGGACATTGGAGAGCTGACCTATCCTTACGGTGGTGCTCATTTTCGCGGCTTGCCCCTTTCCTCGAGTGCCATCGTTCGGACCATCACTTCCCTGGGTGAGGTTCTTTCAGACATCCTTAGCCACAGGTACGCGAAATTGGGTTTGCTTGTGGCTTCCGCCTTACTGGTTGTTGCCCTGGTTGTCCCACGGTTTTGGCCGGACAGAGACAAACCTTCTCAGACTCCTGGTGTTCCACGAGAGCAAACCACGATCAAGACCGGTACACTGCCTGGTCCGGGTGTCGTCGATTCCACCGGGTCTTCCCCTTCACAACCCGTGGCGCCCTCCAGAGCACTTGAATCGAGTCCAACTCAGATTTCCGGCAGCGCGGAAACTCAGCAGACCGCAGCCACGACGCCGGGAACAGGATCAACCGGTCAAACGATTCATCCTGAAATGCCTCCGCTACCGCCCACTATTGGAGAATCACAACCAGCGGATCAACAAGCTGCCGTAGCGAGCGTACCGGCCGGAGAAAGTGCTTTGGCGCCGGCAAGCGAGGCCCAGCCAGCCCCAACAAGTTTGCCTTCGGGAATCAGCCATCCTGATTCCCTAACCCCGGCAGGCCCGGCCCCAGCAACAGGCCCTACCCCAGTCGCGCCGTCCCCTATCCCTGTTCCCATGCCTGTCCCTGTCCCTCTTCCCGTGTCTCCGACTCCCGAAACAATTGCACCATCAGAAAAAACTCCAATCCCGGCAGTAAGACCCCAAAAGCCCAAACCGAAAGCAGATAGATCTCGCGAAGGGAAGTCCCTGGAAGAAGATATGCCAACAACAGTTGCCAAAGTTGCCGCCCCCGCCCCCGCCACGGCAGCCCAAAATTACATCCTTCAAAGAAGCGAAATCGGCATATGCCAGCCATGCGATAACTGCCGAAGAATACCGAATGATCGTGGAGAAACTAAAGACAGCATATGCCAGAGAAGTCGAGCAGTTGAAGCTCGACTACCGGTTAGGCAAAATCGATAAGACCGAGTATGCCAGAGGAGCCGCACACATCAAGGAGAAGTACAAGTAGGGATGAGGGCCCCATACTCGACTGTAATCCGTCCGGATGACCATGCGCTTACTACAGCTTGCCGCATCTATACCGCATTGCTTCCTGCCCCTTCTCTGATCGAATGATGGAAATATTACCAGCGCATCGAGGTGCCAACGGCCTTCTTCTTACCGGCCATGGATCTGAGCTGAGGTCAACAGCGGCTGAGAGCGTCGACGGTCGCTGCCAGTGCGGCAGCGGTGTCGGTGTGGAGCACTATGGCCCGGCGATGAATCCAGCGCACACATCGTCCGAGCATCTGCCCCGGACCGATCTCCACCATGGGGGTTGAGCCGCGGCCAACCAGATTGTCCACCACTCTGACCCAGTCCACCGGATTGGCAAGCTGGTTGGAGAGCATCTCGGCTACCGCCGGTCGGTTCGTCAACGCCGCCGCGTCGATATAGGAAATGATCGGAGTATGCGGACTATCCAGCGGCGTCAGCGCGACCTTTGCGGCCAGGCACTGGTCGGCGTCAGCCAGCAGGCTGCAGTGGTACGGGGCGGAGGCGGGAAGCAGCGCGGTCTTCAGCGCCTCTGCCGCCAAGGCCCTTTGCAGCAGGGCTTCCACGGCGGATCGTTCACCAGAAACGATGATCTGATGATGGGTATTGATGATGCTGACTGCCACTGGGCGGTCCACTTGGATACATAAGTCCGCCACTTGCGCCGAGGAGAGCCCCAATACCACCCCCATGGCCCCGGCGCCGCTGTGCCGGTGAATGCAATCATCAGCTTCCTGCATCAGGGTGAGGCCGGCTTCAAATCCCAAGGCTCCGGCAGCATAAGCAGCGGCATACAGTCCCGAGCTGTAAGGCGCCAATGCCGCGGCGCGGATACCTGCCGCCGCCAATATCTCGGTCACCATGCAACTGACTGTATAGACCCCCACCTGCGCGGTGAAATCCTCGTTTAGCCGTTCCTGCGGGCCATCAAACATGATCTTGCCCAAAGGCAGATGCAGATGGGTTTCAGCCCGTTCCAGCAGTTCCCGTGTTTCTGGGAACGCCTCCACCAGTTCGCGACCCATGCCCACCACCTGGGTGCCCTGACCCGGAAAAAGAAAAGCACATCCGTTCATGGCCGACCTTTCCCCATGAACTGTCGGGTTTGCACTCCTTCGGGAGGGCGCACGCTGAAAAGGCTCTCGGCGATATCCGCGTTTTCCACTAGACCGTGTAAGCGAATACTGCTCCAGTCACCGCTGACTTCCGTAATCATGACCTTTTGCGGCAGCCAGTTGGCGGGGTCGATGAGCACTTCAATGCGTTTTAGAGTACGGGCCTGACGGGCGGTTCGCGGTTCCAACTGGAGCTGCACCCAATGGTGGTCAGCGGCCTCGAGTCCCGGAGTGATTTGCATGCCGTAGGTGCGTTGGAACTGTTCCGTATCCCCGGCCGTGCCAATGATTTGGCCGAGCAGTCCGTCGCCGGAAGGATGTCGGTACAGATGAGCGCGCTCCAGGTCAACATAATGTACCAGGACCGTGTCGCCTTGAGCCACCAGAGTGAAAGGGGTCGGCCGCCCGACTTCCCAGCGAAAGCGATCCGGTGGCTGCCAGTAGAAGACGCCTTCAGATTCCATGGGCATCGCCAGCAGACGGGTGGACTTTGATTGCTGGAACCGGCCGCTAAGGCTTTTGAGAGTCCTGGCTTTAGCTTTAATGTGTTGCAGAAGCAGCGGCAAGGTGATCGGGGACTCGGGGCTGCCGGGCCGCGGGTCTTGTCCCCAGGCGCCCAGCCGGACTCCAGCGAGCAAACCAGGCAAAATCAACAGGATGATCCAATGCCGGGTTTGCTTCATAGGATGTCTGCCTGGGCCTTGGCGGTTTCCTGCCAGGCGCGTCGAAACCCGATGTTTTGTGGACCGAAGAGCTGCAGGTTGCGGCGTATCCCAAGCAGGCGTCGGGTGATGGAGGACCAGGAATAGAGGCGGCGGTAAGCCCAGTGGAAACCCTGCTGCAGTTGTTGGGGGCTCATCCCGCGCGGCTCGAACACCACATGGTTCATGTCGTATCGGCTCCAATCGTGACTCAGGATGCGCCCCTGGGAGCGCATTTTGTGGTATAGCCGGGTGCCCGGGAAAGGCGTCAAAATCGAAAAGAGCGCGGCATCCAGCCGACTGTCCAGGGTGAACCGGACGGTATCTTCAAAAACCGCGGAAGTGTCGCCGTCATTGCCAAAAATAAACGATCCTTGAATACCGATGCCGTGGTCGTGAATCCGTTTGATCCGGTCTCGATAGGCGTTCACCCGATTAAAGGACTTGCCCATTGCCTGCAAGGTCTGCTGTGAGAGCGATTCAAAGCCGATGAACAAGCCCATGCAGCCGCTCCGCCGCGCCAGGTTGAGAAGCTCGGCATCCTTGGCAATGGTGATCGAAGCCTGGCTGGCCCACTTCAGCCGATAGGGAGCCAACCGCTCAAACAGGTCTCTGGCATAGACCCGATCTCCGATAATGTTGTCGTCAACAAAAAATACAAAGCGACCTTCGAGGTTTTGGATTTCCCTTTCCACCTCCGCGAGGGGGCGCGGCCGGTAGGTGTTCCCGAAGAACTGAGTCACCGAACAGAATTCGCAGTCAAAGGGGCACCCGCGCGTGGTTTGCACCGTGTTGACGAAGAAATAGGCCTTGCGCTTGAGCAGTTCGCGCCGTGGTGCGGGCAGATGAGCCAGGGGGGTATAGCTGCTTTGCCGGTAGAGGGGTTGTAGCCTGCCCTGGATGGCATCCGCCACCACTTGTGGCCAAAGCCGTTCGGCTTCGCCAACAACCACGGCATCAGCATGGGTGGCGGCTTCTTCAGGCATCATGGTGGCGTGGATGCCTCCCAGCACCACCGGGACACCCCGCTGGCGATAGGCAGCGGCAATTTCGTAGCCGCGCGGGGCAAGTGGCGTCATCAGCGAGATCCCAACCAGATCGGGCAGCGCCTGCCAGTCCAGGTCTTCGACATTCTCATCTATCAACCGGACCACCACATTGGCAGGGGTGAGCGCTGCCAGCGTGGTCAGCGCCAGATAGGGGAAACGGAAAACCACTTTGCTCCACAGACTTCCGTCCGGCCATCTGGGGACGATCAGGGTAATGCGCATGCAGAACTCCGGAAAGGGCACAACAGACAGGCAGAACAGTTGGGATCGGCTACGAATTCAGACCGATCATACGGATAAACCTCGGTGTCTGACCAAAGGCACATCCAGCGCTTGTGTTGTTCTTGTCCTTGCCTGCGGGTTTATCGGTGTTTTCCGAGCAAATCCGTGGCGATTCCTGAAGTTGATTTCACAGGCGATCGATCTGGTACCATTGGTCGGGAAAACGACGAATGACTTGTTCAAAGACCCTGGCCACCTGCCGCAGGTTGTGCTGCAAAGCGGCCTCTCGATCGGGGCCGCGGTGAATCTCCAGGGCCGGTTCAATGATGCCGCGATAGCAGCCTGGCGCGTCCATAACCGAAAACGCGGGAACTATGGGGGCGCCGGTGGCCATGGACAGGAGTACCGGACCCAACGGCAGCAGCACCTTGCGGCCAAACAGCGTGGTGGTTCCCGCCCGATCGGCAAAGACCCGATCGCCCAGCACCGCGATCACCTCTTGGCGTTGCAGGGCTCTGATGATCTCGATACCGTCGTAAGCCGAAATCCCAAGTTCGATGACGCGGATGCCGTGACGGCTGCGCATGGTATTGATGAGATGGTTGGTGAAGGCGCTGTTGTGCTTGAGCGTGACCACGGTGACCGGATAGCCCAGGGCGCGCAACCCCATCCCGCCAATCTCCCAGTTCCCCAGGTGGGCCGTCAGAAGGATCACCCCGCACCCTTGTGCTAGCGCTTCGTCGAGATGGCGGCGGCCTTCATACAACTGGGCGCAACGCCGACTGTCCGCCAAATCCATGTTCAGCAGCCGAAAAAAGTCTACCATATACACGGCGTAGTTTTGGAATACCGTCCACAAAATGACGGCATGATTGGCCTGGGGACCGGCGCCGTTGAAGGCGATCTGCAGGTTGTGGCGTAGCGTAGTACGGTCTTTGGAGGAGAACAGGTAAACCAGCCCTCCCACCAGCCGAGCCAGACCATAGAGCAGCGGCCGTGGTAGGGTCCGAGCCAGGTGCAGGGTCCATTGGTACAGACGGGGCTTATCGAGAATATGTTTTCGCATGTTCAAGCGGTTCCGGTGGACTTGGCGGGCGTGAATCAGCTCACGTGAATCGACGGCACCGCGGCATTTTGATGGACTTCAACCACGCCCTTTGATAGTAAAAATAGGCCCTGTTGTCAATGAAACAGGGGTTGATAGGGACGGTACAACGATGGGAAGAGCAGCCGGAACCTGCAGCCTCGGCGCGCTGCTTCTATAACGCTTAGGTCTCTCTGGTGCACCGAGGCGAAAGTTTCCATCCTGTCCCTAAGGGCCCGTTGCCCCTCCCTTGGCGGGAGGGGCAAGGGGAGGGGGTTGATCCGAACGAAATTTCACCCCCACCTAACCTCCCCCGTCGAGGGGGAGGAACTGGTAGAGGACTTCTGCCGCCTTGTACTAGCATGTCGGCCAATCGGAAGGAATACCTGCATTGATTCGGTGCCATGTGTGTGGGAATGATTCCTGTGCCCCGCTCATCCGGGAGGGCGTCTGGCACTATTTCCGTTGCCGCCGTTGCGGTCTGGTGTTCCTCCATCCCCAACCTTCCGAAGCTTTTCTGGCCGAACATTACCAGCACTACCTGCCGGTCGAGGAGCCTGAGCGTGCTGCTTGGCAGCGCCTGATGGAGCCGGTGACGGCGTCGAGCGTGGCGCTTCTCGAAGAGCGTTCTGCGCGCCCGGGAAGGCTGCTGGATGTGGGCTGCGGGCATGGTTTTTTCCTCAAAGCCATGGCCGAGAGCGGATGGCAGGTGGAAGGGATTGAGATCTCGGCCACGGGGCGCGACTACGCCCGTGCTGTTCTCGGCGTGGAAGTGTCTGCCCAACCTCTACCCAGGCTTGACTGGGCCGAAGCCCAGTTCGATGTAATCACCTTGTTTTATGTGATTGAACACCTGGCGGATCCGCGGGCGGTGCTCACCGAAGTCCGGCGTCTGCTGCGACCCGGTGGGCTATTGTTGCTCCGCTGGCCGCACACCACTCCGCTGGCGCGCCTGCTAAGACCCTGGGTCCAGTCGCTCAAGCTCTACCAGGCGCCGTCCCATCTTTTTGATTTTGCACCGCGATCCATCACTATCCTGCTCAGCGATTTGGGTTTTCAGGGGATTCGGACCACCATTGGGGGCTGGACGCAGCCCGAGAATCGAGCGGCACGGCTGGCCGCGGCGGTTTTTGGCCGAATTGCCGCCGGCCTTGATCGATTGAGCCAAGGCCGCTGGCTGCTTCCTGGGGTGAGCAAGACCACGTTGGCACTGCGGGGCTACTTCGCATGATGGGTCCAGACCACAGAGGGGGGGCTTCCGCCGGAACGGCGCTGGGACACGCACCTCCGCCACGGCTGCGCGGGCATGGCGACGCGCAGCCCCAGGTCCGTGCCGCCGATGTCGGGTCGGCATCCGCTCCCGTCGTGGGTATTCCCCGTGGGCTTCTGTATTTTCGCTACCAGCCCCTATGGAGCACCTTTCTCACTCACCTCGGCGTTGCCGTACGGATTTCGCAGCCTACCGAACGTTTGCACCTGGAGAGGGCGCAAAGCCTCACCCGAAGTGATTTGTGTTTGCCGGTGAAGGTGTTTCTGGAACACGTGGCGCGCCTGCGCGACCAGGTGGACTGGCTGCTGCTGCCCCGCATTACCAGCATGACCCAAGACGCCTTCATGTGTCCTAAGATCCTCGGGTTGACCGACATGGTGCGAAATGTGTTCGGACACCTGCCGGGTCTCCTGGACCCCAAAATCAATGTCAAGGCGCCTCAGCCGCTGACTCTGGATGATGCCCTAACCTGGGTGGGGCGCCATTTCGCTGCGAGTGCTGAACAGCTCACGGAGGCGAGGCAAGCCGCGCACCGAGCCCAATCGGAGTATCACCGGCGGTTGCTGCACCATTCGCTGGATGAGGCCTTGCGACCCTGGGATGGGGACTGCCGTCCCCAAGCCGGTGGCGCCTTCCCGCCGCCGCTTCACCGGGTAGCCGTGATCGGACGCCCCTACGTCAACTTCGATCCGGCCCTCAGTCACGATCTGTTGGAGCTGCTCAGGCGCCATCGCGTTCAGGTGGTGACCCCCGAAAACCTTGCCCAGGAGGTCATGGACCACCACAGCGCCAGGCTGCCCAAGAAGGTTTACTGGCAGCTGGGCCGCGATCTGGTGGCGGCGGCCATGCACTACGCCGATTGCGGCGAAATCGATGGCATTATCAATGTTTCCTCTTTTGGCTGTGGTCAGGATTCCTTTACCACCGCGCTGGTGGAGCACTATGTCGGCCAACACAGCCATAAACCCATGCTCAGTCTGGTTCTCGATGAGCATAGTGGCGACGCCGGTTTGCAGACCAGAGTGGAAGCCTTCCTGGATATCCTTGAGCAAAGGAAACGCCGGGATAGTCGCCAGGCTGCGGTGGTGCCGCCAGGGAATCAGGAGTTGCCGCTGCTCCGACCCCAGGGCGAAAAACCCCAGGCCGGCAAAATGCACCTCACCATCCCTCACATGGGGCATTTGCACATCGGATTTGAACGCGTCTTCCGCAACCTGGGGGTGCACATCAGCATGCCGCCACGGCCCAATAAGGAAGCCCTGCTGCTGGGGACTCGCTATTCACCGGAATGCGCCTGCCTGCCCTTCAAACTCAACCTGGGCAACATGATTCAGGCGCTCAACGCCGGCGCCACCGACATCATCATGCCCGGGGGCTTCGGCCCCTGCCGTTTCGGATACTACAGTGTGATCCAGGAGCAGATCCTGCGCGACCTGGGATATCAGTTTCGCATGGGCAGTGCCGATAACCCGGACAGCCTGCGCGACATGCTGGCCACCATCAAAATGATCGCCGGGCTGAACACCAAATGGGATTCGTACCGGGTTTTCCTGCTGATCCTCTACCGCATCGCGGTGGTGGACTGGGCGCTGCGCCGCGCTCACTGGCTGCGGCCGCGTGAACTGCAGCGGCGTGATACCGATCGGGCGGTGCGTCGGAGTCTGGGCATCATCGACGACACCCGCGGATTTCGCGATCTTTGGTGGGCCTGGCGACGGGTGCGGCGGGTCATGAACGCCGTGGCGGTGGAGCCTGAACGCCCGGTGGTGCGGGTCGGGGTGGTGGGCGAGATCTTCATGGTGCTGGAAAACCACGCCAACATGAACGTCGAGGAACGGCTCGGCGAAATGGGGGTGGAGGTCCATCGGGGTTTGTGGCTAGGCGACTGGCTCAATGACCGGTTTCGCTTCATGCCCTGGCGGCGCCATCAATTCCGCTGGTCTCTGCGCCAGGCCGCCCCTTATCTCTACGATCCCAGTGGCGGGGAGAGCGTCAAGTCAGTGGGCAAATCGGCGCATTGGGCGCGCCAGGGATTCGACGGCATCGTGCACCTGATGCCCTTCACCTGCATGCCGGAATTGGTTGCGCAAACCATTCTGGCGCGGATTTCAACTGATTTCAACATCCCCGTGCTCACCTTGATCTTTGATGAGCACACCTCCCCGGGGGCCGTGCAAACACGCCTGGAAGCATTCGTGGATCTGATCAAGCGACGCCGCTGACAGGTTCGGCCTGGAACCGGGAACGATTCTACGGCTCCAGATCCTGTGGATACTGATGGAGACACCATCGGCTCCATTCCCCATGAGGCGAAACCTGTTCTTGGAGAATCCCAAGATGAGCCTGCAAAAAAACACCGTTATCGCTTTTCGGCTGGCATTCACGGCGAGCGTAGTGGCCATTATGTGCCTTGCAACGACCAAAGTGGAATATGAGTTGTTGGAAGAGATCAACGACAAGGTGAGTCACATTCTTGCCTTTGTTGCCTTGTCGTTCCTGCTGGATTTTTCCTTTCCAAAGAGGAAATTTGATCTCAGAAAAGTCATGGTATTGCTTGGATTCGGATTGCTGATCGAGTGCATTCAGTACTTCATTCCCTATAGAACGTGCTCATTGTTGGACCTGGGAGCGGATGGTATTGGGATTGCGCTTTATGGGGTTTCTCAGCTGATGTTGCGATACGGTCCCTTCTTCGGCCGACCCAGAGTCGCTGCCGACCGGAAAGCGGTTGCGGCGGCAGGCGCCGAGACACCATCGCCGGAACGTGACCCAATCGATGTTCGGTAAAGCATGGAGCTGCTCGATCCCGGCGCGGACCTGCATGCCGGTTGGTGTGGAGGCTGGGGGAGAGAATCCCCCGGCTTCCCGACTAGCTGCTACTTTTTGTAGAATACCAGAAACTCGCTTGGAGAAAGAACCTTAATACCCTGGCACAGTTCAGACGGAAAATGGACTTGGTTGCCTGTGACCAGACATACCACCCGTGCAGCAATGGCCACTTCCAGATATGGTTCATTAGAAACCGGCCAGCAAAGCAATCCAGCCGACTCGCTAAACTCGCAGCTGCCTTTTGCGTTCACTCCAGGGGATCCCACGACCACCAGGTCCGTTCGCCCCCAAAAGCCGCCTCTCCGGGAAAGGCTGCCCATGAAACGTCAGGGTTTGACAGGTGTGCCGGAAGCGATGTGTTCGTCCAGGTAAGCCTTGGCATCCATGAGCCGCTGGGTGCGCTTCAGGATCCGCACGATGTGGGGCATTTCCAGCAGCCGTACCTGGCCAAGCCATTCGCGGAGCTTCTTTTGCCCACTGGTGTAAAGGATCGAACGCCGCCAGGTTTCCGCGTAGAGTTCGAAGAAGCGTTGCACGCCAAGGCGCGGCTCCCACAGGAGGTGGCTCATATCGTATTTGAACCAGGGCTGGCCTGCCAGCACCGGGGCCAGCTGTTGAAAGAATTCGAGTCCCGGGAAGCGGGGTGAGAATGGTAAACCCGGCGCGCTGGAATCCGTGGCGGGCGACATAGTCCCACAGCTCCTCAAAATCGCGTTCCTCCCAACTCGGGTCCACCAGGAAGTTGCCGGTAACGCCGTAATCCATTGACCGGGCTACTGCGGCGGCTTCCACACTCTGATCGACGGTGGCGTCTTTGGACACACCTTCGAGGGCCGCATCCGAAGCCCCTTCCAGCCCGAAGAAGATGTCGAAGTACTTCGCCAGCGGCCTCCATGCTTCGAGTAAGTCCGCGTGGCGAGCAACTAGATCGGTGCGGCTCTGCACCAGAATCCAATGTTTGCGGATCCCCTTTTTGATCAGTGCCCTGGCGAGTTCCAGACTGCGGGCGGGATGATTCCAGAAAAGGTCGTCCACCACGAAAATGTTGTCACCGACCGTGGCAAAATCCTCCACCACGGCGCCAATCGAGCGTTCGCGGAACGAGCGCTCGTAGAGCTGCCACACCGAGCAGAAGCTGCAGCGGTAAGGACATCCGCGGGCGGTCTCCAGCAGCCACACCGGTTTGAGCTGCAGGCAGTGGTACTTGGGGCGATAGCGCCGCACCAGATCACGGTCCGGGAGGGGAACGTGATCGAGAGCTGGGTTGTTCCGCCGGAGGGGTCGAGGTGATCCAGCCATCGGAAGTCCGCACCCGCAGGCCCGGCACCTCAAGGAGGGGCTGACGGCGCTCGATGGCGGCCACCAGGGCGGGGAATACCTGCTCCCCATCGGCCATACACAGGGCATCCAGGTCGGATGTTTGTAATGGGGCGGGGAAAGCGGCGGCGGCGTGCCCGCCTGCCACGATGAACGCTTCTGGGCTGACAGCACGCACCGGTCCTTGCCACCTGCAGCACCTGATCGTATTCCAGGGCATGCATGGCGGCAATCCCCACCACGCGAGGACGCACCCGCCGTACCCAGGAGGTCGACTCCGGCGCCAAAGCGTTCATCGATGAGCGTCACCTCATGGCCGGCGTGGCGCACCGCCGCGCCCACATACTCCAGCCCCAGAGGCTCCACCCGAAAGAACGGCCCGAGGCCAAAACGCTCATTCCCAGGGTTGGGCCTGATCAGCAGGATTTTCATGGCAACGGTCCTATAATCCAGACATGCTCATGCGCGTCAATTCAAGCCCATGCTCACAGCTTGCGTAGGAAACAAATGATCTAAAGGTCTTCAAGTCGCCATTTGGAAAAGGGGGATCTTAGGGGGATTTTCGAAGTGCTCTCTTTAGATCGCCCCTGCCCGCCTTTTGGAAAGGGGGAATCTATCCTTAAGAACGAAGTGGCGAGCCACTATCGGCGAGCTATCACCAGTCCAGGGTCTCCCATTTGCCGCAGCGGTCACCCCAACGGACCAAACGTTCCCTACCGTCTTTGCCGGGCATCTCGATTTCCATCACTTCGCAGTTGTTGGAACAGCCCTCACATTCAAAACTGGCGAGCTGATAGGGCATGTCCCCCACCTCGAACCCGCGAAACCGGGTATGACCGGCGATGGCCACTGCTTCCCGAACCAGCAAGGCACAGCCATAAGCTCCCATGACCTCGAAGTGTGGCGGGATGATCAGCGGCTTTCCCAAAACCCGCTCGAAGGCTGTTCGCATGCCAGCATTGGCGGCCACGCCTCCCTGAAACAGAATGGGCTCCTGCAGTTGTTGGCTCTTCACCAGATTGTTCAGGTAGTTGCGCACCAGCGCCGCGCACAGCCCGGCGATGATATCTTCCACCCGGTGCCCCATCTGTTGCTTATGAATCATGTCTGATTCCGCAAAGACAGTACACCGGCTGGCGATCTTAACGGGCTTGGTGGCCCGCAGCGCGTGGTCCCCAAAGTCCTCGATGGGAATGCCGAGGCGGTGCGCCTGCTGGTCCAGAAACGATCCGGTGCCCGCGGCGCACACGGTATTCATGGCAAAATCGACCACGGTCCCATTGCGCATGGTGGTGTACTTGGAATCCTGACCGCCGATTTCGATCACGGATCGGACCTGCGGTTCACAATGGAGTGCGGCCACCGCATGCGCGGTGATCTCGTTTTTGATCACATCCGCTCCGGTGAGAATTCCGGCGAGATAGCGGCCGCTGCCGGTGGTGGCGACGCCCTGAATGGTCACGGCGCCTCCCAGTTCGTGCGCCAGCTCCCTGAGACCGGTCTGCATGACCTGCACGGGCTGTCCATGGGTACGCAGGTATTTCTTGTAGAACAGCCGGCCTTCGTCATCGATCACTGCCAGATTGACCGTGATGGAGCCCACGTCAATGCCAAGGTATGCGGCTTTCATCGCCACCTCCCAAAGTCCCCGGTCGGTCCGGGGCCGACGCTGTTCCCTACGGTTCCATCCTTTCGGCGGCAGCCGGTATGCGCCCGACCAACATCAGCAACGCGGGCAGTATGATGAGCGCCGCGATCATACAGCTGAAGATTCCCAGGCTGGTTACCCAGTCAATACTGCGCAAACCCGGATAATTGGAACCCAGCAGGGAACCGAAGCCGACCATGGTGGTAAGCGCGCTTAACACGATGGCCCGGCTCGTCCCGCGGAAACCGGCTTCCAGAAGCTGTGCTGGTTCTTCATGCCAGCGGCTGACCAGGTGCACCCCATAATCAATGCCTATGCCCACGATAATGGGTAGGGCAATGAAATTGGCATAGTTGAACTGGAGCGACACCAGCGGCATGATGCCAAGCGTGGCCACCATGCCGGCTATCAGAGGGATGAAAGCCAGGGAAGCCAGCCGAAGGTTGCGGAACCCGAGCAGCAACACCACCACGATGGCCAGGAGCGACAAACCCAGGGTATCTCTCAAATCCACCCACACCATCCTTTTCAGGTAATCCATGAGGACCGGCATACCACCGAAGCGCCACTGCTCGGGGGCGACACCAATGGCGGCTGCGCCCTGCTGCAGGTCGCGGGTGAGGTTGCTCAGGTCGGACTTACCCCACAATCCGGCTCGGGGGTAGAGGTAAGTGATCAGTTTACGCTCCGACCCGTGACCGACCAGGAAAGGATCGGTCAGAACGGTCAGTCCCGCTCGTTCAAAGGACTGCCGGTCAACCGCCCCGCTGGGGCGCAGCATGGTCCTGAGCCAGTTCAGATAGGCGTCGTATTCCGGAAGCCACCGAAAACCATAATCGCGCAAAGCCTGTCTGAAAGTGGTTTCGATGCGTTCCGGGTTCAGATCGGTCGCATGCTGTTGCAGGAACGTCAACGCCTGTCGCTGGCTTTCGGGAGCCGGCAGATAGGAGAGAACACTGCGGTAATGCGACACCGTGCCTTCCGCCTGCAGTTGATCGAGGGCCTTACTCATCCGCCAGGCGCGATCCAGCAATTGCTCGTCGGTTTCGCCCTCGGTCACCAGCAGCAGGTGACGACTGGCGCCGCCCAAGAGCGCGTCCATGTCCTGTTCCAGGGCGATGGAAGACGCCTTTTGAGGCCGCAGGGCGCGCATGTCTTCGTTGAAGGAGACCCGGAAGGCGGATGCACCGAGGATCACCAGCACGATCAGAGCGCCGGCGAGCACCCGGCGCGGTCGGGCCATAACGGCAGGGATCAGATAGCCGGTGCCGAAACCGGGAACCGGCCGCGTCCTGGCCAGGGCCCGCGCGCGCTCGCTGCTGCCAGACCAGCAGGGCGGGAAGCACGACCATCATCGTCACCAGGCAGGCGCACATGCCCACGCAAATGATGATGCCCAGCTCCCGGAAACCTCGAAAGGAAGAGGCACCCAGAGCCAGAAAGGCGACCGCCGTGGTCAGGCCGCCCACCAGTGTCGAATAGCCCCCCTTGGTCAACGCCAGACGCAAAGCGGTGGCGGAATCGTGTTCCTGGTTCGCCTCCACGTAAAGGTTCAGAAGATAAATGGCAAAATCAATCCCCATGGCAAGCTGGACACCGGCAAAGGCGCCGGTCAACATATTGATGTGGCCGAAAATCAGCTGGAGTGCCCCGAAGGTCCAGATCACGCCCATGGCCAGTGGCCCCTGGATCAGCAGCAGAAACCGCGGATTGCGGTAGACCAGCAAGAACAGCAGATTCACCCCCAGCAGCGAGAAGATCACGTTGTTTTGCAGATCGCCGCGGGTGAGGGCTTCATCTTGCAGTGCAATGGGATAGCCACCGGTAAAATGGAAGCTGGGGACCACCGGCGAATCAGGATGGGACTCCCGCCAGATGCGGATCGCGTTTTCCGCGGCGGTGCGCGTGGCAGCCATGAGACGCTTGGTGTAGTCAATGTTGACGGCAGGTTGCTGCGGGCGCATGAACACCAGCAGATGGCGATGCTCCCGGTCCACCAGATAGCCGTCCGCCAGTTCGAGGCCGCTAAAGGTCTGGTTGCTCAACCAGCGGGATAGCCACAGGGTGTGCAATCCAAGTGGGTCGCGGGCGATGAGTTCGCCGGCAGCACCCTGCATGGGCATGAGCAGCATCCGCTGGTTTTCCTCGATCTGCCGGCGAATGCCGAGGTCGCTCAAACGCTCCAGCAATTCCTGGCGTTGCTGTTCGGTCAGAAACAAGACCGCGTGCGGCATCAGCACCTCGCTCATAAACCGCTCTTGGTGCGCCGTGATGCGCGCTTCCAGGGTGCCAATGGAAGGAAATGAGGCCATCTCCTGGACGAAGTGGTCGACCAGTTCTTTGCCGTCATCCAAATGACCCGGCTCCGGCACCTTGATGAGCGCCACCAGGACGTCCTGGGCGCCCGCATCCTGGAGATCGGCGAGCAGCTGCCGGACGCGCGGGTCGCCGCTCGGCAATACCGATGCGAGGCTGAAATCCAGGCGCAGTTGGGTGATGAGCACGATGGCAACAATGGTGAGCAGCAGCGCACTCAACAAAATAAGGCGGTAAAACCGAATGACGACATTGGCGAGAGAACCGAACAGCGAGGAGAACATATGCTGCGGACTAACTAGCTGATTTGGTGCGCCGTGCCGGCAGATGGTTCTGCTCCCAGGCGCAGTCGGCGTAGGTTCGGTAATCGTCAGCAAAGCGGTCGATGTCGTTTGCTAGCTGGGTAAAGATCACTTCGGCCCCTTCATGCGTGAAATAGGCCCCTTTGGTGAGAGCCATCTCCCGGCCCACCGAAGGTTTGTCCACCAGCATACAGGCGCGCAGCAGGTTATCGTGGAACGGCTGCTGGGCGCGGATAGCCTGAAAGAGGGGCGAATTGAGGGCTTCCTGCAAAGAACACTGATGAATGTTATGGGTGGCGAAATGGCAGAAGACGCAGGGCTCTACGTCGCCTCGAGCATTGATGTGGCAGTACTTGCGGGCACCCGACATACAGCCGCCGATCACCGGACCGTCGTTCCAGAAGTCGAGAAACAGGATGTCCCGGGTGTTTCGCCAGCGGCTGAGGCTGGCCCGGAACTGGTCGCGCTGTGCCGGGGTGGGCATCAGGTTGAGGTCCGGGTCGCGTCCCACGGGCACGTACATAAAATGGAAGCCCAGCAGACAGCCCTTGTCCCGCAGCATATCAACGAAGGCGTCGCTGGTAACGATATCACTGTTCTCCCGCGTCTGGGTCGCCGAATAGCCGAAAATGACGCCCGCCTCGCGGAGCATGTCCATGGCGTGCATGACCCGATCAAAGTGTCCGGCTCCGCGCCGCCGGTCGGTGTGCTCCCGAAATCCCTCAACACTAATGGCTGGGGCGATGTTACCCACATCAATGATTTTTTCCGCCATTGTTTCATCAATGAGACCGCCGTGGGTGAAAACCAGAAAGGCCACGTCCTTGTGGCGGCGGAAGACGTCGAAGATGTCTTTGCGGAAAAAGGGTTCCCCGCCGGAGACGGTAATGAAATGCGTGCCCATCGCTTTGGCTTCGTCAAGGACACGATTGATGGTGTCCACACTGAGTTCATCCTTCGAGTAGCTGCCCGCATAGCACCCGGTGCAGTTCAGATTACAGCGCATGGTGGGGCTGATCACGATCATTCCTGGGGGGTAAAACCCCCCGGGGGTTTGCGCGAAAGCTTTGCGCTTGTTGGTCCCAAGGAGCATCTCATTGAGGATGAACGATTGGATGATGGTCTTGCGGTGGTGCGGATTGGGGTAACGCAGGAAACGTTTGGCGATATTGAGGCTGGGATGGTCCTGGTCGAAAAGATCACGAATCCAGCGGATCTTACGCACGTAATAGTCTTTTTGGGCGACTTCCTCGGCCAGTTTGGCCAGCATTCGGTAGGTAAACTTGAAGAGCTTATCGTTTTCGGTCAAGGTGCCCAATACTGCCATCATCAAGTCGATGACCTTGACCTTTAAACGCTGATGGGTGTTACCGTGCATCGGTTGTCTCCAAATAGTCCGATTCCGTGGCGTCCCCGCTTCTTAATCGATACCCGGAGATGAAGGATGCATCCGGGTCCGGTCTCTCTTGGGACAGGATCTCCAGTACTTCTCGGGGTACAGCAGCCATGACCATCTTAGAACAGCCGGCATATTTCAACAACGGATTTGTCTGTCGCCCCCCATGATCCAGCGGTCACTACGGAGGAGAAAATCCCCCCTGCCCCCCTTTGGCAAGGGGGGGAGAAGGGGGTGATTTTCGTTCAAACATGCAAACGAGGTCTCCTACCGCGAACATGGGCAAAATCATCACTCCCGAAATACGGCAGCAGGGCGAGAATCGTTCCCAGTACCGGCAGAGGGTCTCTGGCATCGATGATGTCGTAGGTTTGATGAGGCGCGCGAAAACGAAAGAAGGAAGGCTCCATGTGCCAGCGGTTGGGGTTATCGAAGAAATGCAGGATATCGCCGGGCAGCAGCCAGCGGCAGTGATGCCCCAACGGGTAGCTGGTCACGGGAGCAACATCCTCTCCCAGGGCCATCAGGGTCCACAACAGCGGGAAGTTCACCCCGGCATCCACGGCCAGAGCCAAAGATCCCCAGAAGCGGGGATTCACTTCCAAGAGCCTGGCCTGCCCGGTGCGTGTATCGATTTTGAACTCCACCATGGCCACTCCCACGAATCTCAAATCCTGCAGCAGGCGCAGCGCATCGTTGTAAGCTTGCTCATGGCGGTAACTTTCCCTCAAAGTACTTGGTCCTCCTGTGACCGGGTATTCGCGCAAGCGCCGATGAACGAAACCAGCGCGCACTTGGTGGGAGTGATCGAGTAGGAAACTGACACCTATCCCGGGGCCATCGGCAGGCAGCCGTTCCTGAATGAAGGGCCGATGACCGGCTGCAAACGCCCGCTGCAAAGCCGGCAGCAGTTGGACGCCTCCCGCTACATACTCAATTCCGGCACTGCCTGAACCCAGCCGTGGTTTCACCACCACCGGGTAGGGCAAACCGTCAAGCAGCGCCCGGCCCGCTTCGAGGTCCGCGATGGGATAGGTTCGAGGAATGGGGATGGATAAGGCCTCAGCTCTTTGCAGAACATGCAGTTTGTCACGCGCCAGCTCCAGCGTCCGATAGTCGGCTGTGGGCAGCCGGGTTAGGCGTTCGAAGCGCTTGCGATGGCGTGCGAGCAGCAGCAGGGTTGCTTCCTCCATGGGTAGCAGCACCTCATGGGGGTGCCGGCTCAGAAACTCCTCTAGAAAATCCAGGTAACCCCATGGCCGCAGCACCGGTGATGGCGTGCGGATTCGCGCATGGCAATAGCGGGAGAAGAAAGCCGGTGCCAAATAGGTGCTTTCTCCCACGGTCACCTTGATCCCCGCACGCCCCAAGGCGCGCACCGCTGCCAGTGTCTTGCGCCAGTAGCCGTCGGTGACAAGGACTCGAATGTTACTCAGATCCATGGCACGGAACATTCACTCGGTTGCCTCAAGAACCCTCCGCCCTTGACAATCGTGAAGCTGCGACCAACAAAGGCCAACCCGAGTGATATTCAATCTCAATCCCGCGAACTGCGCAAGCCAATTGATTTGCCCTTGACGGCCAAAAAGGCGGTATGCTATGCTCTCACCGTTTTTTCCAGTTTTTACCATAAGTTATCAATTCAGTTTGGGGCCGTGGGCGGTTCTCTGGGCAGGCATGGCAGTGTTTGCCGACCGGTGGATGTAAGATCATCCGGGTGCTTCATAGGCCAGGAGGACAGGATTGATGAGGTTTTCCGGCAAGACGGCGCTTATCACCGGGGGAACCCGGGGCATAGGGGCTGCCATCACCAGGGGGCTATTTCTGGAAGGTGCCGCCGTGGTGGCCACCTACCGGCAGGACGGGGAGCAGGCTCGCGCTTTTCAGGAGGATTTGCATCTGGATGCATCCAGAGGCCTCATCCAGCAGTGTGATGTCGCTGATCGGGAGGGCATGAAAAGCCTGTTTCACCAGGCCCTCGAACAATTCGGTCACATCGACATTTTGGTCAATAATGCGGGCATTCGCCGTGACAGCCTCCTGATGTTCATGCCTGAAGCTGATTGGCACGAGGTGTTGCGAGTCAACCTGGAAGGATGTTTCGTGTGTTCCAGGCTGGCGCTGAAGCCCATGATCGGCCGGCGTTGGGGACGCATCATCAATATGGTTTCGCCCAGCGCGATCTTCGGACGCGAGGGGCAGACCAACTATGCCGCCGCCAAGGGTGGCGTGGTGAGCTTTTCTAAGTCACTGGCCAGGGAACTTGGAAGGAGCGGTATTACCGTCAATGCTGTCTGCCCGGGAGTCATCGATACGGACATGACCCGATCTTTGCCCCCTAAGACGCTATCGGAGTTGCAGCGGATGATCAGCTTGGGGCGTTTGGGACAGCCGCAAGAAGTAGCGGAGTTGGTATTATTCCTGGCATCTGAAGCGGCGAGCTATATCACCGGTCAGGTGATCCATGTGGACGGGGGACTCAGCTGAACGTTTCCTGTCGGCGCGAACCGGAGCATTACCGTGCCGGCTCAGCTGGTTGAGCACAATTTACAAGGAGATTCGGTTGCAGGCATCTGGGCACGTTCCTGAGGAGTTGTTGGTAAGCCTGAAAGAACTTGTGATACGCACCCTACGTTTGGAGGACATTGCTCCAGAGGATATCGTTGATGGAGATGCGCTCTTTGGGGAAGGGCTTGGTCTCGATTCGATCGACGCGCTGGAACTGGTAGTGGCCATCGAACGGGAATACGGGGTTGAGATTCCCGATGCCGAAGTGGGGCGGCGGGTTTTTGCTTCCATTCTTGCTCTGGCCGATTTTGTCCTGGAAAAACCGGCGGCGAAGAAATCATCTCATGCAGTGGGTTGAAATTACTACTACAGTGCGGTTCAATGAAATCGATCAGTGGGGTATTGCCTGGTACGGTCACTACTTTGCCTGGTTCGAACTTGGCCGCATGAAGGTGCTCGAACGCTTCAACCTGTTACCCGAAGATTTCGCCGCCGCCGGTTTGATTGCCCCGGTGGTGAGGGCCTCATGCCAGTATCTCAAGTCCGCCCGCACCAATGACGCCATCGTCATCCGCACCCATCTGGTAAAGCCCGAAACCGCCTCCCTTGCCTTCCAGTTCGAGATTCAACGGCAGACCGACCGGGATCTATTGGCTCGAGGCGAAACCATGCAGGTCTTGACCCGAACTGATGGCGTAACCATCTACAAGCTCCAGGGCGAGCTCAAAGAGCGGGTGGAATCCATGCTTCGCTTCTTTTGGCCCTAGTGCTTTGTTGCCTCAACAGGTGCCAGATTGCCAGTGGGGCCGCCGGCCTTCGGCCGGTTTGACTGAGAGCTCTGACTTTGAAGTCAGATAAGAGCAACTGTCTATATAGATTCTGAACCCCGTCCTGCCGCGGGCAGGATTCGCCGGGGTGACGGTATTTTCATGTGTGAAGGGTCAAATTAGTTGTGCCCTAGTAGGTGAGGTTTCATAGCCGATGATCGCAGCCGATCTGCAGGTCGAGGATTTATTACCGCACCGCCATCCTTTTTTGTTCGTAGACCGGATCGTGTCTCTGGAAGGCGGACAAAGCGCCCAGGGGCTGTTCGAGGTTACCGACGCCCATCCATTCATCAACCACAACGGCGAACGGCCGGTATTCCCGTCCCTGTTGCTGGTGGAAGCGCTGGGGCAGGTCGCCGCCCTGGCGATACGCACGCAACCGGCAATCCCGTCGGGTGAACGGAGGCCGCAAGGTTATCTGGTGCGCGTTGATCACTGCCGGTTTGATTGTGCGCTTTACGCCGGCGAGACGCTGATGCTGTCGGCACGTTTGCTTGCCAGTTACGGACCGCTCCATAAATTCGATGCCTACGGCGAGGTTGCTGGCGAACCTGTGGTGCAGGCGAGCATCACCCTTTACCTGGGTGCTTAGAAGATGAAGATCTTGCCGCCATCGCCTTCTGCAAGATTCTGTGCGGTGATTCCCGCCTATAATGTCGCTCGCACTATCGGGGAGTGCGTCCAGCGCACGCGCTGTCACCTGTCGCGAGTGGTAGTGGTCGACGATGGCTCTCAGGATGACACCGCCCGTTTAGCTGAGGAACACGGCGCAACGGTGATACGAATCGCGGAGAATCATGGCAAGGGTTGGGCGCTCCGATGCGGTTTCCAAGAAGTGTTGGAGCAGCCCTGGGAAGGGGCCATCACCCTGGATGGGGACCTGCAGCACGATCCGGACGATATCCCTGGGATCATTGCGGCATTCGATCGCACCGGCGCTGACTTGGTGGCGGGTTCCAGAATGGCCAGGACCGAGGATATGCCGCGCGTCCGCTATTACACCAACCGAGTCGGGGTGTTCTGTATTTCGTGGGCTGCGGGGCAGCTTCTCGAGGACAGTCAGAGCGGATTTCGGCTCTACAGCAGAAGGCTGATCGAGTCCATACCATTGCGCACGACGCGTTATGACACCGAAACGGAAATCACCATTAAGGCGGGCCTCAAAGGCATGCGCATTGTCAGTGCCCCAATCAAGACCATCTACCACGAGGGGACTGCCAATGCCTCCCATTATCGGCCATTCACCGATACCTTTTTGATATCCATGGTGTTTTTGAAAAGCCTTTTCTGGAGGAGAGGGATCCGGCTTTAGTGGGTGGGTATGAAACCAATTGAAGTGATCGTGACCGGCATCGGCGTAGTCTGTGCCCTGGGACATGACAAGCGGTCCTTTTGGAAAGCACTGCGTTCCGGCCAGAGTGGTATTGGTCCGGTCGATCTTTTTGATGCTTCGCGGTACCGCAGCCGGATTGCGGCTCAAGTGCGCGGCATAGATCTTGCCACGCTACCGCGAGTGCCACCCTGGCGTCATTTGGGACGCTGCGATCGACTGGGATTGTGGGCGGCAGACGAAGCCATTCAAGAAGCCGGCTTATTGGAACGCGGCATTCCCGCACGGCGCATCGGGATCGTTCTTGGCGCCGGGGCCGGCGGGATACTGGAAGCGGAACGTTACCGCCGGCAGCTCTATGATGGTCGGAGTAGACCTCGTCCGTCGCTGCTCCTGCCATTTCCAGCCTGTAACCTTGCCGACCTGATTGGTAACGACTATGGGTTTGGCGGACCCCGCTCCACCATCGCCACCGCCTGTTCTTCCAGCGCTACCGCCATCGGATACGCAGCCGAGCTGATTCGGTCAGGGAGAGTGGATGTGGTGTTGACCGGAGGTGCTGAGTCGCTGTCGGAACTCACTTTTGCGGGATTCAATGGGCTGCGTTCAGTGGATCGTGCCACCTGCCGCCCCTTCGACCGCCAACGTGAAGGACTGGTGCTGGGGGAAGGGGCGAGCCTACTGATCCTGGAATCCCGGGAAAGAGCCGTGGCTGACGGCATGGCCGGTTATGGCGCGGTGCTGGGCTATGGGATCTGCGCCGACGCCTACCACATGACTTCTCCCGATCCGGCTGGGGAAGGTCCCAGCAGAGCCATGGCGCTGGCTTTGGCCCATGCGGGCATCGATGTCAACGCTGTGGATTACATCAATGCGCACGGCACTGGTACGCTGGTCAATGACCGCACTGAAACCCTGGCGATCAAGCGGCTTTTTGGGGCCAGGGCGGATTCGATTGCGGTGAGTTCCACCAAATCCGCCCACGGCCATTGCCTGGGGGCGGCCGGGGCGGTGGAAGCGGCTGCGACGTTGCTGGCGCTGCACCACGGGGTGCTGCCCCCCACCATCCACTTGCAGGAACGCGATCCGGACTGCGATTTGGATTATGTGCCCAACCAGGCGCGGCCCGCCACCATCCAGGTGGCGCTGTCCAATTCCTTCGCCTTTGGCGGCAACAACACCACGCTGGTTTTCGCCAGGGAGCCTCTGTTTCTCTGATGGCGTCCACCAACCGATTACCGCTGGTAATTTCGCTCAACCGGGAACACGCAACAGCGTAACAGAACACCACGATGCCATGGGACCTTTGACCATCACCGGAATAGGGATGCTGAATGGGCTTGACCTGGGTAAGGCGGCCTACTGGCGTCAACTCCTGAGCGGCGCTGGCGGTATAGAGCCCATCGCTGGCTTTGACGTAACTCCCGATGCCGGCAACTTGGGGGCGGAAATCAAGGGGTTCAACCCTAAGGACACCATGCCGTCCCAGTTCTATCGCCGACTCAGCCGTCTGTCGCGGTTGGCGGTGGCGGCCAGTTGCGAGGCCCTGGCCGACAGTGGCATGAGGGTCACGGATGACAATCGTGACCGTATCGGCGCCATCTTCGGCAGCGCTTTCGGCAGCACCCAACAGACGGATGCGTTTTTCCTCAGTCTCCTGGAACATGGTCCGCAGGCCGCCGAACCCATCTTGTTTCCGGACACCGTGCCCAACGCGCCTGCCAGCCATGTGGCCATCTTTCATCGACTGCAGGGCCCTAACAGTACCTTTTGCCAGAACCACCTGTCGGGGGAAAGCGCCCTGGCTTTTGCCGCTTCCCTGCTGCAAGGTAGCCAGGCCGAAGCCCTGCTGGTAGGCGGTGTCGATGAACTCTCCGGGATTCTATGGCACAGCCTGAATGCGCTCCGGGCCATCAAACCTCTGCGCCAGGCAGAGCCTTTAGCGCCCTGGCAGGTGGCGTGCGGCCGTGGATTCATCCCCGGGGAGGCGGCCACCTGTCTGGTGGTCGAACCTCGGGAGAAGGCCGGTGAACGCCATGTGGTGCCTTATGGTACTTTGGTGGCGCTGGAACTTGGCGGCGCGCAGACCGGGCAGGGACACTATCCCGCCGATGATACGGCACTGGCGGATACGCTGTTGGCCGCTTTGGAATACGCCCGGCTGGTCCCTGGCGACATCGATATCATAGGTCTGGCGGCCAATGGCGTGGGCGAGTTGGAATCGGTGGAAGCCGGCGCCCTGCGGAAGGTATTCGGCGCCGGATGGCAACGGATCCCGCGCATCCCACTGCGCTACGCGGTAGGCGAATTCGGCGCCGCCGGTTTGCTCACCGTGGCCACTGTTCTCATGGCACTGCGTGAAAGCGTGATTCCACCCGCCATCACCGGACCGCACCTTACCGGAAAGCCGGGAGATCCCCAGCGGTTTTCCCCGGCGCGGCGTGCCAGACTGCGTTATGGAATGATCATCGGTTGCACCTTTGGAGGCGGGAATAGTTGTGTGGTCGTGGGGCGATAAGGTTCGGCGTGGGCGGCTGATCTTTGTTGAAATCGTCAAGTGGACGCCAACGCCCGCCCGCCGAAATTGATGCAAGGATGGACTGTGCGCGTTTTGCTCATTTCTCCCAATACCGAAATGCTCCCTGATCCGGTCTTTCCTCTGGGGCTGGCCTATGTGAGTGCGGCTCTGGAGGCAAACCAGCACCAGCACCACGCCGAGTGCTGGATCTTTGTTTTGTGGACGACTATGCGCAAGCCTTGGAACAGGCAGTAGCGGAGTTCGTCCCTCAAGCCATCGGTATTTCCTTGCGGAACGTGGACAATGTGGCTTATCCCAACAGCTATTCCTATTTGCCTTTCTATCGGCAGATCATGACGCAACTGCGCAGACTCACCGCCGTGCCCATCATCCTCGGCGGTTCGGGCTTCAGCCTGATGCCGCGGGCGCTCTTGACATACCTGCAGGCTGACTATGGCATTGTCGGCGAAGGCGAGCAGACTCTCCCGCCCCTCCTGGACCATCTCCAGCAGGGTTTGCCGCCTAGGGGAATACCCGGCGTGATTGGCCGGGATTCGGTGGCGCAGCAGGTTATGCCTCCCCTGGTTCTGTCGACACGGGAGATGTTCATGCCTTGCCGGAACCGGTTTGCCAATGAGCAATACCTGCGGTTTGGTGGCATGGGCAACATCCAAACCAAGCGAGGATGTTTCTTCTCCTGTATTTATTGCACCTATCCCCTCATCGAAGGCCGTGAAGTTCGACTGCGGCGTCCCGGTGACGTGGTCGAGGAAATCGAGCATCTGTGCGCTCAGGGTATCGACAGTTTCTTTGTGGTGGACAACGTCTTCAATTTTCCGCCTCACCACGCCAAGTCCATTTGCCAAGAAATCCTCAAACGCGACCTGAAGGTGCGCTGGAGTTGTTACCTGCATCCCCAGTTTGTAACGGAATCACTGCTTACTCTCATGAAGCAAGCGGGCTGCAGCAGTGTGGAGTTCGGTGCCGACGCCGGTGCCGATGTTCATCTGACACGCCTGGGCAAGTCTTTTGGCGTAACTGAAATACGGCGCGCATCTGAGCTCTGTCATCGGGTGGGCTTGCCTTTTTGTCATTCTTTGGTTTTTGGCGGGCCAGGGGAGGATCGTCATACCATTAAGGCGACTTTGGACCTGATGGCTGAGGTATCTCCCACTGCGGTTATTGCGATGGTAGGCATTCGCCTCTTCCCGGGCACTCGGTTGGCAGAGGTTGCGGCCGCGAGCGATTGCATTGCAAGCGATGAGACCATGCTCGAGCCGACGTTTTATTTGGCTGAAACAGTCCGTCCCGATATTCTCGATGTGCTTCGTGAGCACGCCGCCCATCAACGTCACTGGATCCTGCCGGGTTCCAACGTGAACATCAACCCCAGGCTCCAAGAGAAGCTGCGGCGCTTCGGTCTCAAGGGGCCGCTCTGGGAACACATGCAGGTGAGGAGGAAATGACTGATTCCGGAAAAGAGCGCAACCAATCGCTTGCCTCATCGAGGTGACGTCACGAACGTGAATCTAGTTACCGTGGACCTGGAAGATTGGTTCCACATCTGTGAAGTCCAACACCTCCTGCCGCGTTGCGATTGGGAGAGGCTGCCATCCACGGTGGTGACGGATACCGAGAAGCTCTTGGAGCTCCTGCAAGCGTTCAAGGTCCGCGCCACTTTTTTTGTGCTGGGTTATGTGGCGGAGAAGCACCCGGAACTTGTGGCCCGCATCCATCGTCTGGGGCATGAAATCGGGTATCATGGCTGGGATCACGAACTGGTCTACCGGTTGGCGCCGACTGAGTTTCGGCACATCCTGCGGCGTGGGGTGCAAAGCCTTACCTCCATAACCGGTGCGAGGCCCATCGGATTTCGCGCTCCCCAATGGTCGATCAATGACCTCAATCCCTGGGCCTTGGAAGTGCTTGCGGAAGAAGGTTTTCTATATGATTCCAGCAGGGCCCCGCTCAGATTCATCGGCAATGAATCCTATCCACGACAGCCCCACGCTCTCCATTTGTCTGCCGGCCTGCTGTGGGAGATTCCCCCCCTGGTCCTCAGAACCCCCTGGGGCAATTACCCGGCAGGCGGTGGCTGGGGGCTTCGCTGTTTGCCCTACCCGATGATTCGATATCAGGTCAATCTTCTCAATAAGCGGCAAATCCCGGCCCTATTCTATTTCCATCCCCGGGAAGTTGGCCCCCCCAGGACAATCAATGGCCTGCCTTTCATCAAGCGATTTGTTCTGGAGGCCGGCATCTGGAGTACCCAGGATCATCTCTCTAGGCTTCTTGCCGACTTCGAACTCATTCCCATCAAGGAGTACTTGGGGCTCGATGCATAGGGTGGGGGGATCCGTTTGCCATTCCAGGTTTGTTGGGATTTTCCTGGATTTTCGCGCGACTTTGTGCTGAAAGGGGCATGAACCTAGTGTTTGGCTGTTGCGCAGCCGGTTGAGACCTTGTTTTTCGGATACACTTGAAGGTATTCCACGGCTTGACGCTCCGGCTCATATCCATTTCATGGAGAGAGCATAAGAACCATGCAATACAGTGAGGCTTCATTAGGTCGAGTATGGGTGCTGCGGTTAGAGGACGGCGACCGCTTGCCGGATAGCATTGAACAGTTTGCCCGTGATCGGCACTTGAGGCAAGCCCTGGTGTTCTACCTGGGGGGTGCCGATGATGGCAGCCGACTGGTTGTGGGACCAGAAAAAGATCTCAGCAAAGGGATCATCCCCACTCTTTTTACCCTGACCGGACCGCAGGAAGTCCTGGCACTAGGAACCGTTTTTTCCAACGAAGCGGACCAGCCGGTTTTGCATCTGCACGCAGCGGTCGGCCGCGAAGGGAATGCCTCGGTGGGCTGCACCCGTGCCGGTGTGGACGTCTGGCTGGTGGGAGAGGTGGTCATTCTCGAAATCGTTGGCGCGGAGGCTCAACGCCGGCGTAATCTCGAAAACGGATTTGAACTCCTCGAAGTTGGGCCGGCGAAATAGAGGGGCACTTACTGGAAAGGGCTGTCACCCTTTGTTGTGCCAGGGTGCGAATCGCCTAAGCAGAAGTATACCGGGAAGGCCGCCGAGGACACTGACGGCGAAGAACCAGGGCCAACCCAGGTGAGCGGCCAGGAAACCAGTAGGGACTCCGGCTACAGCGCCTGCCACAGCCATGAGGCTGGACAGCAACGCGTACTGCGTGGCGGTAAATCGTTTGTCGCAGAGGCTCATGAGGAAGGCGATGAATGCTGCATTACCCATACCTCCACAAATGTTTTCGATACCGATGGCTGTGATCATGGCGGGATAGTTGTGTCCCAACAGAGCCAGTACCGTGAAGCCAAGGTTAGAAAACACCTGCAGGAAAGCGAACACCCACAGCGATCGATTGATCCCGAGCTTGGATATGATGCTGCCACCCGCCAGCGTTCCCAGAATGGTGCTCACCATGCCAAAACCTTTGTTGACTGTTCCCACATCGGTTCGAGTGAAACCCACGTCCAGGAGAAAAGGGGTGGTCATGGCTCCGGCAACGACATCGCCAAGCTTGAACACCACAATGAAGAGGAGCATTTCGATGGCGCCGCTGCGTCGGAAATAGGCTGTCATCGGCCCCCAGACCGCATCTTTAAGGTTCTTGGGGGGAATCACTTGATCTTGAGGCTCAGGGGCAATCAAGGTGAACCCGATGCAAAGCAGCATGAGGGCGGCCATGGCAGCATAGACCTGCCGCCAGGGTAGGTGATCCGACAGGATCATGGCTACTGCACCCGAAGTGATCATGGCCAGTCGATACCCGACCAACCAAGTTGCAGCCCCGGTTCCCAGCTCCTGAGTGGCCAGCACATCGGTGCGATACGCATCCGCAACAATGTCCTGACTGGCGCTCAGAAAGGCTACCATTAGAGCCATCCCGAATACCCATGCAGGTGCCGAGCGCGGTGAGGTCATCCCGAGCAGGAGAATGCCGGCTGCCAGCAACACTTGGCTGACAACGATCCAGCCGCGACGGCGTCCCAGCCAGGGGAGGGCAAAGCGATCCAGCAAAGGTGACCAGAGGAACTTGAGAGTGTATGGCAGGCGCGCTAGAGAGAAGATACCGATGATGCTCAAAGCCACTTTTTCGGTGGCCATCCAGGCCTGCAGCGTGCTCCAGGTGAGAGCGAGCGGCAGGCCCGAAGAAAACCCCAGTCCGAGCAAGCAGAGCACCCGGCGGTTGCCGTATACCTGGAAGAAATCTCGCAGTCGATCGGTCATCCGCTATACCATTCCAATCAGTCCCCGTCCGGTTCGTCCATGCTCACCCGATCCCGGCCCAGGGTCTTGCTTCGATACATCAGTTCATCAGCTCTTCTGATCAGTGTTTCCAAGGTATCACCCGCGCGGGCGAAGCATGCTCCCACCGACACCGTTGCTTGAATCTTGTTGTCGTCTTCGACTACGAAGGATGCTTTCACAAGACTTCGGAGACGTTCGGCGATGTCATATAGGCTTTGGTGATCGACATGTTGAACGATGCCGACAAATTCCTCCCCGCCCCATCGGCCAAAGACGTCAAAAGGACGGGAATTCACGGCCAGAGTGTTTGCCACCATTCTTAGGACCTTGTCGCCGGAGTCGTGGCCGTACCGGTCATTTATGCGTTTGAAATGGTCAATATCCAAAAAAAGCAAGCCGAAGGACAAACCGTAGCGGTCCATTTCGTCAAGACGGCTCCGGAGATTCATTTCGATAAAACGCCGGTTCCCGAGCATGGTGAGTGGGTCGAGCATGACGAGTTCTTCGAGTTCTGCAATTCGGGCCAGGATGTTAGCCTTGGGGGTGTTGTCAGTGAACAGCTCCACGGCTCCAATGATTTGTCCTTGGGCATCGAGGACCGGGGCGGTGTGAAGAGACACCGGGATTCGGTGGCCATCCTTGTGATGCAGGAATACCTCCGCATCACGGGGAACGCCGTCCTTCATGACCTCCGTCAAGGGGCAAGCAGTCTCGCAGAGCCCAGTACCAAACGCATCCACGTGCCGCAAAATGTTGTCGGCGCAGCATTTCTTAAGGACCTCAGAGGCGGGGAACCCGGTGATCTTTTCCGCTGCGCTATTCCAGTAAAGGATTTGCCTCGTTCTATCGACGAAGTAGACGCCATCGTACAGTTGATCCATGAGCTCCTTGTAGTTGATCACCATTTCACTCATGCTGCCATACCTCCTCTCCGCTTCTGTCTAGCGTGAGCCAACCCCAAAGCTCTTGCATGAAGAGATAGCAACAGGCTTGTTCGTGAAGGATCGCCTGGAGACTCAGAGCCTCACCCATTGACCATGGTAACACAGCAACCTATTGATCCAGAAAACAAATTGCTTCCTATCCGGAAGACTGTTTCGATCCTGGGGCTAGTGCAGTAGGATGCAGTGGTCGAAGGAAAGAAAAGCATGGTGGAAACGCAGGTGGTTGTCTTGGAATGCAAGGCGTCTGTAATACCAGATAGAACCGAACGCCGGGGCGGGGCTGAAAACCGCAATGCGGGCGACGTGAATCCTAAACTCTGACGGCAGTCCGTTGAGGAGACCGCTTTCTTGAACAGGACAACCAACCAATCGATGTGCTCGTTGGAAAAACTGCTCGTTTCGCGATCACTGCCAGCGGGACCTGTGCTGGAGGTAGCTCGCCACTACCCGTTCCAGGTGAGTGGCCACATCCTCAATTTACTGCGCGAGCCCGGTGACCCGCTGTGGCGTCAAGTGGTGCCCGATCCGCGAGAACTGGAGAATAACCAAGGCTGGGAGGATCCGCTGGCGGAGGAAGCGCTTTCACCCGTGCCCCATCTGGTCCATCGCTATCCGGATCGTGTCTTGTGGCTGGTTTCTCAGCGATGCGCGGTGCGCTGTCGGTTTTGCACCCGGAAGCGGCTCTGGCAGAGTGCCACAGCCATGACGACAACGGAGCTACAGGCTGCCCTGGATTACCTTCGGAGGCACCGGGAAATCCGAGACGTGTTGCTTTCCGGGGGGGATCCGCTAATGCTCCCCATTGACCGCTTAGCCACGATCCTTAACAGTCTTCGGTCGATCGGCCATATTGAGATTATCCGTATTGGCACTCGAGTTCCAGTAGCCGCGCCACACCGAATAACCAGGAATCTGGTAAGGCTTCTGGAAAAGCACGCCCCGCTCTACATCAACATCCATTTCAATCATCCCCTGGAGGTAACGGCTGAAACAATGAAGGCCTGCACCCGGCTGGCCGACGCGGGCATCCCTTTGGGTAGCCAGACGGTACTACTCAAAGATGTCAATGACGATCCCGAGGTGCTGGCGGATCTGTTCAAACGCCTGTTGCGGCTTCGTGTTCGGCCATACTACCTGCTGCAAATGGACCTGACGCGCTCTACGGCACATTTCCGCACGCCCCTCGCCACCGGCTTGCGGATCATCCGCACTCTCCGTAACCACATCTCAGGGTTGGCTATCCCACAGCTGGTTTTGGATCTACCCGGCGGCCATGGCAAAATCCCGCTGGTGCCGCGCTACGTTGAGCGGCTGGAGATGGACAAGCTTGAACTCACTGATTTTCGCAATCAGTCCTGTGTCTATCCACTGCTTCCTGGAGAGGCGGAGGCACTTTCTGAATGGTTGCACGGAAAGAAACGGGGTCTTCACCGTGAGTAGAAAACGACAGAAGAGTCATGCCGGGCGACCAACACCAAGCAGGAGCCTTTGAGCCTGTTCTCCAAGTTTTCGGGCACGACGGCATGCATGGACAATCGCCCAATGCAGATCTTAGGCATTGAGGTGTTCAGGTTAGACACCTGACAGGTTCTAGTCCGAGAGGATCTTTCCGATGTGTGGCTGGCTTTCCGGTTGGCCGCGCAGCATGACCTTGCTGTCACCTGGTCGGGCCGTTACATTCTCGTACACCCCATCGTCTCTTCTCACCAGTTTGGTAAAACCCAAATCCCGCAGTTCGGTGTTGGTCTTGGGCGTGCTGACGTGGGTTAGGGAGATTAGCTTACGCACCGGTGCTTGACAATCGGGGCACAGATTCAAAGGGACATCTTCAATGGATTGCCGGATTTCGAAAATTTTCCCCCGGGCGCAGAATTGGTCAAGGTGCTCGTATTCGTAGATGGGCATGTTTAATCCCTTGATAAAAGGTCGGCAGTTGGTCAACTCTTCGCCTTGCTGGGAAAGTATCGAGATTCCGGTGGAGTTGATATAATTCCCTGTGACCACCGCGCTCATGACGCTTGAAATCTCTCTGTTTCACAGCAAAACAGATAAACATTCTCGCTGATAAAGCCCGTGTCGGCGCCCACCAGAACGTCCTTATCCGCTCCTCCGCCGTTAACCTTATTTCAGGCACTTGGCGTGAAGTTGTTCAGAAGGGACTCAGAGCTTACACCATTGTCCAATTTTTGGGGACCATCGCAGCTCAGGAGGGTCTGCAACACAGAATGATTTACATATGGAAAACTCTGCAGGAGAAACTGGTGATACGCACAGAGGAGAGATGGTCAACGGATTTTGACGGTCTGTCGATTTCTGAACAAGATCCTGTGGATGCTTCTAAGGGCAGGAGGCTTGCGGGATCAACGGCAATGACTTCGAAGCCATGCTTTCCCTCACTATGGGAGCTTCAGCCGAGTGGGAGAACTTGGCGTCCGATGGATTTATACCTGAAAAGGCTCTCTAACTCGCCATGACACAGATAAGTAATGAGATTGCGACCTGGGTGGGATGGCGCACTTCAATCCCAGCCAGGTCGTCTTGGTTAATTAAGGCAAGGTTCTCTACTTCTTGGGTTCTTCGGCTGCCCGCTTCTGTGCTTTGGCATCTTTTTGCGGGCCTTCCATGCACCCACACCCGCAGCCACTCTGCTTCTTGTCAGCTTTGGGAAGCTCTTTCTTTTCGGCCATCTCTCTCACCTCCTTTCTTGTCACCTCGATTCGGCTTATGCCTCTTTGAACTCGGTGATCTGCTCCTGCACTGCGGCGAGCTCCTTTTCCAGCTGATCCCGGTAGTTCTTGAGACGCTCTAGTTCCTCCTGAGTAGTAAAGAAGCGGCGGAACGGAGGACCGCATCCGCAACCGCAGCATCCGCAGTTGCAGGCCGCCATATGCATGTACTCCCGACTGATTTTGGGCTGACACATCTTGACTCACCTCCCTTCATCCCACGCCTGTTTCATTTCACTCATACTGGTGGATACGTTGCCCAGTGGCCCTGACAGTTCACATTCCAAGCGCCGCCT
Organism: uncultured delta proteobacterium; assembly: GCA_963802715.1. Taxonomy (GTDB): domain Bacteria; phylum Desulfobacterota; class Syntrophobacteria; order Syntrophobacterales; family Syntrophobacteraceae; genus CAWDJT01. Next base: position 51,725 of record CAWDJT010000021.1, read on the forward strand.
TGGCGACATCCTGACGGAGCCACTCGGACGTTTTGAAATGTAGCGTAAGCCCACGGGCATCCCGGAAGAGGCGCTCAACCACGTAATCGCGACAGTAGCCATGGCCTCCGAGGACTTGTATCGCTTTGTTGGTGACCTCCACCGCCATCTCGGATGCGTAGAGCTTTGCTTTGAAACCGTTGAGAGCGGCTGTGGCCGGAGATTCGTCGGCTTTTGTCGCGCACGCATGGAGGTAGGCTTCCGCGGACTCGCTTCCAAGGACCATATCCGAGATCATGAACTGAACGGCCTGGTGGACGCCGATGGGCTGCCCGGCTATGGTCCGCTCTTTCGCATGCCTCACCGATGCCTCCACAGCCGCTTGCGCAATTCCAACCGATATGGCGGCGGCTCCGTAAAATCCCCACCCGACAACAGACTTGCCAATGACCTGCAGCCCTTCGCCTTCGTTGCCGATGAGGTTTTCCGCAGGGACCCGACAGTCGCTGAAAGACATCTCCCTCGATGAGGTGCTCCTCAGGCCCATCTTGTCTTCGGATTGACCAAAGGAGAGGCCAGGAGTGCCCTTTTCGATGAGAAGGGTACTCATTCCCTGGGGGCCTTTTTCAGGATCGGTCCTGACCAGAACTAGGTAGACATCCGCTTCGCCTCCCGAGGTAATGAAGAACTTGGAGCCGTTTACGACGTAGGAGTCGCCGTCCTTGATCGCTTTGGTCGTAATGGCCCCTGCGTTGCTGCCGGAATCGGGCTCATGAACGGCAAAGGCCCCAAGGGACTGGCACTGCAACATTTGCGGCAGCCACTTTTTTCTTAAGAGCGTCACTTCCGCCGACCTCGACAGCCTTTGCCGCGACTACATGAGAGGTGTAGATGAGAGCCGTCGAAGCGCAGGCCCTGGCGATCTCCCGCACCACTGCTGCAAAGCAGGTCCTTCCTTCCCCGGCTCCGCCATCAGCCTCCGAGATGATCAGTCCTGGAAGCTCGGCTTCCCCCAGGCAGCGAATCGCCTCCAGGGGAAAGCTCCCGCTTCGGTCATACTCCGCTGCATTGGGCGCAATGCGCTCTTTGGCTATCTTGGATGCGAGCTCGCGAATCCGCACTTGCCGCCCTATGAGATCATTTTGTCTGTGCCATGGCCGTTCTCCTTATCTCTGATGTTGTGGTGAAGGACTTTAGTATTTAAGCAGATACTAATCTTAACGGCAAAAAAAGAGAGCCTACTTCCCTTTCTCCAGTTCCTCAATCCGGCATCGTACCTCGTTGAGCTCCTTTTGAAGCTCTCTTTCCCACTTCTTGAGAAGGTCGAGCTTGTCATCGGATGCGCCAAGCTCCGCCTCGCGAACCCTGCCGGTCCCCTTGCAGCCGCACGTGCATACCTTCGAGAGCAGCTCCTGGCACTGCTCAAGGGCCTCTTCGTTTACCGTATAGGGTATCCAGTAGCCTTTACGCTCATTGCGCACCAAGGCCTGCATGCTTGAGGATCTTGAGGTGCTGCGAAACCGCGGAGGGAGTAACCCCGATGGCATCCGAGAGCTCGTTTACCCCGAGCGGCCCCTTCTGTTTCAGGAGCTCGATGATCCGTATGCGAGTCTCGACTCCAAGGATCTTGAAAAGTTCTGCCTGAGCTGATTGCCATTCGTAAACTCCTTAATCTATTTAGTAGTTACTAAAACAATAAATACGTTTGGCATCGTCGTCAAGAGGTTTTTTGGCTCATCGCAAATTAGCGTGAAAA
>CAWDJT010000022.1:0-93691 GCA_963802715.1 uncultured delta proteobacterium
CACCGATTCCGTTAGGCCCAAAGCGAGTCCGTTTCGTAAGGCTGTCACCGTGAAGGGCTGAATCGCCGCATCGGCCACCAAGGCCTGCACCTCGGATAGTTTGTAGTGGGGTTTGCGCTTCTCCATGGCTCATAAAATAATCAATTTGATTAAATCAATCAATGCGATAATCCTCTGCTTGCACAATTCATCCATGGCGAGGAGGTACTTGCTGACCGCCCAACGCCGGGCGTAACCGGCGCGCCGTTTTTTGGCGCGTCCGAGTTGACGCCCTGGTTCGGCTCTCGTTTGCCTCTATTTCTTTAGGCCGAGATGTTTCTTGATATGTTTCACAAGGGTATCGTCGATCTCATTGTGTCGCGGGACTGGCTGTTTCTGACCTGTTGCTTGGTTCATGTAGATGTCGTGCCTCGACCCGTGGCGGTGCAGCAAGCAACCTGATTCTGTGAGTTGACGGATCAGTTCGCTGCGCTTCATATTACTATTTCTTTGGTCTGGTAGTGCTCCGGAACATCCTCTAGGACCATAAGAGTGTACGCATCCCTCAGGTTCTCTTCGAGTTCCTCCAGGGTCTCTCCTTGTGTCATGATCTCCGGAAACTCAAGGAACTTACCCAGCCAGAACCTCTCCCCTTTCCAGTACACCATGGTGAAACGCTTGTTCATTTTGATCTTCCCAGTATGTGTTGCTTATCCATTTCGTGCATGCCTCATGAGAGTGGCCGAACGGCTCTCGGCTATAGAATAACCATTTTCGCCTAAGGAGAAATTACCTTTGACGCTTGGGCGGTCCGGTCTCCTCTCTGGTCACTGCCTTCTTTCCCGAAGCTCTTGCCGATGCCTCTGCCGCTTGTTCGTATATGGACTTCTTCCAGGACTCAGGCAAATCCTGGAGCCCTGCTTCCAGAAGTGCGGTGAACACCTTCGGCTTCAAATGGGTATCAAACATGATGTGGCAGGTTGGGCATAACATCAGTAAATTGTTATCCTTTTTTCTCCCCTCGGCAAGAATGTGCGCCTTCTGCCTCACACCTACGTGATGCCCGCACATCTCACAAATCCCAGCAGACTTCATCTTCCACCTCGCTTGCCAGGGTAAATGCCGAACTGGAGCGTAACCGGCGCGCCAGATCGGTACTGATTTCCTGCATGCGCCACCTAATCTTCTGGCCCCGAGGATCGCGCGTCCGGTTCACGCAAAGTTAGGGAAAACCACTATCATGCTGCCCACTTTGTACCTACTCTTCTTCGTCGGGATACTCATTGTAGAAGACTTCTTCCAAGTAATCGTGGAAACCCCATCCGATATTAACCGTATCTGATACGATGTCATGTAGACGAGGACGGAACTTCTCGATTAACTCTTCAGCCCCAGATTCTCTGATCAGGTTCACTGCATCCACGAAGGCTGATTCAAGGCTTCTATAGAATTGTTCATGGATATCCCCGTACTCAAGTGTGCAGGCAACACCCTGTTCGACGTAGTAGACCAGCAATTCAGCTATGGCTTCTACATTGGAGTTGACCTTCTTGAAGTCATTTAATGCCTTACGCGCTGCAGCCAAGTTGATTTTTGGAAAGCCACGGTCTGGATAGAATTCACGGCGGATAGCTCGCTTATAGGGCTCAAGCAGTGACTCCTGATCACCGATTCCCATACGAGATGCCAGGAAGATCTTGTTTTCTTTGCTGAGTTGATAGAGGTCACGGATGATCTTTATCAGCTCCTTTTCATCCGCGTACTGTAAGCCTGTCTTGATCTCCGACCAGGAGGGAAGTTCTTGACTATTCACAAGATTGTTACCTCACAGTGATATCCGTCATCTGACATAAAGCCCTACCTTCCTCTAGAATCCTCACTCAGCTCGAAATCTGCTGGGGCTAGGCTACACCCTTCTCTATGTCGTATTCATCAAAGACGTCATCTACGATAGAGTAGGTGGACCATTATAATTCCTCGGATCATCCTGATCGAGCTTAACGGCCACAATGACCCTTGTACCAATGTCCGTACAACGCCACTTACCTGACGCGGTATAGAATTCATGCCCGATCCGAAATTCGTCCTTTGTCATGTCACATCTCTGCTCATTCGATGATGCACATCCCTAACGCTGCGCATCAGGTGCGGCGAGCAGCGGGAGCGAGGGACGAGCGGACGCTGTTCGCCGTCACCTGCATGCGTTTGTTCAAGTAAGCCGCTGCGCGGCAGGACAAGCAAACCCCGACAGTTCAAGGGATATCCTCAGCACTGATTCCTCCTGAGTCATACCCGCCTCTCAGGTACCATACCTCTCCGGAAGCAACACAAACCTTCAACCAAAAGAGAGGAGAGGTATGGTCATGACAAACTGGTATGAGAACACCATCAAGGCACTACAGCTCAACGGCAAAGGGGAACGCACCCAGCAGGGCTACGCCCGTGCGGTGCGCATGCTCAGCGAATTCTACGCGAAAGACTCCCGATCGCATCAGCGAGGAAGAGCTCCAGGAGTATTTCCTCCACCGCAAAAACGTCAACAAGTGGTCGCCCAATACGATGCGCATCTGCTACTGCGGGATCCGCTTCTTCTTTGAGAACGTCCTCAAAAGAGATTGGCACATCCTCGGGCTCCTCCGAGCTCAAAATGAAAGAAGACTTCCCGCCGTCCTCAGCGTCGAGGAGGTGCGCCGCATTCTTTCCTGCGTCAAGACCCCGCACAACCATGCCTTCTTGAGCACCGCCTACTCCTGCGGTCTCAGGCTGCAAGAAGCCATGTATCTGGAAGTCTCCGACATCGACAGCGCCCCCGAGCGCATGATGATCCATGTGCACCGCGGCAAAGGCGCCAAGGACCGCTATGTTCCTTTACCCCACGCACCCTGGATCTGCTTCGACGCCATTGGGCCACGCACCGCAACCCGCGCTTGCTCTTCCCGGCACTGGGGCGAAACGGCAAAGGCGCAAAGATGCCCCAACCCCCATGGCCAAAAGCAGTGTCCAGGGCGCCTTTCGCCACGCCAAATTTGAGGCCGGCATCCGCAAAAAGAACGTCTCGGTCCATACGCTTCGCCACTCGTACGCCACCCATCTGCTGGAAGCCGGGGTGAATCTGCGCGTCATCCAAAGATACATGGGCCACACCCAGCTCGAGACCACCATGGTCTATCTGCATCTCACCCAAAAAGGCCAGGAAGATGCCTTCAAACTCATCGACCAGGTCATGGAGGGGTTTTGATATGGAAAACCTCAATGACATCTTCCGGACCTTCGGCCCTGAGTACCTGGAGCGCTTTGGCGACGCTCATGCCCAAGGAGCACCGCAAAGCCATGGACGCCATCCTCAAGTGCCGCACCGAGGAGGCCGGGATCGCCCTCTATGAGTGTGAGGACTGCGGGCATCCCCACATCGTGTATCGCTCCTGCGGCAATCGCCATTGCCCCACCTGTCAGCACCACAAAACCCGAGAGTGGCTCGAAACCCAGATCAACCGGCAGCTTCCCGGCCATCACTTCATGCTCACCTTCACCGTTCCCGAAAGCTTGCGCCGCTTTATCCGAGCCACCAGAGGCTCGCCTACGCGGCTCTCTTCAAAGCCTCTGCCGAAGCCATCAAAAAGCTCGCTGCCGATGACAAGCATATCGGGGGCGATCTTCCCGGCTTCTTCGGGGTGCTTCACACCTGGGGACGCACCCTCGAGTACCATCCCCATATCCACTACATTGCCCCCGGAGGGGCTCTTTCGACCAAAGACCGGGCCTGGCATCCCTCGCGAGTAGATTTCTATCTGCCGGTAAGGGCTCTATCCAAAATCTTCCGGGCCAAGTTCCGAGACGAGATGAAAGCTGCCGGCCTCGAAGGGGAGATCCCCGTTGAGGTGTGGGAAACCGAGTGGAACGTCAACTGCCAGGCAGTAGGCGAAAGCGCCGCCAGCCTCAAGTATCTCGCTCCCTATGTTTTCAAGGTGGCCATCGCCAACAGCCGCATTGTCAAGGTGGAGAATCGAACCGTCACCTTTCGCTACCAGAAAGCCCAAAAGCTCCCGGTGGCGGACCATGGCCCTCGAGGTCATGGAGTTCATCCGGCGCTTCCTGCAGCACGTGCTGCCAACCGGGTTCATGAAGGTGAGGTACTTTGGCTTCATGAATCCCAACTGCAAAGTGGGGCTCGATACCATCAGCGCTCTGATCGAGCTGAGCTACGGCTTCAATCTTCCTGAGCTCGAAGCCGACGTTCTCGAGCCCTGGCAGCCGATTATGTGCCCACATTGCGGTGGGGCTCTCAAGCTCCGTGCGATCGTTTTGTCCAATGGGACGGTGATCAGACCCGGCTAGGCCGTCCAGCCGTCCATCGGCAAGCCATTCTCATAATCCTTGACCCTCTGCTTGAGACGCACCTCTCAAGCGGCACCCTACAGGTGCGCCCAATGCAGGAAAATCCAAAGAAAAACACCCATGAAGGAGCACATATGATAGAGCCGATCAGCCAGATTTCCTCAGAAAACGACCCATCGCTCTTGCCTCCTCACCTCCTTTGGCCGGACCTCGCTCACCGGTTCAGCCACATCTCATCACCACCCATCCGAACCAATACCCTATAGCAACTCCGTGCCGCTCCGGGCTTCTTGAACAATGGATTGAAACGACCCAAAAACGGGGTCGTCTCAATCCTTATGGGTTAGGTCTATAGGGTCAGTGGGTCAGAGGGTCAGTGGGTCGTTGACTTGGAGTTGGTCAGTGTTCGAGAGTGAAATTCTTCTGCCTATAGTATCCAAAGACTGCTTCGATGATTCGTTCCGCACATCGCAGGGCGGTCCTGGCCGTCTTTTCCCCGTAGAAGCTGTGAGGATACCCGCCGGGAAGCGCCGTTGGGATACCTGGCAGGGATATAGTGCAGGTCGAGCTCTCTGGCATCGTCCATAAGGCCTTCCGCGGATTGGATGAAAGCGCCCGTTTCGGCGAGCAGCTGGACCGTTGAATGCGTCATCAGCTTGGTTCTGCTTGCTCCAGAGTAGTAAAGCGCCGACTTCAGAGCCTTCTCCGCACTCTGTTGAGCCAGGAAACACACCGTGTTGAAAAAGCCACCTTCCAGGTTCCACTCCGCCGCCTTCAGATCAAACTTCGCCTGTAACATCCAACGCCTTGCTTCTTCCTGGCGGCCGGCTTCAGCCATAAAGCACTATCCCTTCCTCCAAAACCGTCTCAATCAGCACATTACCCTGCTCTTTCATAGTCCGGAACTCGCCAGGAGTGTAAACCAAAACGTCAATCCCAGTCTTAAGATTCAGGATCTGCAACACCTTACGGATTCTCGAAAAAAAATCCTCTTCCGTCTCCTTGATGATCACCAGGTCAATATCACTCACCTCATCACTCTCGTCGCGTGCAAATGATCCAAATAATATGACACTCATGGGTTCATAGGCCGATAGGTGAGCCACGATATCTTCAGCCACGCGCCGGCGTTCAGGGCTCAATGTCCTATGCGCAACTGAAAGGCTCGCATTCAATGTGGGGACCCCCATGGGAGCTTGATCCTGCAAGAATCGCCGCAGACCGAGATGGTTGCGGAATAATCAGGGCGACGACCAAGAGAGTGGTCGTTGGGTCTGTTGGGTCTGTTGGGTCGTTGGGTCATTGGGTCGTTGGGTCATTGGGTCTGTTGGGTCATCGGGTCGTTGGGTCTGTTGGGTCTGTTGGGCTGATTACTATACTTCATCGAGAAGCTCAAAAAATCGCTCCCTGGTCATCCCGGCAGTCGTCATATTGGTTCGAATATGCGTCACCGGAACAAGGTTTGGGCTGGTTTTTATTACGAGTGGCCTTCTTATGCCACCCTTTGTCATAATAATATGGTCACCTTTCTTCCTCTTGACTACAAAGCCATCGAGCTCGAAGAGCCTTACAAGAGTCTGATAACTTATGGGGACAATCTTGCTCACTGGCACTCATTCTATACCGCCAAGGCCAAATCTTCCTGGAATAAAGGTTTTCTTGATGTCCAGGAGTTATCGATCCTGGAAAAACCTGATTCCTCTAAAACATCCTCCAGTGTTCCCATCTCCTGGCATTCTTCGACGAAAAGCTCGATGGCATCTCTCAAAGACTCTTTGGCATCATCGATGCTCTCGCCAAAACTTGAGACATTTAATTCCGGCGACAACGCCACATAGACATCCCCTTCTTTAAATAACTCAATTCTCACAGCCAAATTGATCATCTATTGACCTCCCGGGTTTTGGGGTCTGTTGGGTCGTCGGGTCTGTTGGGTCATCGGGTCATGGGGTCTATAGGGTCTGTCGGGTCATTGGGGCCCTCAATTTCGGGCACCCTGCTGAATTAACCGGACCCCAATACGCCTTTCTCATCAAGAAAATGCCTGGACGCCGAGAAGACCGTTTTCAAATCCTCACAGGCAGCTGCCAGGTCATCCCTATCGTATACCTGGAAGGGACTCCCCCCTGGAATTCCATTGGGATAGCGAGCCGTTATGTAGAATCGGTCGAGGCGTTTGGCTTGCGGCAAGATCTCCCTGAAATGCTCATCCCTCTTCGCGAGCTCCTGGGTCATCTCATAGAGGGAATGGCCGATAACCCTCCGCATGCCGACACCATAAAGGCACGCCTTCAGGGCCTTTTCTCCGGCCTGCTGGGCGATGAAACACCCTTTGTCAAAGAAGATCCCTTCCCGCGTGACCCACTCCACAAAGCGCAAATCATCTTCAGCTTGCAGAAACCACCTCAGAGCTTCTCGCGCCGGTTCTTTCATAGATCGTTTTCCCCATTGTAACCGCTTCGCGGAGGAATTCCGTATCATTCATCATTTGATCAAACTCTTCAGGTGTGTAAGCGAGGATGTCGGCTGCTGCTGGGAGATCCCAGCTCACATACAGCTCTGCAAGCCGGTCCAGGAACTTCTTTGGGGTGCGATAAACGATGATAAGATCGATGTCACTTTCCTGATCTGCATTCCCCGCAGCACAAGAACCAAACAGAATGATCCGAAGAGGATCAAACGGCAAAAAGGTTGAAATGATTCTATTTTCCAGTTGAGCGGTGGTCATGGTCCGGCCATCATGCAGAGGGTCATTGGGTCGTTGGGTCTTGGGTCATTGGGTCGTTGGGTCATTGGGTCATTGGGTCGTTGGGTCATTGGGTCATTGGGTCATTGGGTCATTGGGTCAGGTGCACACTGAATTACGTGGCGGGCTTGGGGTTTCCAGCTATGGGTATCACTGCGACTGCGCCCCAAAGGACCATTCTTATTGGTCGTCAGAGACAGGGGACGATTCCGGACCTTCTTCTACCCAGAGATTGCCAAGTTCTAATTCCACTTCATGGAAGGGCTCGGCCCGCACTTTGTCATTTTCTGCAAAACCCGCAAGTTTCACCCATTCTCCGGATTTAAGCCTGAAGATCTCCAAGGTCCTGTCCCGAGGATCAACCAGCCAGAGATATTGGACTTGATGCCGAGCGTAGATGAACATCTTCTTAATTCTGTCATTACGTGCGGTACTCGGCGAAAGAATCTCACAAATCCAATCCGGTACAACCGAGAACCAATTCTCCCGGGGCCATCCTGCAAACCGCTCTTTCCGCCACCCGGCGAAGTCTGGAACAAGAATATTCTCTCCACATTTGATTTCAGGTTCATAAAGGATTATCCACCCGCCTGGGCCACCTCGTCCAAATCGGTACGGTGGTCCTATTTCAGCACTCAACGCAAATGCAGCATTGGAGTGCTCCCCCGAAGGTCTAGGGGTAACAATAAGCTCACCGTCAATGATCTGTCCGATCATATTTTCCGGAATGCTATACAGGTCTTCATAGGTCGCTGTTTTCTTTGCAAGCCTCTGACACTCTAAATTTCCTCTTGGCGAGGTCATCAGGTCATTGGGTCGTTGGGACCTGGATGGTCGAGAGGTGCTTTGGCCAGATGCGTTTTCACAAGGCCAGCTTTGCTTTCGCGTAGGCGACCTGCTCAGCATCCTGGTCGCTGTAGATTTTCTCCACACCTTCTTGCCTGGGCATGACTCCCTGGCGAACCATGTTGGCAATTTCCCAAACATAGGGATGAAAACCATGGCGCTTCAAGTGGCAATGGTTGGCGAAGGCATTGAGAAGGCAGTTGGTGGAATTGGAGTCCGTATCCATAGGCATTCGCCAGCCCAGCGCTTCCAAATCCGTCTTGATGTGCCCTTCGTCATAGTCGAAGAAAGCAAGCGGATGGATATTGTGCGGGAAGCGATCTGCGAAGGATTCGTAATAACTGGCCGGCAGGAGATAGCGCTCCAGTTGGGGAGCAAGCTCCCCCGGAATGGCTTTCCCAAGAGCCTTTTGATTTTGACTCATCAGCGCCGGACTGGTCTTCATGATAGCCGACTGGATCGGCGCCTGCCCCGGAGACCAGCCAAACGCCACCAACGGAATGGCCATTTCTAGGGCGGTTTTGAGGGTGAGCGACTTGACCATGCCGATACAGGCGGTGCAGATGGAACTGGCACGCAACAAGGTCGGAGCGGAGAAGATGTCCTGCTGCGCGGTAATACCGAACAAGGTTTTCATTAGGGGCCACGGCGGTTTGAACCTTATATGGTCAACGCCCAGTATGTCGGTGACCTTGGTGATGTTCTCCCAAGCGACCGGCGATACGAAATGGTTGTCGAAGGTCAATGCCAGGATCCGGAGGTCATAGCGTTCTTTGAGGAGCTTCAGCGTATAACTCGAGTCTTTCCCGCCGCTGTAGGCCATGACCACATCGTAGCTTGGCGCATGACCTTTGACGGCTGTGACCAATTCGTCCAGCCGCTGTCGGTATTCGGCTTTCTTCAGGGGGGCTTTTCCCAGGGTGGATTCTTCACGGCGGCAGTGATTACAGATCCCATGGTCATCAAATTTGATGCCGGGAAACGTCTCGGGCAGGATACACCTACTGCAGATTTTCAAGGTTAGCTCCATACAATTCAAATACTCATTCCCATAGAGGGTGAAGACCTTCAATTTCACCGCAGAGACGCAGAGTACGGGGAGGAAAAACCCCTTCTCTGTGCCGTCAAGCCGCAAACACTTTCAGCTTCTCTGTCTCTATGGGCAGAGGCTCGGGGCGATTGGTACAGAAGTAGTGGTCCAAAAGCTGAGTGGAAAGGATGCCCACCAAGGCCATGTTTTCTCGCTCGCTTAGAAGGTTGCCCTCCTGTTTGCGGCATTTTGCCACGAGTCGTTGGACCTTGAGCGCATCAAACACGCCGGCATTGCGGATGGCCCTTTCCGATAGGAGATCAGTCACATAGTCATGCTGGTGGTTGCCCAAAAAACAATGAGAAATCGGGGCACGATACGGTTGCTTGGGGCGCTGGGCAAGCTCAGGCGGAATGAGGCCGGCCGCAGATTTTCGCAGGATGAACTTGTCCTTTAAGCCATGCAGCCGAAAGCGTGCGGGAAGGCTGCAGGCGAACTCCACCACCCGATAATCCAGGAAGGGAAATCGCCCCTCCACGGCATGGGCCATGGCCATGCGATCCCCCTGGGAAGACAGCAGGTAGTTGGAAAGAAAAATGGTAATCTCGGTGTGCTGCGCCCTGGATAACGGGTCCCAATCCATGAAATCCGCCGGGAGTGCGGCCGTGAAACGATCCAGGAAATCCTTTTGCCCATTGACCGCATTCTGCATTTCTGCCGAGAAGAAATTCTGAAGCTGCGAGGTATTCTCCCAGCGAATCAGGTGCGAATACTGGGGCAAATGGACCTGATCGAGCCCCTTGCGGAAAAAATTCTCCAGAAACACCCGGCGGCGCGAGTCTTCATCCGAGAAGATGTCGGGGTAAAGCTTCTGTAAGAGCCTGGGGCGGACCTGTGAATCCGGGCGGCGAGCCCAGAAGCGGCGAACCCGGTCTTCTTTGAAGATGTCGTACCCCGCGAAGAGTTCATCCGAACCCTCGCCGGTGAGCACCACCTTAAAACTGTTTCCACGGACCAGTTTTGCCAGCAACATCAGCGGTGCTGGGGCCGTGCGCAGCAAAGGGACCTCAGCGTGCCAGATGACCTGGGGGAAACTCTCGCCGATATCTCTTTCGGTACAGCGAATGCTGCGATGTTCCGTCTGGAGCGCTTGGACCGCCTGTTCCTGAAAGGGAGCCTCGTCGAAACGGTCGTCCGAAAAACTCACCGAAAAGGTGCGGAGCTCGTTGTTGAAATGGCGTTTCACCAGCGAGGTGATGGTGGTGCTGTCCAAACCGCCACTCAGGTAGGCCCCGACCGGGACATCCGCCCGCAGGCGTATCCGGGCAGCGTCATAGAGCAGGTCGCTCAATTCTTCGGTCAAATCGTCAAGGGAACGCTCATTGACGGCAGAGCGGTCGAAAGAAAGGCGCCAGTAGGGCTGTACCGTCATCCCCTGCTTGGAGAAGACCGCAAAGTGACCCGGTGGGAGCTGCTCGACCTTCTCGAAGGCGGTGCTTGATCCCAGCGGCGCCCAGCAGGTGAAGACATCGGCGATGGCTGCAGGATTGAGGGCGCGAGGGACCTGGCGATCGGCGAAAAGCGCTTTGATTTCCGAGCCGAATATCAGCCGACCGGGCTTGCGATGATAGAACAGGGGCCGAATGCCTAACCGGTCGCGAGCCAGAAGCAGCTGGTGACGGCGTTCATCCCAGAGGGCAAAAGCGAACTGGCCGTTGAGATCATCGAACATATCGGGGCCACGGTCTTCGTAGAGGTGCACCAGGATTTCCGTGTCGGTCCGGGTGTAGAACTGGTGGCCCCGTGATTCTAGAGACTCACGAAGTTCAGGGTAGTTGAAGACTTCCCCATTGTAGACGATCCAGACGGTCCGGTCTTCATTGTGGATGGGTTGGTCGCCGCCGGCCAAATCAATAATGCTGAGGCGGGCATGGGCCAGGCCGGCGTGAGTGTCGGTGTAGATACCGAATGCATCAGGGCCGCGGTGGCGAATGAAGCCCAGCATCCGGCGCAGCAAGTTCTCTTTGCGCTCAGTGGAGTTGAAATCTACGATGCCGGCGATACCGCACATGTTGGGTCTATTGGGTCTATTGGGTCTATTGGGTCTAGTATTGGGTCTATTGGGTCTATTGGGTCTATTGGGTCGACGACCCGATGTCCCTATGACCCTATTCCTCTATTCTTGTGATAGTTTCCGCAGAAGGAATCCGGTGACGTTGGCGATGGAGTCAAGGTTTTCGGGGATGAGCTCCTCGTCTTCCACTTTTATCCCGTAGGTTTCCTCGAGGTGCGAAACCAGTTCCAATACCCCGGTGGAATCGATGATGCCTTTCTCCAGCAACGAATCGGTGTCCTGAAGCCCGTTGCTCGAATCGCCAAACAGGAAGTTCTCAACGATGAAGTCCCGGATCTGTAGCTCTATCGTTTGCTTGATGGGAATTCCAGCTTCCATTGCAACCTCATTTGACATAGTTTCGTGGACGCGGAGATGCAGAGGGAGATCATGGCCAACACTAGCGAATTCTCCACTTTTCCGGGTCTTTGAGCATATTGACTGTTTTCCCGAGTATGTTTTCGTACTCCCTATCAAGTTCATCGGCTTGATCAGAAGCAAGCGTATCCACATTTGACCGCAAATTCAATCCATACCTGCGTTTCAGCGGCTTCAGCCTCTACGTCGCTGAGCTTGCTGACAAAAGCGTTAGGGTACCGTCTCTTGCGCCATGCTTCAGCTAAGTTCGCACAAACGGAGCGAGAAGAGCGCCGCACTTGGTCAGTAAGCGAATACCTCTCCTCCAGCGGAAATCCTTTGGTCAATTCAAACAGTTTCATGGCGGCCGCTATGGCCAATTCATATACGTGAAGATCACGAAAATGGCGAATACTACTCACCCGTCATTTCCCCATGTCTACCTGCCAGCATACCCTATCTCCCTATCTCCCTCTCCCCGAGTCACCGAGCCAATTACCGCGCACCCTCACCGAGGAGCACAACCCCGACGGTCCTGAGAAGAATCTTGAAGTCGAGGAGGATGGACATGTTCTTGATGTAATACACGTCGTATTCCAGTTTGCGCAGCGCGTCTTCCAGAGACGCCCCATAAGGATATTTCACCTGCGCCCAGCCGGTAATGCCGGGGGCCACCGTGTGGCGTACCGCATAGTACGGGATCTTGGTTTCCAGTTCCCTCACGAACTCCGGTCGCTCCGGGCGAGGGCCCACCAGGCTCATGTCGCCCACGAATACATTCCACATCTGCGGCAGTTCATCGATGCGAAACATCCGAATCCAGCGTCCCACCCGGGTCACCCTCGGATCCATTTTCTGCGCCCACCTTGCACCATGCGTTTCCGCATCGACGCGCATCGACCTGAATTTGTGGACCGTAAAAACCTTATCGTCCTTGCCAACTCGGTCTTGCTGGTAGAAAACCGGACCCGGCGATTCCAGTCGGATGGCCAATGCCGTGAGGGCCATCAGCGGCGCGGTGAAAATGAGCAGGAGCCCTGAAACCACAAAGTCGAAAATGCGCTTCCATTTCTGGACATAATCCTTGGAAAGGATGTAGAAACCATCCGACAATAGCAGCCACTGGTCTTCAATATGCTGTACCGGAACCCGACCGATGAGCCGCTCATAGATGGTGGGCATTTCCACGATTTCCAGCCCCTGCAGGCGAGATTCCAGGACTCTTCTGGTCAGTCTTCGGGAACGGTTGTTGGTGATGGCCAGGATCGCCGTCTTGATCCCCATGGTGCCGGCCATTTCACCCAGGCGGTCCAGCGAACCCAAAACTTCCACACCCTCCACAATGATTCCATGTTTCCCCGGATCATCGTCCAGGAACCCTTTCACGTCATAGGGCGAAAATGAAGATGCCAGCAGATGTCTGGCCGCCCGCCCACATCTCCCCGCACCAAGAATTACGGTCGGAGTCTTCGGGGGTGCCACCTGGAAAAGGAAACCATAGCCCGACTCTCCACAGCATCGTCAGGACCAAGAACACCGTCACCTGGATTGGACCCAGCCAGCGCCCGTATGCTCCCTCCGTACCGACATAGAAGATCATCGTCGAGATTCCGCCACCAAGGAAAGCGGCAACCGCAACTCGGAGAACTGCATCACGGGAAAGGAAGTTCCTATGAATGTTGTACAGGTCCAGGGTATAGAGGGTGGCTGTGCTGAATAGCAGCGTGATGATCAAAACGGCTGGATGCGCGTGGAAGATATCCACCCACTCCCCAGACCGCAGCCAGATGCTTAGCAAATGGGCCCCGCTGATCAACAGCAGATCCACCACCAACAGCAGCCATCGCTGCCGGATCAGCCCCGACAATAAATGCGCCGCCGAGCGGGGGGCGCTGTGCGTGGATGCTCCATTGGAATTGGGCTTAAGATTGAGAGGCAGACTGGTCCTGGTGGCATCGACCCTTTTGCTGGCGTAAGTCTCAAAGGATATCTGGATCGAATGGGCTTGCTTAGGCGTGAGCCATTTCTTTAGAATATCCTTTACCTTATTAAGAATGATACCCTTGGCTTCGGTGATATCAGCTTCACCAAACTCGGTGAAAACGATACCGATAAACATATGGTAGTCATACCATCCCTTCATATCCGTTTGCCTGGTTGCAGCTGATATTGCTGATACGATTCTTCGCAAGGCATCTATTCGATTATTTCTTCCACAGCAATATTCCACATTGAGCAGCATCAGCAATATCGGATTCCCCGACCGTTCCGATTTCTTTCTCTCCAGAGAAAGCATTTCACGAAAGTAGCCTTCATTCATCAGACCAGCATCACGGTCGATATACTCATCCTCCAGGTAGACTAACGGAGTAGAGCGTCGCTTTACCGGAGTCGGAAATCTTATTGGCATACCTTCCATATTTTCTCCTAATATCTATACAAAACGATCCATTAAACCAGCACGGTTGTAACGGGATCTTGGCAAATCACATGCCAGTATTAGTCCCAATGTGAGTAGCGCTCCTCATATCAGTACAATACGTATCCTGTAATACTCCATCGAAGGAACTCAATCCAAAACCGGAAAGCGAATGATCTGGCCGATCTTAATGCTGTTGAAATCCTGAATTTTGGGATTCGCCTGTTTTACTTTTTCGATCAATTCTTCACTGCAATACCCATAGACACCCGCAACAAGGCTGGGGAGACTGCCATTCTGGGTGAAGAACCTGTATAAAAAACCGGGATTTATCATAGGTACGTGCCCCCTACCTTCCCTCCTGGACTGAGAATCCTCACGATCCTGCCCTGAATCACGGGTTTGGTCAGGATCACTAGTGACCAATGCTTCTACCGTCCGCCGGATTGGTGGTTTTTCTGTAGCCACCAGAAAGGTGCTCATGTCCATTGGCAGCTCAGTTTCATACGCTATTAGGGCCCACCTGGAGCGAGGGAGGTTCCGGCAAGATGTCCAAACCGCCCGAAGCATCGAGCAATGTCTCACGGTTTTCCTTTGCCGATGGTTTTTCTATTAGCCAAGACTTCAGACGCTTCCAGGGGCCTGGGGATTGGCCGGCAAAGTCGGCCATGATTTCTTTTACGATGCTGGCGGACACAACTTTTTTCTGATAGCCGAACCCCGTAATCAAAGAGTTGTCGCACAAAACGTTGAGAATCCGGGGGATGCCTTTGGAATGCTTGACGATCAAGGATAAGGCGCTCCTGGAAAAGACCTTGGTCTTCTTCTTCCTAGACGCTTTTGAGAGGCGATGTCCAATATAGTTCCGGCTTTCTTCCAGGGTCAGGGGCAGAATCTTGCAGCGGATCGCGATGCGCTGCTTCAGTTGCCGCAATTCATGGAGTTCCAGCTTGTGATCGAATTCGGGTTGGCCGACCAGGAGGATCTGAATCAGCTTGTCCTTGGATGTCTCCAGATTGGAGAGCATCCGCAGATTTTCGAGGGTTGCTATGGGCATGTTCTGGGCTTCATCGATAATCAGCGCCACATTTCGGTCTTGCCGGTATTCCTCGATCAGAATCGCGTGGAGCTGATTCACCATCTCATAGACGTTGTTGGCCTCGCTAGGAGTGGACCCTAATTCTCGGTGGATAGTCTTCACCAACCCCCCAAACGACACGTTGGAATTGAACACATAGATGATCTTGAGCCGCTCCCGCTCCGCTCTGTCGAGATAGGAGCGGAGGATGGTGGTCTTGCCGACCCCTACTTCTCCCGTGATCGCAATGAACCCTTTTCGTTGCTCTATCCCGTAAATTACCGATCCCAGTGCCTGCTTGTGGCTGGGGCTTAAGTACAGGAACTCAGGGTCCGGGGTTATATGGAACGGCTCTTTCTTGAGCTGGTAGAAGCTAAGATACATGCTGCTCGCTAATCCGTCAGGCTGCAAAAAGCTTTGAAGGCTTTCCGCTTGCCAAAACAATAGTGGAAGAAGAGGCCACTTAGAGACTATCTCAAAACTCCCCCTCTCCTGCCTACGGCAGGAGAGGGGCTGGGGAGATACGGTGAACCGGGCTTGGCTCCCTCTCTCCGAGTCGCCCCGTCCCCGCGTCTTTGTTGCACCAATCCCTCGCAGGTAACACCAAGAGCTTAAGTCAACAGCATTGATGCCGAAGGGCAATGCTGTCTACTGAAGAAGCGACACGGAGAAGGGGTGTTGGGGAGATACGGTGAACCGGGCTTGGCTCCCTCTCTCCGAGTCCCCCTGTCCCCGCGTCTTTGTTGCACCAATCCCTCGCAGGTAACACCAAGAGCTTAAGTCAACAGCGTTGATGCCGAATGGCGGGTAGGCTACCGCCATCTGCTGTCATGAACAACACCGTTGGGAAGTCAGATCATGGTGTCTCAACGTAGTCAAATGCAACCGTCACCGTTTCAGGCTGAAGTCACGGTTGAGAGCAAACCATTATGTGTGCAACTCTTCAACTCTTTGAGCCAATGGATCTTTTGCCTGTAAAAACATACAAAACCCAGTATACCGGCCTCCTTGCCAGCCGGAAATACATCTAACCAGCGGTTCCATCAATTCACGCATTTACCGCTGCGTCAGCACTTACAACAAAATCACTGTAGAGCTCTATCCTAGCTTCAAATTGGATCGTATTGAGCAATACCAAGACTCTTTCTCTTGGTTTTATTTCTTCCAGAAACAGTCCCATGAAACCATCGAATGGTCCACCTTTGATAAGGACTTGATCTCCCTTGTTGAAACGATTTGTTTCGATATTAACATAGCCATCACGGGTCCTTGCTTCCATTATTTCGATAATCTGATCATCGACAGCCCAGGGACTACCTAAACTATCTCCGACAATACGTCGAACTCCTCTAGTATATCTGATCATGTGAAAGTATCTGAATAGATCGAATTTCGCGAAGATATAACATGGAAAAAATTCTTCAACCACTTCCTGGAGCTTTCCTCGGACGTACTTCTTTCTTTTCAGTTTTGGATTCAAGACTTCAATGTCAGAGAACTCGGCGAACCTCCGACAGAGGTTGTCCCCGTAATTAGCTTTGGTGTAGATGCAGTACCAGCTCTCCATGGAATGCTCAAAGCCTCCTCTTTCTTGCTCAGCCCCATTGGTCGGCAGCCCACGGTCACGGCTGCGGCCGGGTCTCCCAGCGGCATCAGGCGGTAGAGTAAAAATAGCCGGGTCACCTTATCTGATGAATAGGCAACCCGGCTATCTTTGACTACCAAAGACCCGTGGCTTTCCGTCCCCACCTCACGATGGGTTTGGCACAGTTGCATGAGTACGTATGTCAGTTGCTTTGGAAATCGGAAGAGCCGGAAAGGTGGATGCACAGACTATGGATGAGGAACATCCTGTTCGGTCTTGCCCTTGCCGGCTTCTTCAATTCCTACGAGGGAACGTCCTCCTCGAATCCATCGGACCAAATAGCACAAGAACCGTACAATTCAGACAAACAACCGAAACTTGTTACCGCATCCATCCCCATGGGCAGCTGCTGACCACCGATTTGAGAGCAAACACCCGATCGAAAATTCCCTCGTGCGCCAACAACACTAGAGCTTGATTAAAGACGTGAATGGATGCGTTATCACTCAATCCCCCAAGTGCCGTTCGCCGTTTCATGGTGACCGCCCTTGCCTCATCGGCCTCCTCGCCGTTGTCCAGATGAAGGCTACGGGCTATGCTGCAAAAGCGCACCAATTCCACACGCTGAACGAACCTTGGTTTGGACGTCATATCGTGCAATTGCTGTACAGTCCGAACCAGCTCCGACAAGACCGAGAGAACCCAGAGAAAATACCAAGCGAGACGTGCTCGAACACTCCAGCAGGCACAATGAAATAACCATTGCATTAAGGATCTGTAATACAAATGCATGACGATTCTTGTCAAGTGCTTTGTCGGTGCCGAGGTGGCCAGTTCAGGCCACCATCTCAGCCCAGTTTGGAACCTGTATTTATAACACATATAACCAAAGTAAGCACGGATAATGGATCTTCAACCCAGGCTTTGCATCGATCCAAGACGATGCCACTTCCTTGCCCTGAGCAGGGCAAAGGCTGTCCATCCACAATCGCGCTGGAGGCGTTTTCCAGCTGTCTATCCGCCCAATGAGAAGCACTATCGTGACCGGTGCGCTTTGCCCTTAGAAATCCGTTCACCTGGTTATGAAAAGATGAGGAATCTTGGAGGGCTGCTCGCATGAGACAAGGCGCATCCGTGGGTGTCGCAGGTCTATCGTACTAGAGGATCCATTTCGTCTGAGAAACGGTTTGGTCTGGCTGCTCAACTTCGTCGATGCGCAGCATCCATGGCGGCAAACGTTGCAGCAGGCTGTGGTGGCGAAGGTCGGCGCGAGTTTGCCATGTTCTGAGTTCCACAGCGATTGAAGTCAAATTGTGTCAACCATGCTGACAAATAGTGTCATCGATAGTGTCAACGGCGCGGCCCGTGGCCACAACCAAAGACACGCAAGAGCATTGGAACTGGCTACGGATCACGCGAATAACACGGATAGAACTTCGGGTAAAATCAAAGGCCG
Source organism: uncultured delta proteobacterium (assembly GCA_963802715.1). GTDB lineage: Bacteria > Desulfobacterota > Syntrophobacteria > Syntrophobacterales > Syntrophobacteraceae > CAWDJT01. The sequence continues at coordinate 17,945 of CAWDJT010000022.1, forward strand.
CACAGTCGCTTGTGGCGATTTGTTTCCCGCGATTTCAAGGAATTGCATGGTATTCCCTTCCAGGTTTGCAGGCGCCATTCTGTAAATGGTTTAATCCTTGGCTCTTGCAAAACTATTAGCGTTCATGGTTCGATACCTCACCACGAACGGTAATATAGCACTTCACGGATGCAGAAGTCCGTTCGCCCTGAGGTATCGAAGCCCGTCATGAGGTATCGAATGGGGTGAAAAGAACTTTTGCAAGAGGCTCCCTTGGCTGCAAAACGGGGGACAAACGGGGGACAAAAAACCAACTTATGAAAAGCCAGAAGATACCGATATCTGTAAACTGGTGCCTGGGGCGGGAATCGAACCCGCACACCCACAAGGAGTAAGGGATTTTAAGTCCCTTGCGTCTACCTGTTCCGCCACCCAGGCGCGAGATTGCTGAGAGCAATGGGGGAAGGCCGTAAGGGCCATAATGGCCATGTTTTCCTTAGCACAACGAGCAGATTTGCGCTAAGCAAAAAAAAGGCCGTTCGCTGATGTTACCCGCTGTCCCCATGGGGTTACAGACTACCATCCATTTGATGGGGTTCACATGAGTCTGGCACCCGCTACGAGCGCTCGCACTCATTCGAAAGGGACTCCTATCTTTGACCAACAACCATACAAGTCGCGGTCACCGATAGCCGGAGCCGATCGCTTAGTGTGTTGAAAGTTGCTTGAGATTCGTCCCCATACCAGGCAGAATCTTTATGCCTGCCGGGGAAGATATCTTCCCGGAAAATGGACTACCAAGTGAGTACCAGCAGTCCTTTTCCTGGTTTCTTCAACACGTCAAACGATCGGCTCGACCGATAGCCGGATGCCTTTCTGGTCGCGACGGTATTCTTCATGGTGAAGTGAGCCTCGTCGGCGCCCTTCCGGCAGTTCTCGTCCCGGCGTTTTTGGGGGTCTAAGCACTGGTTTTTTGCAGGGTTGCTGAAGCTCCCATCAATGGGGCATCGAACCGAAGCAGCAGTGGTCACTCCGACGGTGCACGCCCATGGCCATGCTGTGAAAATGCTTGTGGAAAGCGCCTGGAAATGCTAATAAGTAACTGAGTATTAAGGGTGGTCCGAATGCTTTCAGGTTTGGAGGCGAGCGGCTCCCTAGGCAAAACCGGCTTGAGGCTACTCATGGAAGCCGAGCCAGCAGTCAGCGCAACAGCCAGAATCAAGAAAGGATTTGTAGGATGCCGGAAGGTCGAGTGAAATGGTTTAACAGTAAGAAGGGCTATGGCTTCATCGAAGCGGAAGGCGGCACTGATGTTTTTGTCCATTTCAGTGCCATCGAGGGAAGCGGTTTCAAATCGCTAAACGAGCAGGAACGGGTGAGTTTTGAAATTGAAAAAGGCCCAAAAGGCCCTCAAGCCGTCAATGTGAGAAAACTCTAGTACGACCGCTCTTCGCGACGCAAGACTTTCATTCCATATCGTTTTCCCAAGCCGGGATCCTGCCCCGGCTTTTCCTTTTTCCAGCCCACTTGATTGTCTTGCTGACCGCACCGGCTGATCTTTCCAATACCACCATTTGAGCCGCTCTGGGTCGGGTTTGTTAGTGGGGAAACATGATACCCGGCACCGTGAAACTGATGGAGGTGGAAGAATTGCGCGGGTAATCATAATTCACGCTCGGTGCTTGACATTCCTCTTGTGCGGTCCCCCGATCAACCCTAAACTCTCCATGCGCAAAGCGCTCGACGACAACCCCTGGGGTGCCGCCGCGGGCATCACCAGCTTCTGTCAGACGCTGATCGAGGCCTTTCCAAAGCAAGGAGCCTCCTGCAAGATTATTTTCGTTCATGGTTCAATACCTCACCATGAACAGAAATACCGCACGTTACCGATGCAAGAATCCGTTGACTCTTGCCCCGGCAGGATATCGAAGGGTGCTAAGGTCTTTTGGAAGAAGCTCCAAGGTCTTTGGCATAACGACCACTCCATGGGACCACCAACCTCTTTTGCAAGGAGCGGCAATTCCGACCATGATTCGCAAAGCCCTGCTTCTCAAAATTTTTGATGCCGCCTGCATGCAACGCTGGAATGATAAGATTCGCCCGGTTGAATTCACTGAACTGGACAAGCAGGCCCATAAGATGATCGTCGCTTACTTTTTGGGCAAATTCGAGGAACATCGCCCCGAGTTCAACTGGATTGACATCATCGAGGGGGGGTTTTTCGAATTCCTGCAACGCATTGTTCTGACCGATCTCAAGCCGCCAATCTTTTACAAAATCAAGGAGCATCGCGCCAAGTATCAGAAACTTAACGACTGGATATACAACCAGCTGGAACCTAGCATTGCCCCTTTGGGTGAAGGTTTTTGTCAACGATTCCGTGCCTATTTTGCCGAGGAAGAGACTACTCTCAAACGCCGCATCCTCAATGCTGCGCACATTTGCGCCACCCAGTGGGAGTTTGACATCCTTCAGCGCGCCAATCCCCTGGGCTATGAGATCGATGAAATCCGTGAGCGTCTCCAGGAGACTCATGACCGTTTTCGTGACTTGATGGGCATCGAGCAACTGGCCCGCCACATCCATTATCGAAACTTCATTGATCTCTGTGGACAGCTTCGATTCCAGTCACGCTGGGCCCATGTCCATCGGATTCCGCGCACGTCGGTCCTGGGACATTTGCTCTTCGTGGCGTTATTGTCCTATTTGTTTTCGGTCGAAATCCAAGCTTGCCCACAACGCTGCATCAATAACTACTTCACCGGCCTGTTCCACGATCTCCCCGAGGTGTTGACCCGGGACATCATTTCGCCGGTAAAGAGTTCGGTGGAGGGCCTAAGTGACCTGATTCGGGAATACGAAAAGGAAATGATGGAAAAGGAGGTCTACAACCTCATCCCTGCCGCGTGGCATCCAGCGATTCGCATGTATACCGAGGAAGAATTCACCAGCGTGGTGACCGTCAAGGGCAAGCGCCGGGTCCTGCGGAGCCGCGAGATCAATGAGAAATATAATGAAGATCACTTCGACCCTCGCGACGGCGAAATCGTTCGAGCCGCCGATAGGCTCGCGGCCTTCATCGAGGCCTACTTAGCGATCCGCAACGGTAGCGCCTCTCCGGACCTGCAGGAAGCCCGCTGGGCCATCCGCAACGAATATACCGGGTCATCTCTGGACATTGGCGGCATCAATATTGGCGAGATCTACGCTGATTTTGACTGAAGGCGAGGACGCACGAAAAGGCTGAACCTGTTCCAGCCTGAAAGCTTGAGATCCTTGACCAGCGAAGGTGGCGCGCTGGTGGCGCTGGTTCCCACACAAGGGGAGGGAAGGGGCGGCTCTACCCTACCCCTCCACCGATTCGGGAGCTTCCCTGTGACGCGACTTCGTTGCCAACCAGCCGGTTAAGCCGGTTTCACCACGAGACCCGAACGGATGCATCGAGTACAGACAGTCACATGGCGCACCCGGCCCCCATCCATGTGGCGCACGCGCTGCAGATTGGGGTTCCAAACGCGTTTGGTCTTGTTGTTGGCATGGCTGACGTTGTTGCCAACCGCGGGGGTCTTGCCACAAAGCTCACATTGTTTGGCCATGACTGCAAATCCTTTCAATTTATAGCGATAACCGGCAAAGCCTCGCCGTTACCATGGAGACCGGCCCCGGGTCGATGGCTCGGATTCCCGCTCATCAGCACCTCGACCCTTGGAACCGAACCCAAGGTTCAAGGGATGGTTTAATTTTGCTCGAAGCCCATAGTAGCGACTCAATGTCCGGCGCTTTCGAACCTGGGTTAGTAACACATTTGATTGGTCAGAGCAAATGGATTTCTGCGTGCGAATATTGCAGCAAGGCCATGGTCATGCCAGCGGATTCTCGGCTCAACACCCGTCCACTTTCCCCTAAGTGGGGGCATGCAGCTCGCTTCAAGGGGTTGGACCGCGCCAAACTTCGGCCAGGGCCTGGTCAACAAACCGGTCCAATTCTTCGGGCTGATCTGGCGGCAACCAGGCGTACTCCTGGTCGGCTCGAAACCAAGTCAGTTGCCGCTTGGCATAGCGGCGGCTATCCCGCTGGATGGCTTCCACAGCGGCCGTTAGGGCCAGCTTCCCGGCCAGGTGTGCCGCCAGGTGCCGATACCCCAGCGACTGCATCGACTTCAGCTCCGGTCCGTAGCCGCGCTCCAGCAATGACCGAACTTCCTCCAAAAACCCCTGCGCCATCATCGCCTGAACCCGTTGATTGATGCGTTGATAGAGCTCCTCCCGCGGCCGGTTCAGGAATATCTTGATGGTGCGATACAGATTCGATCGAAAGCCATGTTGCGCCTGCCGGCTGGATAGGGGACGACCGGTCACCCGAAACACCTCCAGAGCGCGCAGGATCCGCTGTCGATCTCGAGGCTGGACCCGGCCTGCGAGATCCGGGTCGACCCGCTGCAAGTCGGAATAAAGCTTCGTCAATCCGTGTTCCCGCAGCTCCTCCTGGAGTTGTTGCCGCACCCGGGCATCCCCGGGGGCAGCTTCGCAAATCCCATGGGTCAGTGCCTTCAGGTAGAGACCGGTCCCCCCCACCACCAGCGGTATCTTCCCCCGTTCCTGGAGTCCCCGGATAACAGGCTGGGCACGGCGTAGGTAGAGCCCCGCATCAGAAGCTTCATTGGGGAAAACCACATCGAGAAGGTGGTGCGGCACGCGCGCCCGCTGCTCCTGAGTGGGTTTGGCCGTGCCGATGTCCATGTATCGATAGACCTGCATGGAATCAGCATTGACAATTTCGGCACCAAGCCGCTCGGCCAGTCTTATGGCCGATTCGGTTTTGCCGACTCCGGTGGGTCCGGTCAGGATGATGACGGCAATGGTTGGAAGGTCCCGGTCAACGGTCATCACGGCCATCGCTCCGCAACCCCACGGTAACCCGTCCCAAGTGTCGGCATCGATCTCGACTCAATCGAGCCGTCGAGCAGGCCACCGGTTTCATGGGAGCACCATCACCGGGGCCTGGCTGAGGCCGCCGGGCGGCTGAGAACGGTGGAAGAACCGGGCAATATCGCCATGGGTGAGTTTCCACCACAGCGGCCGGCCATGGGGACAGGTGGTGGACAGCAGGGTGCGATCCAAATCTTTCAGGAGTTCGAGGATTTCTTCGCGGGTCAGCTTCTGCCTGGCCTTGACCGCCTGCCGGCAAGCCGCTTGCTTGGCCAAGGCATCAAGCACGGCGCGGTGCGAAGGGGTGCCGCCCTCTTCCTGGGCCGACTCCACCAGGTCGCGAAGCAGTTCCACGGGATGATGATCCGCCAGCGATGCGGGTACGGCTTGGACAGAAAAGCTATTGCCGCCAAAGGGAGCGACCTCGTAGCCCAGCTCGGCAAGCGGCTCAATCCATTGCCGAAGCAGTGCCGCTTGTTTGGGGAGGAATTCCAATATCGCACTCGAAGCCAGGCGCTGACGCGCGATGCCGGCAGGATCGACACCGTGCTGCAGCCGTTCATAGAGAACCCGTTCGTGCGCTGCATGCTGATCGATGATGATGAGACCATCGGGAGATTCCAGCAGAATGTAGGAAGTGGCCAACTGCCCAAGAATAGGAAGATCGGCGAAAGAGGCCGTCTCCGAACCGGCAATCTGCGCTTGCGACCAGGGTGGACTTGCGGCAGCTGCTGGCGGAAACGCGCTAATAGCAGCGGGAACCGCTCCCCAATCGGCGGTGCCCGAGCAAGACTCACCCTCGTTGGTCCCGGCAAGGTCCAAAAGGATGGCGGTTTCTCTCTCCCGAAGGTTTTGACCCTGAACCGGCTGCAGGGTCTCCCGCGGTCCCGCCAGAGTCCTCCGCCAGCGCTGCCGGTGCAAGTCTTCCAGGGCGCCACGCACCGCCTGGTGAATCGTTTCCACCACCGGTGCCGGATTGCGCAGCCGCACCTCGCGCTTGGTCGGATGAACATTGACATCGACCTGTTGGGCATCCATCTCGAGAAAGACCACGGCGATCGGGTATCGGCCCTTGGGAAGCAAGGAATCATAGGCTGACAGGATTGCCCGGTAGAGGACCCGATCCCACACGGAGCGACCATTGACGTAGACAAACAGATGTTGGTTGCCGGCACGCTGCAATTCGGGCGGGCCGATCAAGCCATGGGCTCGGAGCAGCGGATGATCCTTGGCAAAGGGTTGGAGCGACTCAGCCAGTTCCAGCCCCACGATACGCAGCGCCCTTTCCAGATGTTGGGTAGCCGGAGGGAAGTCGTAAAGGGTCCGGCCCTGGTGTTGAAGCTGAAACCGGATTTCGGGATGGCCCATGGCCAAGCGCAGGAATTGCTCAGAGATGTGGGCCATTTCCGTGTCGGGGCCGCGCAGGAATTTGCGACGGGCGGGAACGTTAAAGAACAGATCACGCACGCGCACCTGAGTGCCTGCCGGAGAGCCGATCTCACCCACCTCCCGCAATACCCCACCGTCGATGACCAGCCGCGTTCCGGCCGTGGCCTGGCGCTCCCGGGTCACCAGTTCAAAGCGACTCACCGCGGCGATACTCGGTAAGGCCTCACCACGAAAACCCAGCGACTGAATCCGCTGAAGGTCTTCCACGGCGCGGATCTTGCTAGTGGCGTGGCGTTCGATGGCCAGCAGCGCATCGTCTGGGCTCATCCCGTCGCCGTTGTCCACCACCACGATTTCGCGGCGACCGGCATCGAGGATGCGCACCGCAATGGACCGGCTGCCCGCATCAATGCTATTCTCCATCAACTCCTTGACCGCCGCCGCGGGACGTTCCACCACCTCACCGGCGGCAATCTGGTTGCAGAGGATATCGGGGAGGATATTGATTCTGGCCATGATCCGTTCAGTCCTTCAAGAGAAGGTCCACCTATTGACACTGTTCCTGGATTCCGTTATGGAAAAGGGTACCTGATTTGCTCCCCTTATGACCCCAGCGATGGCATAAAGTCCAAGGCATTGTCCGGGCCAACCGTAGTAGCGCCCACCGGAAAGGCGGCCGATCCTTCATGACGCGCACTGGCAGCCACTACCGCTCGCTGGTGACTCTCCTCAGCAACATCTTGGAGGCTCACACGGTGGCATTTTTCATCGCCTTTCCCAAGAAGCAAGAACTTCGCCTTATTGCCGCCCAGTCGCTCAGCAAGAACCTGCGCGAACACAGCGTGCTCCCCCTTGCGGATAGTGGTTTGCTGGCCCAGGTTTTACGCACCGGCCAGACCATTCACCTGGACAAATTGGGAAGCCAGGAGATCGAGGCGGCTTTACCTTTTTACCGTGAGGGCGTGTCGCTGATCAAGGCGGTTTTCATCACACCGGTGGGTGACGGTGCCGGGATCCTGTTCGTGGACACCAAATACAGCTGGGGATTCAACGACAAACAGCGGAAGTGGATCACGGAAGTGGCCGCCCTACTCAACGAGCTTCTGGAAAATCATCAGACGCTCATTCGCGAACAAAAATACGCCCACATCCTGAGCCTCATGCACCGCATCGATGACGCCGCCTTCTCCGACATGCCGCCGGAGCGGTTCCTTCGCACCCTGGCCAATGAATGCACCCGATTTTTGGAGATGGACTTCGGCTTTCTGATCGCCGCGGGACCGGGCAGCGACGACTATCAGGTGCTGGCGGCCAGCGGCAATGCTTCCGATGCTTTTCGAGATCGATCCTTCTCGAAGCGCCAGGGTCTGGCAGGATGGGTCCTGCTCAAACAGAAAAACTTGAGAATTCGACGCCTTCGGCCCGAAGCCAAGGAACACTACCTCTTCTTTCCTCAAGAGAAACTCCCCCACCAGGGAACTTTTATGGCCTTCCACAGCCATATTCCTTTGGGACAACCCATGGCCCTGGTGTTTTTGTCGCGCCTCCTGCGGGAATGCCATGTGGACGAGCAATATGCCGTTGAAAACGCTGCTCGTTTCGTCAGCCTCTATCTGGAACGCGCCCACTTAGAGGACGCCTGCAACCGCCTGCGCACCTTCGATGTCACGACCAACCTGTGCAACCCTCTGACCTTTGAGACCCTTCTGGAACAGCAGATCGGTGAATCGATAAGTCAGAGTCAGCCATTCACCATGGCGTTACTTCAATTTGACCCCTGGGAGACTCTCTACCTGCAGTGGGGTCCACAACGGGTGAGGGCCTTTCGACAGGAACTGATCCAGAGTATTCGTCAATTCTTGCCGGAGGATATCACGGCCGGACACTTGGCCGACAATCGACTGGCGATCCTGTTCAAGCGCAGTAGCGTGAAGGATGTGGAAACCCTTCTCGGACGACTGGCCGCAAGCTGGCGTAAGGGTTCCCTGGAATTGGTCCGCAATCTACATTTGGAACTTCGTCATAGCATGGTGGCTTACCCCATGGACGGCAACAGCAGTGAAGAATTGTGGTCCCTCGGTTACCGGCGGCTGTATGCCGGAGAATTCGGCAATGATGGCGGTCTTCCCGCCACGTGATCGGCAAGCAAGCGTTCGGCAGTTAGCCATTAGCCGTTAGCCACAAAAAGGAAAACCATGGCTTGTGCAGCAGACCATGCCACCACTTCGTGAGGGCTTAACCCTACAACGATATTTCGTCCAGCGAGCGAGACGCTAATGCGTCGGCAACCGCTCAAGATTCCTCGCTACGCTTCGGAATGACAGAAGTGAATAGATGCGGAAGTGTCGTTGAGGGTAGCGCGAGCGTAACTGCTTCTTTCGTCCTAACACGCTCACGACTTGCGCTCCGACGGGCCTTCACACCATGGGAGCGCGCATAAGTACCTGTTTTTGCTAATGGCCAATACCTAATGACGAGACGTTTATCGGCAAAAACAATTGACCCCCAAGGGGTTTGCCGCTACATTGCCACCCAGCCTCGGAGCTAGCACATCCTCAAGATGAAAGGTACATCATGTTCGAACGCTTGCTGGGCTTCTGGTCAAAAGATTTGGCCATGGATCTGGGAACCGCCAACACCCTCATCTACCTCCGCGGCACAGGCATTGTCCTTAACGAACCGTCGGTGGTTGCCATCAACAAGGATACCCAGCAAGTCCTGGCGGTCGGCCAGGAAGCAAAGAATATCATTGGTCGCCATGGGCACAACATCGTCACCATCCGGCCCCTCAAAGACGGCGTCATCGCCGATTTCGAAGTGACCAGCATCATGATCAAGTATTTCCTGGGAAAAGTTTTAAGCCGCCGCCAGATGATCAAACCGCGATTGGTGGTGGCGGTCCCTACGGGCATCACTTCGGTGGAGAAGCGGGCGGTCATTGAAGCAGCGGAACAGGCTGGCGCACGCCAGGTCAACCTGGTGGAAGAACCGATGGCGGCGGCGATCGGCACCGAACTTCCGGTTGACCAGCCGGTTGGGAACATGGTGGTGGATATCGGCGGCGGCACTACGGAGGTTGCGGTGATCTCCATGTTTGCCGTGGCTTACAGTGAGTCGGTGCGCGTTGCCGGCGACGAAGCCAATGAAGCCATCATGCGCTATATTCAGCGGGAAAGGCAGATCGCCATCAGTGAGAACATGGCGGAGAATATCAAGATTCGTATTGGTTCCGCCATCCCCCTCGATCAGCCCTTGAAGCTGGAGATTCCCGGTAAAGAAATATTGACCGGCTTTCCTCGCACCTTCACGGTTACCGATGAGGAAGTCCGGGAAGCCATCCAGGAACCCGTTCAGGTCATTGTGGATTCAGTCAAGCGGGCCCTGGAAAAAACGCCCCCGGATTTGGCGGGGGATCTTGGGGAGAACGGTTTTTGGTTGGCCGGTGGCGGGGCACTGCTTCGTGGTTTGGACCAGCTTCTTCATCAGACCACGGGACTTCGGGTCAACATCTCCGAGGACCCTTTGACTTCGGTGGCGCGCGGGGCCGGCCGCGCGATTGAAGACTACGCCTTTTTCCAGCAGGTTTTTATCAACTGATGGCCGATGTGCTTGACGTGGCCGAAGCGGCTGCTCTGCGCGCCGGCGCCTGCTTGAAGGACCGCTGGGGACAGGTTAGGGTACTGAAGACCAAGGATGGCATCCGGGATGTGCTCACCCAGGCGGATCTCGAAGCGGAACAGCACATCATCGCAACCATCCGTGACCATTTTCCCGGGCACCATGTCCTGACGGAAGAAAGCGGGCAACTCCTGGGTGAGAGATCCAACCGCACCTGTTGGATCATCGATCCGCTGGACGGCACCACCAACTACCTGCACCAGGTCCCCTATTGCGCGGTCTCCGTGGCTTGCCAGGAAGCGGGAGAGTTGGTTGCAGCGGTGGTTTATGCCCCGCTTTTGAATGAGTTGTTTTTGGCTCGGGGCGGGGCCGGAGCGACGTTCAACGGCTCCCGGATTCGAACCTCGACCGTGCATCGGCTGGAAGAAAGCCTTCTGGCCACCAGTTTCCCGTGTTCCTCTGGAATTCCTTTGGAACCCCACTTGGCGGTTTTTGCCCAGTTCCTACGCAAGGCTCAGGGGGTTCGTCGTCCGGGGGCTGCCGCATTGAATCTGGCCTACGTGGCTTGCGGGCGGTTCGATGCTTTTTGGGGAGCGGATTTGAAACCGTGGGACATTGCCGCCGGTATGTTGCTAGTGCGCGAAGCCGGTGGCATGGTTAGCGGCTATCCTCGATACCGCGATGAACCTTTTCCCACTCAATTGATTGCGTCCAACGGACATCTACACGAACTGCTCAATCAGGTAGTGGATGCTTGATGTAAAAGGAGTGCATATGCAACCGTTGTGGTTGGCGGAAGATTTGGAGGGACGTCTGGATTGCTATGGCAGCTTTAGGCGCCATGATCGTATCTGCGCCGCTCACTGCGCCTTGAACACCAGTTGCGCCATCATCAAGGCCAAGACCGCGGCAGTTCAAACGCTGGAAGATGAAAAAGCGATCTTTTTCAGGACTCGTGAACTGGACTTGTAACTCCGTGGCGTGATATTCCGGTGGCGCGCAGTGGCGCTGTGGGGTGTGGATCGGGGTGAGCAGCCAGCGTCTCAGCTGTCGGCTAGCGCCTTTGGCAAGAAGCTCAGGCGTCGCCAGAACACCGGTCTGACGGTCATGATCCTGGCGGGTCCTTCCTGCCGCCATCCAATACCTTGAATTGCAGTTTCCGTTGGCTCGCTGCCCATTCATTCAGCCATTTCCGCCACGCCTTCTGGCCTTCCTCCAAGGCATTCTGGAAAGCCAGGCGCTTCTCCTCCTGAAGCACCTCCTGGGCTTTGACTTCCTGCCTGGCCCGTCTTAACCGTTGATACGCCAAGGAAGACGACCAGAAACTCGGGTTCAACGGTTTCCCAAAGGTCTTCTCCAGTTCCCCAACCAGTTCGGGCACCCCATGATCCACCAGAAAGCGTTCCAGATCGAACAACTCCTCTTCGCCCAGGTAGTAGGGTGAGGCTTCCCAATCGGCCACGGCCGCGGCCAATTTGCGAAAAACCTCTTGATATTCGGATTCACGGGATTCGAACATGGGATGATCCCTTCCAAATCGTTTTCTCTATGGATAAACTCGTGGTATAGACGAGTGCGAGACCGGACTGCGGTGGCAACCATCCTGAACAAGCAACAGATTGTATTATACCACATCGCTACCAATATTCATATAAGTTGATCGCCATAACATCACGTGGAAAGGGAGGATCGTCGCCATGTATGTAGGATGGAGCATGAAAACCTATCTGATCACGGTGTCGCCGGACACTTCGGTGTTGAAGGCGCGTGAGTTGATGGACCAACACAAGATCTCTCATCTCCCCGTGACCGACGGTCGCGCCCGCCTGCAGGGGATTGTCACCGATCGGGATTTGAAGCAGGCCTGGGCATCCCCTGCCAGCACCCTGAGTGTTTATGAACTCACCTATGTGCTGCAGAAGCTCACGGTGGAAAGCATCATGACCCGCAACCTGGTGACGGCCACTCCCGATATGACTATCGAGCGAGCCGCCCGGTTGATTCATGACCACAAGATTGGCGCACTGCCGGTGGTAAAAGACGAAAAACTGGTGGGGATCATCACCTCCACGGACCTTATGGAAGTGCTGCTCATGGCCCTGGGCATGAGTGACGACAGCTCCCGCCTGTCGATCCTGGCACGCAATCGCATCGGTGTGCTGGCGGAAGTGGGTCGTGTCATGCAGCAGGCTGAAATCAATCTTCGCAGCGTGGTCACCGCGCCGCTGCAAGGAACCGACGACGTGTGGCAGATGATTCTGAGGGTCAATGCCGCGGTTCAGGGTACTGCCGTCCAGATCCTCCGTGACGCCGGCTTCAAGGTTATCAGCGAATACGTGGAAGACTTGACCCCATTCCTGCCCGCCTGACGGCGTTCTCAGGAAAACCGGCCAGACAGCCGGGGCATTGGTTCTGGCACGGAATGCTAAAATAGGAATAGCCTTCATACCCATGGCAGAGATCATCGATTTTGCAGCCAGGCAGAAGCATATCCAGAATATCATCACGGCGGCGCCCTTGGAGTTTCGCCGTGGGGATTGGCAGGGAGGCTTTGCCATGCTCTGCAGCCGCGACCAATCCACTCACTACGAAGAACACCGCCGGGAAGCGCTGCGCCACCCGACCCACCAGCACATCAGCCAACTACCTGAACATCTTAACCTGACTGACGGATACCACTACACCGTCATGGGACTGTTCCGACACCGTCAAACTGAGCCCGCCATGCGCCGTGTATACCGCCTCGCCGGCCTCATGGAATGTGTGCTCAACGCGCCCTCGCCGGTACTGCGAAGCGACCTGTTGCGGCGAGTGTACCAGACCATTACCGAAGAGCGGGAAGCGCTAAACGTGGCCTGGCGCGGTGATGTCCACCATTTCTTGCTTCCTCTGGACCTCGCGCACTACGATCCGAAACGGTTTTTCTTAGGCATTGCCGCCGCTTCCTCCTTAAAGGAACTCTACGGTTTCATCGAATTCGAAACCAACGCGCAGTTCGGGGTTCTCTGTGAGCACTATGTCATCTACCTGCCGCGAGCTTTCGCCGCGGGCAGTTGACCTGATTGGCTTGATATCATACAAACGGCATTGCCCGTTGAAGGTAGTCAAAGTTCTTGAAAAGCTCCTGTCGCCGGCGGGGGTTATTGTAGTTCAAGGGTGAGGGATGATAGGTCACAAAAAGCTTCCTGCTGTTCCAGGGGAGAATCTTGCCATTGACGTGGCTCATCTTCAATCCTGGCTGGCCAAGAAGCACCGCAGCAGCAGAGTTTCCCAGGCATATCACCCATGGCGAATCCAAGATGGTTAGTTCCCGAAGCAGATAGCCTAAAGCATAACGGCTTTCCCCGAGAGACGGTTTGCGGTTGCCGCCCGTTTCGGAAAGGGGCCGGTACTTAACCAAATTAGTGATGAACAGCCGGTGACGCGCCCAACCAACATGATCCAGGAGTGAATTGAGGTTTCCCCCCGCCCGCCCAACAAAAGGGAGGCGCTGCAGTTCCTCCTCTCGCCCCGGTGCTTCGCCGACGAGAACCACCGAGCTATGGAGATTACCCACCCCGGGTACAAAAATGGTCCCCATCCGTTGGTTCCGGTAATGCGGGTCTTTCTGGAGGTCCTGATAAAGTTGTTGGAGCTGCTGCTCCCTGGCTAAACGCATGAACCTGCTGCCATCTTCACATGGGTTCGCTCGAAACCAATTCCCGCAATCTTCGGTTTCAACCCCAATGCTGTCCACTCAATAGGCGATGCGGAGAGGGGTGAGAGGAAGACACAATGAGAAGCCGGGTATTTTGGGCGGCAACGCGACAGCACTCCCAACCACCGATCAAAACTCAACTCCCCGCTGGGCCGCAATGCCCTGATCGTGGTAGGGGTGTTTGATCTGCACCATTTCGGTGACCAGGTCGGCTGCGTCCAGCAGTTCTTGTGTGGCACCACGGCCCGTGACCACCACGTGTAATTGCCGGACCCGCCCCTGCAAGGCCTGAACCACGGGTTCCACCGCTAGCAGACCGTAGGCCAGTACGATATTGAGTTCATCCAAGATGAGCACGTCGAGTCCGTCGCTTTGTAACGCCGCAGTCGCCTCTTCCCAACCACGCTGGGCGAGCAATCGGTCTTCGTCCAGGTTTTCCTTCTTCCAGGTGAATCCGGTCCCCAGGGTGCGGATTTCCACTTCGGGTAATCGCTTCAAGGCATCCAATTCCCCATAGCGCCAACTTCCCTTAATAAACTGGAGTATAAGCACGCGCATCCCATGACCGGCGGCTCGAAGAGCCATACCCAAGGCAGCCGTGGTCTTACCTTTGCCGTTTCCGGTGAAAACAATCAAGAGTCCCTTCTGCACAATTCTCCCCTCAGCGTTACCCGATCCCCTCTTCGAACCCTGTGAATACAGGAATGCAATAGCTGGGTGACATTTGAATCGAACCATGTGGAGGTGTTCCCGGAAGTCATTGCCTGATCCATATATGTTTGCGCGGCAGCGGTTGTCAGGAACCGGTGGGGGTGTCGCGAAACGGAATCCCCGCGTCTGTTTCAGTTTACGGTTATGAGTTCATAGGCACGAGCCCCGAGTCCGGCCTGCTCCGCATACTCCAATTGATGCTCCCATGGAATCATCGGGTAGACCGCGCGGATCTTATCACTGCCAGGATCCAACGCGCCACCTTCAAGGCACGAAGAGGGCAGCCCGGCCTGGGCATTGACGAGGTCCGCTGATGCCTGATCGATGGCGACCGGGTCGAGAGATGCGACAATGCCGATGTCAGGAACGATGGGCGCATCGGCATGCGGGTAACAGTCGCAGGCCGGGGAGACCTGGGTTAGGAAATTGAAGAACAGGGAATTCCTTTCCTTCCCCTTGAGCGCCCCGACGGTGTATTCCACCATGCGTTCCAAAAAGGACGGCAGCGCCGTGGCCCAGTTGATATCGATGGCACCGTTTGGGCAGGTATGGATGCACATGCCGCATCCCACGCAGCGTTGCCCGTTGATCTCCGCCAGCTTCTTGACTTTCACGCGTTTGGGCCCCGGTTTCGCGGCACGGCCTTTCAGGGTGATCGCCCCGTGCGCGCATACCTCGGCACAGGATCCACAACCCACGCATTTTGCTTCATTGATCAGGGGAGCCACATCGCAGTGCTGGGCCATTTTACCCCGCCGCGACGCCGCCCCCATGCCAACATTCTTCAGAGCACCGCCGAAACCCGACATTTCGTGCAACTTGAAATGTGCCAAGGAAACCAGGTTGGCGGCACGGGCAACTGCCGAACCGATGTAGACGTGCTCGAAGTGTTTCAGATTCACTGATACGGGCACCTCGTCCTTACCATCCAGACCATCGGCGATGATCACCGGTGCCCCCACCACTGATGGCGAGAAGCCGTTAGACAGGGCGGTGTTGAGATGATCCACGGCATTCCCTCGGGAACCGATGTAAAGGGTATTGGCATCGGTCAAGAATGGTTTCCCGCCGGCCTTGATGATGCCATCCACGATGGGCTGGACCAGCAACGGCCGAATAAAAGCCGTATTGCCGCGTTCTCCGAAATGGATCTTGATGGCAGTCGGAGCGCGTCGTTTCAAATGTCGCGCAGGTTCCAGCGCATCCATTAAGGCTCGAATCTTATCCAATAGGTTACGATCCTTCGTCGCACGCAAATCGCTAAAGAAAACCTTGCTGGCCATATTGCCCCCTTATTCATTTGATGGATGTTCTCGTTGAAGCAAGTCAGATGGACCACTTGATAAAGCCGGCTAACTTCAATGCCCTGCAGCGAAAACCTTTGATCCATGTCATCGACGATCGAGGACCATCAATCCCCGAAAACATAGAACGCTTTCATGCAGATCCAGGACGCTCATCACGACAACAGCACCGCAATAATACCGGTCAAAAAGATGCCATCGAAGGTCCCGGCCCCCCCGATGGATGCCACTGGTGCGTTCAATTGCTTGATCTTGTTTAGATTCAGCAGGTCAGCCCCGATCAGGGTGCCCATAGTGCCGGCCACGTATGCGGTGGGAGCCGGCCATTGGCTGTTGACGAGGTAAGCAACCAAGGCCGCCACCAGCGGGGGAACGAACATGGGGGTGGCAATGCCTATCCCAGGTACTGGCCGGGCCAGTTTGAATACAATGAACGATTCAATGACTACTGCGATGAGCATGCGGATTGGAGTTCCGGTCTTCCGCCAGAGGTAGATCGACAGCAAGGTGGGTATGATCGCCCCGCCTACATTGATCGCAAGAATCATGTGGTGTTGCTGCCAACGGGGTGGTCGGAATCGCATTCCAAAAAAAGAAACCACTTCCCAGTCTTCAGGTTTATGGGAGATCGGGATGCGGCGCACCGGGATGTTGACCATGCTGCCGATGATGCACAGAAAAAGGATCGAAAACAGTGCCCCAGGGGAAAGACCCAGGTTTTGAAAAGCCAGAGCAAAGAGCCCTATTTTGACAAAGCTGAAGACCAGAAAGAGCAGAAAAACAAAGACAAACAAGAAGAATATGAGAAATGGTGGAAAGAACACCTCGAATCCTCACCGTTGTCCGTCTGTGCTATGCATCTGTTCACAATACCCTCAGGCCTCCTCACGGAAGCAAGCCGCGGGTTTGCGTGGCCTATAATGCACCGCAAGCTCTCAAGAGTATGCAAAAAGTCCCCAAGAGTTACCTTGCGTCATTCAGGCACAAGCCGGAATCCAGTCCCGCCGTGGCGCGGGAATGACGACTTTCATGCATCGTTGTGGCCATCCCAACGTCATGGAAGTTCGCCCGGGTGACGGGATTGATGGACCTGTTTGACACCCTCCAAGAGCGGCTACCGATTGTACAACTCAAAGACTACATCACCGTGCGAACGGAGTCTGTCACTGCCCCTTCAAACGGTTTGAAGTTGGTGCGAAAACGTTGCCGCAGTTGTTCCGCCTGATGGATATAGGCCTTCTTGTCCTTCCATGTCAGCATAGGCTTGAGCAACTCAGAAGGAATATCCGGGCACATGGTGGGAACGCTCAAGCCAAAGTGTTCCTCCGTT
The DNA here is from genome assembly GCA_963802715.1 of uncultured delta proteobacterium. Lineage (GTDB taxonomy): Bacteria > Desulfobacterota > Syntrophobacteria > Syntrophobacterales > Syntrophobacteraceae > CAWDJT01. The sequence goes on from CAWDJT010000022.1 coordinate 34,901, forward strand.
TCGAAGGGCACTTGGTCCAGTACGCCATTCAAGGCAGCATGGACCATCCGGCGGGTGTGGGTGATCGGGATGCGTTCCCCAACCCCATGCCCACCGCCGGTCCAGCCTGTATTGATGAGCCAGCACGCACTTTGATGTTGCAGGATTCTCTCCCGCAGCAGCTCGGCATAAACCGTTGGTGGTAGAGCCATGAATGGTGCGCCGAAGCAGGTACTGAACGTGGCCTGGGGCTCGACGACGCCCGCCTCAGTCCCAGCCACCTTGGCAGTGTAGCCGGAGAGGAAATGGTACATGGCTTGCTCGGGAGTGAGCCGCGAAATAGGCGGTAGCACTCCAAAAGCGTCACAGGTCAACATGATGATGTGCCTGGGATGGGGGGCCTGACCAGTAGCAGAGGCATTCTCGATATAGTAAATGGGATACGCGGCTCGGGTGTTCTCGGTGAGTGATGGGTCGTCCAGATCCAAACGCCGAGTACGGCTGTCGATGGCGACATTTTCCAGAATGGTCCCAAATATCTGGGTACAGCGATAGATCTGGGGTTCCGCTTCGGCAGACAGACGAATCACCTTGGCATAGCAGCCACCTTCAAAGTTGAAGATCCCATCTTCGCTCCAACCGTGCTCATCATCACCCACCAACTGGCGATCCGGATCCGCCGAAAGCGAGGTCTTGCCGGTTCCGGAAAGGCCGAAAAAAATGGCCGAGGTCCCGTCTCGACCGACGTTGGCAGAGCAGTGCATGGGCAGAACCCCTCGTTGAGGCAGGACGTAATTCATCATGGTGAAGATGGATTTCTTGATTTCACCGCCATAACCCGTACCACCGATGAGGATGAGTTTCTTGCCGAAATGGACCAGAATGAAAGCCTGGGACCGAGTCTCATCCAATTCCGGAGTCGCCTGAAAATGAGGTGCTGCCAGAACCGTATATTCCGGCTCGAACGCAGCGAGGATTTCCGGGTTGTATATGCGGATAAACATGTTGCGGGCAAACATGCTTTGCCAGGCCATTTCCGTTACCACTCGAACCGGCAGCCGGTACTTGGGATCCGCTCCGGCATAGCAGTCCTGCACATAAATCTCTTTCCCCTGCAAGTAGGCAAGCATCCGGTGGTAAAGCTGATCGAAGTTGTCGCTGGGGTAAGGTCGATTCACCTCACTCCACCAGACGTGATCCGCACTGCTCGGCTCCTTGACGATGAACTTGTCATTGGGGGCTCTTCCGGTGAACTGGCCGGTGCGAACCACCAAAGGTCCAAGCCGAGCCAATAGGCCTTCCTGGCGACGAATCGCCTGTTCATAGAGCTGCGGATTGGTCGGGTTATAAAAAACGCGAGTGTAGTTCTTGATACCCTGTTGCTCGATGGGGCATTTCCGTTGAGAGGTCGGATTGGGCGATTCATGATCCATGGATGCGTTCCTCATAGCTGCTACAGTGAATGATTATTTGTTGATGGCCACATTGCTGACTCCACCATGCTGGTGATCGAATCGATAGTCTAAATCGCCAGGATCAAGTTGGTGCATCTCCAAAAAGAGCCAAAACAGCATCCAGCAGGGATGGAAACCTGTCATCCGGCACGTTTGAAGCCGGGGCGGCAATGCCTGAAGTGTTGCCATCCGATTGAACACGATCCAGAAGAACAGCCCGACAACCAGCGTTTCTCGCTGCCAACACGTCAGTGGAACGATCCCCGATCATCACGGCGGATTGCAGAGTCACACCGAACAACCGGGCTGCGCCCCAAAGCATTCCCGGTGAGGGTTTGCGGCAGGAGCACCGCTCGTCCGGCCGATGCGGACAGTAGAAGGCGGCCAGAATGTCCCCACCTGCCTCGCGGATCTGATGGATCATTTGACGGTGCATGTGCCAGAAGCTGGTCCACTCGATGTACCCGCGGTGCAAAGCCGACTGGTTGCTGACAACAATCACCCCGACATGTTGCTGGTATAGGTGCCTGAGAGCTGACAAGGTATCAGGGCAGAACTCAAATTCACCCCAGCTTTTGACATAGTCACGGCGATCCCAGTTGATAACCCCGTCCCGGTCGAGAAACAAAAAATGCCTGGGGGTGGTTTCCAGGTTTCCGATCCAGCTCAACATCGAGAACGCATCCATGCTGTTTTCGCGGAGAACGGTCGAGAAGCTCTTTGCATCCTTGCCCCGGGGACGTACAATGAAGACGGAAACATCTGCTTTTCCGAAGTTAAATGGCAGCAACATGTCATGCCAAGCTGCTGATAGCAGCTGAAAAGTCCATAAAACCCATAGGGCACGGTAACAGAAATCCATGCAGCAAGCAACTCATCTCGACAACCTGCAATCTGCTTTGCAATATCGTTTTCGAAGTCCCCGGCTGCTCCTTCAGGCCTTGATGCATCGTTCGTTTATCAACGAGAACCCCGGATGCGAGTGGAACGACAATGAAACCCTGGAGTTTCTCGGCGACGCCGTGCTGGGCCTGGCAGTGAGTCATCTTCTATGGGATCGTTTTCCGCATTACAACGAGGGCAATCTTTCGCGGTTACGATCCGCCGTGGTCAATGAGCGGGAATTGGCCGTAGTAGCCATCGAACTCAACTTGGGTGACCATCTGTTCCTGGGCAAGGGTGAGGATGGAACCGGGGGCCGGGAGAAACCATCGCTGCTGGCGGACACGCTGGAGGCGCTTCTGGCAGCAGTGTACCTCGACGGCGGACTGGACGCGGTGATCAACGTGGTCCAGCACCTGTTCAGACGTTACCTGGATCCAAAGCGGTTGGAGCGGCCCCTGGAAGTTCTTGACAAAGACTACAAGACGCAGCTCCAGGAACTCACCCAGAGCCGTCTGAAGCTCACCCCTGTCTACACCCTCCGAGGAGAGGAAGGTCCCGATCATGACAAGGTTTTCCACATGTGCGTCACGATTCAGGGCCACGTCCTTGCCAATGGTGTGGGGAAGACCAAGAAGGATGCCCAGCAACTAGCTGCCAAGAGAGCCCTGGCAACGCTATTGGGAAACCCTGACGCCCTTGAGGATTTGACGTGAGTAGGAGGCCGCCGATCTACCCGGTATTCATTCCCAACGCCGGATGTCCGTTCCAATGCATCTACTGTGATCAGCATCAGGTTACGGCAATCAAGCGGCATTCACCGTGGGTCGAGCAGGCAGTCAGCCAAGTGACGTCCTTTGCCAACCATGCGAAAAATGAGGCCGCTTTCGGCGAGATTGCCTTTTATGGCGGCACTTTTACCGGCTTGCCGCACCGCTGCCTGGACCAACTCCTTGAGTTGGCCCAGGGTTATGTTGATCGAGGGTTGTTTACCGGGATTCGGTTCTCAACTCGACCCGACTTTGTAGACGCCGACACCCTTCGATATCTGGCTCGGTATGGAATCACCACGGTGGAGCTTGGCATTCAGAGTCTTTCCGATACGGTGTTGCGCTCCAGCCGGCGAGGCTATAACAGGAAACAGGCATTGGATGCCATGGAGTTGCTTCGGCGGTACCCATGGAAGATGGGTGTACAGCTCATGTTGGGGCTTCCGTCCGACACTCCGGAACGGTTCCTCGCCTCAGTTCAAGCCACCATCGCGGCCCGCCCTGATTTCGTGCGCCTCTACCCTACTCTGGTCTTTCCCGGGACCGAACTGGCGCATTGGACAACCGATGGCCGATACTTGCCCTTGACGCTTCAACAGGCGGTGGATTGGTGCGTACCGGCATACGATGCCTGCCTCCAGGCTGGAATCCCCATTGCTCGGCTGGGGTTGTTGCTGCCATCGGAGCTCGACCCCGGTACCGCGACTGTGGCTGGCCCCCGGCATCCGGCCTACGGCCAACTGGTTCGAAGTGCCTGGTGGCGCGAGCGCATTGATGCATCATTGTGGCAATGGCCTGGTCGAGTAGCCGGCAGCCTTGCAGTTATACGTGTGGGGCATCGATACCTTAGTGATGCACTCGGTTGGAAACGCCAGAACATCGAGCACTGGCGGAAGAAGTGGGACTTGAGAGGCGTGTCTGTTGAGCAAATCGCTGACGACGATGGCATGGGATTTGATCTTGCCGTCAACATCTAGTGCTCCGTCAACTCAGTCTTACCGGGTTCGCCCTTCAATATCCCGCTAGGGCGGGGGCGATCGGGCGTTGGCGCTTGGCCATCCTCCGTTGGTGGTGAGGTATCGAAGCACGAACGCTACCCCGTAGAAGCAAGCTGACAAAGCACTAGTGGCTTCGCTTGCAGCCTTGGACGCCACTCTTGAGTAACTTAAGCGATAGTTACTCTCGGATAAGGGGCCGCCGCAGAAGGTCAGTGGCGCTTCCGAATATGAACAGCTATAATTTAATCTTCTGCGGCGAAAGAACCGATCTATTGGAGGGTGAGGATTCCATGGCGGGATTTCGATCTGGATATGTGGCATTGATTGGCGCGGCCAACGTGGGTAAATCCACCCTGATGAACCATATCCTTCGGCAGAAAATATCCATCATATCTCCCAAGGCGCAGACTACAAGGAATCGCATTCTGGGAATCTTGACAAAGCCGGATTGCCAGATGATTTTCCTAGATACCCCGGGTATCCATAGAGCACAGGATTCCTTCAACAGGATTCTGCTCCAAACGGCCCTTGCCACGCTCCAGGATGTCGACGTGATCTGCTTCCTGGTCGAAGCAGGCGAGGCTCACCGTGAGATCAACGCATACGCTCTACAGTACCTGGCAGGCATTCACGTACCGGTTATTCTGGTCATCAACAAAATCGACCTGGTTCGCAAGACCGATTTGTTGCCCATCATCGACCGGTATCGGGAGCTCCACCCCTTCCACGCTATTGTCCCCATCTCCGCCCTCCGGGGTGACGGTGTATCACAGCTTGTGGCTGAAGCCATTGGCTGTTTGCCGGAAGGCCCGCAATACTATCCCGACGACTCCGTCACCGATCAGCCGGAACGCTTCCTGGTCGCCGAGCTGATCCGTGAAAAAGTATTCCATTTGGCCCGCCAGGAGATCCCTTATGCGGTGGCAGTCTCGATTGACGCTTTCCATGAGGATGAGGGCTCTGGCCGGATTGACATTGACGCCACGATTCACGTCGAGCGTAACTCGCAGAAGGGTATCCTCATCGGCAAGAAAGGCGAGATGCTGAAGGAAATCGGCAAGCAGGCCCGGCGGGACATCGAACATCTGCTCGGATCCCATGTATTTTTGGGGCTGTTCGTGCGCGTTCAGAAGAACTGGCGCAAGGATTCCCGCGCTCTGGCGGAGTTCGGCTTCGAAACCAAGGGGTGAGTGAGATGGGCGGTAGCCCATCGAACTTCATTGGAATTACGGTCATGGCAGGTTCCTCTCGCGCATATATGGTCAAGTTTCTGTCCATCGTGACCATCTGGTTGATAGTGGTTCTGGGTCTTGCCGCCATGGTTGGGCAACGGCTGGTGGCCGGCACTCGGCAATACGTTCTGAGAACCCTCGATCACCAAACCCAGTCTCACATAAACGCTTGGGATGACGGACTTCAACACCAAATCCTACTCACCAGGATTCTGGCTAACGACTCCAGCATCCCAATCCTGGCCACGAAGCCGACTGCTGCGCTTGTGAAGGAATCGAATGAGAAATTGGCTGACTTCACAGCCAAGCAGCCGGTTTCGATTTGTTATCTCATGGACCAATCGGGAAAAGTCTTAGCCTCATCCAACCACAACACCCCCTACAGCTTTGTGGGACACGACTACTCCTTCCGCAGCTACTTCAAGGACGCTTTGGCAGGAAAGATCGGGATATCGCTCCATGTCGGTGTAACCACGGGCAAACGCGGCGTGTTCATCTCCTGCCCGGTACGAGTAGATGACAGGATTGTCGGTGTGTTGGTGACCAAGGACGAACTGAGCATTTTCGAGGAGAGGTTGAAAGACGCTCAAACCTTGATCCTGATTGTGGACTCCAATGGCGTCATTCTAATCAGCAGCCGGCCACAATGGGAAGGACTGACAATCGATCCCATCGATCCGGAACTCCGGGCCGCCTTGCAGGATGGCCGCCGGTATGGAGAATACCGTCTGGACTGGTCAGGGATAAGGCTTTCCCATGAAGGTACCAGAGCCCATATCCAGTCCCATGAGTATTTCTTTAAGACCCAGCAGCTTGCCAATGTAGACTGGCGGCTGCTGGCATTCTCCGAGACCTACCCGGTTCAGCAGACCCGGTATATGGCCATCGCGCTGGGAGCACTCCTGGCGATAGCCATCGGTGGAGCGTTCTTGTGGATCCATCAGCATCGGCGATTTCAAGAACGACTCGCTCAATCGGAGAGACTCTATCGGGGCCTCTATGAAGCTTCTGCTGATGCCTTTCTGTTGTTGGACCAAAAAGATGGATGCCTCGACTGCAACGATATGGCCTTACACCTGTTCGGGTTCAAGAATCGACTGCCGCTACGCCACAAACTTCTTCACGAACTGGCTCCACCCTTTCAACCAAATGGTGAGGATTCTCGCGAGGTCGAAATCAGACTTGTTGCACATACCATGACGACAGGATCGGGGCGGTTTGAATGGACCCTATGCCGTAATGATGGGATTTTGATCCCCACCGAGGCCTTGCTGACCCGAGTAGACCTTGATGGAAAACCTCTCCTCCGGGTGGTCTTGCGAGACATCAGCGAACGCAAACGTATGGAAGATGTGCTTCGCCGATCCGAGGAACGCTACCGAACCATCTTTGAGAATCTACTCGACGGCTACTATCGCATCGATATGCATGGAACGCTGTTGTTTGCCAACGAGAAGCTTGCCGACATCCTCGGCTATTCTGCTGACGAGATCGTCGGTAAAGACATGGTCGCCGGACTTTACCACGATCCAGGCGAAATGCCGAAGATCATGGAAGCCATCCGTGAGGCAGGCGGGCGGCTGCTTGACTATGAGCTGATACTGAAACGCAAAGACGGCTCAGAGATGGTGTTCTCTTCCAACATGCAGTTATTTCATGAGGAGGACGGCAGTGTGGCCGGGCTGGAAGGGGTGTTACGCGACATCACGCCCCGGAAACGAATGGAAGCAGAGCTCCGGCTGGCGAAAACCCGGGCCGAGTTGGATTCGGCCAGGCTGGCATCGATTATTTCGGTCATGGAAGAAGGGGTGGTGTTTGCTGATGCATTGGATCGGATTGTTGAGGTCAACGACTACTTCTGCAATTTCGTCGGGAAAAGACCCCATGAGGTTCTCCAAAACTCCATATGGCAGATCTGCCAGGGAGAAATCGGTGAACTCCTGCGAGGCGTCTTAAAGGAATATCGGGAAGGCAGTCGGAAGAGTCCAGCATTCATGGATACCACCATTGATGCCTTGGTGGTGAGAGTCCGAACTCAGGCCATCTTTAGGGGTGGTCAGTACAATGGGGTCCTGATCAACCTAGTGGATATCACCTCCTTGGTAGAGGCCAGAATCAAAGCGGAACTGGCAAGCCGGGCCAAGAGCGAATTCATCGCCAATATGAGCCATGAGGTCCGCACTCCCATGCACGCGATTATCGGCTTAAGCCAAATACTGGGAGAAAGCCCGCTGACAACCGAACAGCATGAGTGTCTCCAAATGATTCAGGCCTCAGCCGATCATTTGCTTAACATCATCAACGCGGTTTTGGATTTTTCCAGAATCGAAGCAGGCAAGCTGGAACTGGATCGTGTACCATTTATACTCGAAAGCACCGTACAACACGTTCTGGGCACTACAGCCTTCAGAGCCCAGGAAAAGAGCCTGGCTTTCAATTATCAGTGCGCTCCGGATGTGCCTACCGAGTTGGTTGGTGACCCAATCCGGTTACGTCAGGTTCTGTTCAACTTGTTGGACAATGCCATCAAATTCACCCATGACGGCCATATTAGCGTAACCATTGGAATTCAAGAAATAAATCCTGAATCCGTACTGTTACAGTTTTCTGTTGCGGACACCGGGATCGGTATTCCCCGTGACATGTTAGGGGTTGTCTTTGAGAGCTTCACCCAAGTTGACAGTTCCATCACCCGCCGATTCGGCGGCACCGGCCTGGGTCTGGCGATATCTCGTCGTCTCGTGGAGAGCATGGGGGGACACATCTGGGTGGAGAGTGAACCGGGCAAAGGGAGTTGCTTTCATTTTACGGCTCGTTTTGCGCTGCCGGATAGTTTGAAACTCGCACCCCCAGAACCTTTATCGACTGAACCCCATGTCATCCTTCCACCTCATGACCGGATTGCATCATCCGGTCTCCCGGCTTTGCATCTGCTTCTGGCAGAGGACAACCTTGTAAATCAACGGCTGGCGGCTCGAGTTCTAGAAAAACATGGTCATCAGGTAACCGTGGTCGAAAATGGTCTGGAAGCGTTGATGGCGCTCGAGAATGATCACTTTGACCTCATCCTGATGGACATTCAGATGCCGGACCTGGATGGCCTGGAAACCACCCGTGTCATCCGCCAACAAGAAATCGGCGGCGGCCGACGCATCCCCATTATTGCGCTCACGGCCCATGCCCTGCAAGGCGATCGGGAGCGCTGTTTTGATGCAGGCATGGATGACTACATATCCAAACCCATCAAGATGGACGAATTATTGAAAGCTGTTGAGAAATGGGCCATCAGGGTGCCCAAAGGCTAAGTATCCTACCGCGGGAATGGGGCTCTCAGATGATATCGCTCAGACTGATTGCTGCGGCCCCCAGCTTTGCCATTTCCGCCTCCGCATGGGTTCCGTTTTCGGGATGAACGTTGACCGCTCGAACGGCATCGGTCAGCAAGAAGACCTGGTATCCCAAAGCCAGCCCGTCTTTCACTGTAGCTCCCACACAATAGTCCGTAGCCAGTCCCCCGACGAACAGGCGCTTGGCGCCAAAACTCCTGAGAAGTTGGTTCAATTCGGTGTCTTCAAAACTGGAATAGGCCTCCTTGTGAGCCTGGGTAGCGGAGGAGACAACCGTTGTTTCCAGTGGGAGCATTAGTTCCGGAACAAACTGTGCTCCGGCAGTCATTTGCACGCAGTGTGGCGGCCAGGGTCCCCCCTGTTCCCGAAAAGAGCAATGATCGGCCGGGTGCCAATCACGCGTGGCAATGATGGGCAGGCGGTTGCGGTGAAATACTTCGATGTAGTGGTTCAACGGTCCAACCACCTCACCGCCCCCAGCCACGGCAAGACTCCCGCCATTCACAAAATCATTTTGGACATGGACAATAATAAGGACGTCCCCCGGGTTCAGGGTTGTCTTCGAATCCATGTGCACCCTCCAGCTCGCGGATGCGAACCTTTTCCGACCGGCCATGGAAGAAGGGGCTCCTCTTCACAAGGCACCCTGCTCCCGCCGCAACCGGATAGACCCACAGCATGCATCGGCCGAAGCAGGTTCGCGATCATGCCTTCAAAACCGATCACCCGCTTTGAGGCCAGCGCTGCTAAAGAATTCCAGTGCTGCGGTCTTGGCCTCACCTGCGGGGCGGACTTTGGCAATTTCCATAACGCCATCGATAACAGCGATAGCCAGGCCCCTCTCGTCACACTGCTGGATCGTTCCAGGTGGGTCGGAGTGTTGAGCGGACTTGAATTTGGGATTGTAGAAGTGGATTCGCTGGCCATTGTACAAACCATAGGCGCCCGGTTGCGGATCACAACCCCGAACCAGATTGTAGACCTCCTTTCCAGGCTTGCTCCAGTCGATGAAAGAGAACTTATCGTCACAGATGGGCTCGTATGTAGCTTGCGTTTCGTCTTGGGGCAAACGCAGCGCCTTCTCCGCTTTAACCAACTCCACCGACTCCATCAAAGCGCCAATGCCCATTGGAAAGAGATGGTTGAAATACAAGGAACCAGTGGTGTCCTCCGTACCAATCACAACCTCTTTCTGGAGAAGGATTGGGCCAGTGTCAATGCCGCCGTCCGGCCAGAAAATGGTGAGACCGGTCTTGCTATCCCCCATGATGACCGCCCAGTTAATGGCACTGGCGCCTCGGTGGCGGGGCAGCAGGGAGGGATGGTAGTTGATTGAGCCCTTGGTCGGCACGGCCAGGAAATCTGCGGGAATGATGGGGGTGACGAAGGCCATGACCAGAAGGTCCGGCTGCAACCGCCGAAACTCGGCAAACACTTCCGGCCCCTTGTAACTCTTGGGCGAGCAGTAGGGCAGGTTCTTGCTCGTAGCCATTTCTTTAATAGGATCCGGCTTTCCTTTGGGCGAATCGGGCGGCCCATAAACCGCGATCACATTTTCCTTGGGTGCAATCTCTTCCAGAAACTTGGCACCAAATGCCGCCTGTCCCATGACCACAATACGCATCTTCGACCTCCTTGGTTGAATTGGTTCCCGTGGGTTGCTTCCGTCCTCGGTCATCCCAAAAACCTTGGGACAATACTGCACTGCCTGGTTTTCGTGTGGACGCAATGGCGAAGCATCACTGACTGGAAGATCTCCGCGGCGAAATGGAAGGGGCGGGGAAGCAGGAATCAAATCAGCTTGAATAGGGGGGCTTCGTGGTGAACTCGAACATCCTTGACGTGATCAAATCATTGTTCCCAATCATGATGGTCCGGCAAAAAGTCGAAAGACTCCATTTCCTGTCATTCCGGTGGTCCTGCCCTGCAGGACGGAAGCCAGGAATTGTAAGTACTCATAGTCCCACTAGACCCCGTCCTGTCCTGCCTTGTCCTGCCTACGGCACATGGGCGTCAACTTAACGGTTCAGCGTTGGGTGCGGTGCCGCGGCAGACACCGAACATTAACCACGAAGAGCACGAAGGGCACGAAGACAAAATTTGATGAGGTGTCGAATCTGGTTCTGCAACCCGAAGCGACATGAAACGGCACCCGGCTGAATAATTCCCTTCTTCGTGACCTTCGTGTCCTTCGTGGTAAGAAAAGCCTTAAGTTTACGCCATTGTGCCTACGGCAGGTCAGGATTCGCTGTGGTGACGATTCGCCGGGGTGACAACTTCTTGCGAACACCTCAATCATGTCTTGCAGCCATCACCCAAGACCGAAACCCGGTCCCCAACATCCACCGTCATTTCATCGCAGTGCCAGATGCGTTGATGACTGGTGGGTACTTCCCGGAGAATGCATGGGCTATGACCACAGATGGGACATTCCCCTTGATTGCATGGGTCCACATGGATGAGAATATCCGTTGGAACATCAAAGTGGGCCTTGAAAATGTTCTCCAACTCCTTCACTTCATGGTGCCCTCGGTCCAGAGTCATATCGCGCGGCATAATGAGATGAAAATCCAAGTGGACGCGATCTCCGGAACGCCAGGCACGCAGCTTATGAATGTCAATCCAGTAGTCCTTGCGGTGTTTGGCAAGAATGGCCGAGATCTCCTCCAACAAACGCGGATCGGTCTCGTTCATGAGTCCCGCAAAGGCAGTGCGAACAAGTTTCCAACCGGTGACCAGGATGTTCATGGCAACGGCACAGGCGATCATGCCGTCAAGCCAGTTCCAGCCGGTGACCCATGCCAGACCCAATCCTACCAAGACCCCGGCGGACGTCCATACATCGGTGAGAATGTGACGCCCATCCGCCGTCAGAACCAGTGACCGAGTGCGCTTCCCGGCTTGCACCAGGACAATCCCCAAGACCAGATTCACCACAGTTGAACCGGCCAGTACCAAGAGCCCTTTGCCCAACTGGATCAGTTCGCGCGGTTGCCAGATGCGCGGTGCCGCTTGGTAGCAGATCCCAACGGCAGCCAGGATGATGAGAGCACCCTCAAAACCTGCGGAAAAATACTCGATCTTGCCATGACCATAGGGATGATTTGGATCGGGAGGTTGAGCCGCTAGGTACACACTCCAGAGAGCAAAGCCGCTCGCAACCACATTGATGATCGACTCCAAGGCATCGGAAAGGATGGCGCTCGATCCAGTCAACGAGTACGCATAGAACTTGACACTCAGCAAGAAGATGCTGACCACGACGGACGCGCTCACAAACATCAAGCGTTGCCTAGAAAGTCTGTCCGCATTGTGGTCCATGGATGCCTCTCAGTACAGTCTTACAGAGCGATGATGGTCCATTTTTGTTCAACTGCATTGATCTCGCCGGCCCTTCATCGCCACGCGGCTTTCCTCGATGGCTCTCGCATTTGGGCAGAGAACGCATGGTCCCGCGACAAGCCAACTCGATCCGGCAGAAGCGGGATCCCGGTCTTAACCCGTACTAGCCGGGTCGATCGTCTGCCAAAAATGTATCACAAATGTGCCGTGCGTCCAAAGGGTATCCAGAGACCTTGCCTGCCCAAGGAATTCAACCCTTGCCCCGACCCCTCTCAGATGGGAGGAGCGCCATGACCGAATCGGCTCTTCCCAGCGCCAAGACAGTGCGCTTGCTTTGATGGCACTCTCGGGTCATCAGCGCAACTCGCGTGAGCCTAATTCCTGCCCCAATGCAACCCGTCTTGACATGACTGCGATTTGCCTATAAAGTGACCTCACTCTTCTTCCCGCGCCAGAATTTGCAGCGATTTGAACAGAATATACCGGCGTGGCAGCGTCTCACTACTTGCGCAGATTACAGAAGCAGTGGTTTGGCTCACAACATTTCTTGGTGTTTGCACTTGTCAGGGAGACCATTGTAGAGTGTGCTGGTCTGATTGTCGCAAGCGAGATGGCGTGACGACATGGGTTCAACCCGAGGCTGATCAGGCCAAGAGCGGGTATCTAGATCACAAGGGGTTCTCATGGACTTAATCCTGACCGAAGAAAGCATCACCAAACTGGAGCAGATTCTGCGAGATGAGCTCTTGGACCACGGAGTTGATCACGCCTTCATCGTAGATTCCTCCGGAAACCTTATTACGGAAGGAGGCATGTTTCCTCCTGAAGATATCATGCCGCTTGCTGCCCTCTTGTCCGCCAATTTTGCCGCGACGGAAAGAATCGCCAAATTGATAGGTGAGAAGGATTTCACCTTGCTGTTCCACAAGGGTTCCCGGTTCAATATCCATTTTGGCCGCATCAATCAGGATTTCATCTTGGTGACCCTCTTTAGCAATGAAGTATCGTTGGGACTGGTTCGGTTGGGATCCATCAAGGCGATTGAACAGATGCTGCCGGTTCTCCAAACGGCATAAGGATGCCCGGTGGCTTTCATCGATCTTAAGCGCAAGGAAATTCGAGCCAAGCTTGTCTTCTATGGTCCGGGACGGGGAGGGAAGACCACAAACGTCTTGCACGTCCACAAGACCATGTCTCGAGACGTCTGTGGTAAGATGGTTACCGTCGATACCCGCGGCGATCGAACTTTGTTCTTCGATTTCCTGCCCCTCACCATTGGTAAGATTATGAATCTGACCATCAGGATTCAAATCTACACCGTTCCGGGCCAGGTGCTTTACAATGATACTCGCAAGCTGGTTCTGCGAGGTGTCGATGGTATTGTGTTCGTTGCCGATTCGCTACGTGTTCAAAAGGACCCCAACATCGAAAGCTTGAGGAATCTCGAGGAGAACCTCCGAGAGGAGAAGCTGAGCATTCACGAAATACCTCTCGTCCTACAGTACAACAAGCGGGATCTGGCCGAATCCAACGTACCCATTTTGAGCATCGCGGAGATGCAAAACGATTTGAACCGTGAACTTGGCGTGCCGGCCTTCAAAGCCAGCGCCCTGCGCGGTGATGGTGTCTACGAGACACTGAGAGAGATCAGCAAGCGCATGATCCGCAGCGTGACTCTAAAGTTAAAGAGCGTTCAAACCCAAGTGTAATTCCCATTAAGCATTCCCAACCTCCTGCCATGAACCAATCAATCGCTTCCAACGCCTCACCGGGCCTTGCCCTGAATCCATGTTTCCAAGCGATGGGCAATACCCTGGTTAGTCATCACGACATCCACCACTTCATTGCGTAAAGCGTTTTCAACCAAATTGGGGTAAACACAGCAGTCTTGCTCCTGTGCTATGGTAAGTCCACCACTTGCCTGAATCTTACCGAGGCCTTCGGCACCATCCACGCCAACACCGGTGAGCAGGACCCCGCAGGTATTCTGCAGGAAGTGGGTGGCGGCAGCACTGAAAAGCTGATCGATGGGTGTTTCCACTGAGTCGGTCATGTCCAGGATGATGTCATCGGAATCTTCGGACCGATCCATGTGGAGCCCCTTGAAAGTGGAAGCAAGATAAACTTTCCCAGGCCGCAGCGCGCAAGGACCTGTAACCGGCACGACTTCGAGTGGGCTGATATCATTGAAACAGGCGCAAAAAGGCGCCAGTATCCGCGGATGGATTTCCTGGACCGCTACTATGGCTCCCGGAAAATCGGGGGCCAGCTGCGTGACAATGTGCATAATGGTATTGGGACCAGCCAGGGTGGTACCCATCACCACCAAAGCGGTGGGAACCGAATTGGAGGACGTGGCCGGAGCTATCACCTTTTTTCGACGCCGCACCCGCCGCATTCGGTGGACCTGCATGGTCGCGGCAAGCCGCACCCGCATTCGCACCAATTCCTCCTCGTCGGCCCAACTGGCGGTGGCCACCCGGGAAGGTTTTGGTACAAAATCGACAACCCCCAGCCGGAGCGCCTCGAACGCGAAATAACCGTCTTGAATCAACGAACTGATAATAACGATGGGGATCTGGTAACGAACCATGATGTTCTTGATGGCAGTAAGTCCATTCATAACCGGCATATCGATGTCCAGGGTAACCACATCGGGCTTCAGTTCAAGAATCCTCTCCAAACACTCTTGCCCGTTGGTTGCCGTTCCAACCACATCGATCTGCTCATCTTTGGCGAGAATCTGCTGAATGACCTTGCGCATCATGGGGGCATCGTCAACCACAAGGGTTTTCACGAGGGTGGTGCCGTTGGCTTCTGTTGCTTCATTCATCTCTCAACCATACCTCCGTCAGGCTTTCCGGATTCGCCCAGATCACTTGTTTAGGATAAAGCGGTGCGAAAGCCGCAATGCTTTCCACCAGCTTGGTACACATGAGGCCTTGCTTCTGCGGCAATATCATTCTGACCTTGCAGTTCAACAGTTGTTCCACCGTTTCATCAGGCAGAGGATGAGTCGCTGAGAGGCAGTAAACACTGAGATTCTCACCCGCTTGCGAAGCAAGTTGCTCGAGCCACACCAGTACACCGTTTTGCCATGTCAGTTCCGGTGAAGAGGGGAATTCGACCCCGAGAGACCTGCTATCAGAGACCAGGTTAAGGCTCACCCGCTGACTGGCGTTGCCAAAGAAGAAACTCCCCGGCTTCAACCACATGGATCGCACCAGTGGTTCAGTCCTAGCCCCGGTGCCTTCTTCGATGAGCTGACAGTATCTCGCCAAAAAGGGATCGGAAAGCTTTTGCAGGCCGACTACCAGGCCCCTGCAGGTCAAAGCGGCAAGTGGGAGCCGGAACCAATCCATATAAGCCCCCTCCCCGCCCAGGATCAAAAGGACATGCCTGCCGAGCTGATTCTCCCCTAGCGGCAGTGGCGACGGATCGGGCTTGCTTTTGCGCCACCGCTTGAAATGGGACACGTGCGCTTGCGATGCGCGCTTGATCAAATCCCGCAGGCGCTTACCATACACGTTCATATCTTCATGGGCGTTCGGCTTCGAGAAGAAATCAATGGCGCCAACCTGAAGAAACTCAAAGATCTTGGGCAACGATTGTGGTTGAAAACTGCTCAGGATCAGAACCGGGATGGGGTGCCGAATCATAATGTGTTTGAGGGTGGTATCGCCTTGCATCACAGGCATGTTGATATCAAGGGTGATGACATCCACCTTCGGTTTTGTGGCCAAGAACAGCAATGCATCCTGGCCATTCTTGGCAACCCCGACAACTTCGACATCCGGGTCCGCCTCCAACATCCGTTGCAATTGCCTGGAAAAAAACGAAGAGTCATCCACGATCAGGACTTTGGTGGTGGCAGGGGCCTGCGACTCGGCAGCCGCTTCACCAGGCTGAACATCTTGTAGATCCTGGGCGTCGAATTCAAGCCTGTCAAAGACGAGATCCAGTTCTTCTTCCAGCGCGGCACACTCGGCCAAATCGTCGCTCAGATCATCAACCTCGCCGAGCAGGACCCCATCCGCCAGCCCGCTGGCCAGGCTTTCATCGCGCTGACGCATAGCCTCCAACAGCATGTGTTCCCAGGGTTTGTCAATGCTGTGCTGACCGCTGTCGCGGTAGGGCAACATCTCAAAATGCCCATCACGCCAGCTCAGGATTTCAAAGAAGGCCGCGTCACCCTCGACTGTTTCCGTATGTGCATGGTGTATCTGCCCGGCGTGCACATAGATCGTTCCCGTTCCTTCTCCTGACGTGACCCTGACTAAGAGATCACCCCGCGACAGGCAAAACATCTGCAGCAAGTCACTCAACTGCAGACTGACAGTTCCCGTAAACCCTTGAGAAGGGGATTGACCTGTTTCCATCTTGTCCGTTCCCTTCTCTTCGTCCCCTTCCACTGTTACCGGCACCCCATGATGGTCACATCGTCGCAGGGAACGCTGTTCCCAGATGCTGATAGCGGCAGGTTCGCTTCTCATCCCGTCATCCGCAGCCCACCATATCAACACACTGATATGTCGGGGCAACCCCGAAGAGCTTCATCAGCATTCTTACTGAACACTGGACTGAGCACTGAAAAGAATCAAGGATGGCTGCAGACCCCATCCCCACCCTGCTAATGGAGACCCCTTTCCAGCATTCGCGGGCGATCTTGCAGTGTGTCCTTCAGTCTTCGAAGCAGTGCCGACACATCGATGATCAACGAAACCGTACCGTCGCCCAGGATGGTTGCCCCGGAGAAACCGTCAAAGGAATGAAAATCCTGTTCGATGGATTTGATCACCACCTCTCGCTCACCCACCAATCCATCCACAACCAACCCCACTTCGCGGAAACTGGTTGCCACCACAACGATAAATTTGTGTTCGTCATCCATGCGATTCAACGGCAACTTGGTCAATTGAGCCAGATGCACCAACGGGATGGTGTCGCCACGCAGGGTGATGACTTGGAATCCCTCAATAGTGTGAGTTTCGCGATACCGATAGCGAACGATTTCCGAGACTGAAGCCAGAGGCAAGGTAAAAATCTGCCCAGCACCCTTGACGAGAAGCGCTCGAATGATGGCCACGGTGAGTGGAATACGGATGGTAAAGCGTGTGCCCACCCCCGGGTAGGAGGCCACCTCGATGGTGCCATTCATGCGTTCGACGTTTTCCTTGACGACATCCAACCCCACCCCCCGGCCGGCAGTGCCGTCAACGCGGCCGTGAGTCGATATGCCGGGGAGAAAGATGGCGTACAGCAGTTCCTCTTCCGTGAGTCGCTCCAGTTCCTGCAAACCCATTTCACGCCGGGATTCCAATATCCTTCGAAGCTTCTGGGTATCGATACCGCGCCCATCATCCTCGATTTCCAGGATGACGTAATCGCCTTCATGATAGGCGGCTAGCCGGATCGTGCCGGTTTCGGGTTTGCCTGCCAGCTTCCGCTCCCCTGGAGACTCGATGCCATGCACAATGGCATTTCGCAGGAACTGAACGATAGGATCGTACATCTGTTCCAAAACTCTTTTGTCGATTTCGGTGTCGCCACCCTCAACCGCCAGCTCGACCTTCTTGCCCAGACTGAAAGCCTGGTCACGAATGACCCGAGGAAAGCGCTGAAACAGTTGCGCAATCGGCAGCATCCGAATGCGCATCACAGATCCCTGGAGGTCATTGGCCACTCTACCCAGGGACTGAGTGGACTCGTTCATCCGAAAACTGAGGGCGCGGAGCCTCCGCACTTCGTGTTTGGTCAGCTTTCCCTGGCTCGCCAGTTCCCCGAGCAGGTCACGGAACAGCGATGCCGTTTGTATGAACTCCGAGCGTGTCACCACCAGTTCGCCCACTTGGTTCAGGAGTTGATCGACCTTCTGGGCATCAACGCGCAAGGTGACCGCGGTAACTGCGTCTTCCGCCGGGGTCACCGCCCTGCCCTTCTGCACCGCCTTCTCAGACGGTGCTGACACCTGCAAATCCTGGTCGCCCATCCCTTCTTCGGCCATTTTCCGGGCTCGCAGCAAGTCTCGATCATCCTCCACCGTAACACGCGCTTGTTCGTCACCAATCGTTTCGAAGGCGGCGAACTCCTGCTCAACTTCCGCAAAGAGCGGTCCCTCTTCCTCAACCACCTGAACTGCCGGCCCCAGGACCGTGGTCATGAGCTCCTGCAAGGCCGCTCCGTATTGGTTGAGAAAACGGCTGTAGCAGTGGCCGTCGAGCTCATCCTTCTGCCGGGCTTCAAGGAGCGCCTCCTCCCATTCCTTGAGGGACGACACCAGGCGCTCATAATCCATATAGCGCGACGAAGCGCCAAGACGTTCGATCAGTCCCTGGGCCCGCTCATAATCATCGTCGCTCAACATCTGTTCCGGAGGCGAGGGGGTCATCCGAACCAAGGCGGTGAAATGCTGCCGGCAGTTATCCAGGAAGATCGAGAACAATTCTTCGTCCTCCTCCTGCGCGACACTGCCGACTACAGCTTCGGTCACCGGAGCTTCCGCACCAAGCTGCAGCCGGGGGAGCATCTTCTCCAGGCCCTGGCTCAATGACGCCAGTAGCTCACTGAAAAGATGGCCACTCAGCCCTCCAGCGCTATGCGCGTCGCTCAGGTTTTGCTCGCCCCTTTCGATGAATTCAGCGACATCGTCGTAGTCCATGTACTTGGAGGATGAAACCATGCGCCGCAGCCATTCGCGAGCGGCCGAATACATTTCGCTGGTCATCAGTGCTTCGGGGGGATCGGGGGTAAGCTTGGTAAGTTCCGCGAAGTGCTGCTGGCAGGAATCCAGAAAAATGGCATACAGTTCCTCATCTTCTTCCTCGACCGCCTCGGGAGGTTCCCCTGCGGCTTCGGCGGAAGGTTCCAGACCAGGCGGCCGAAATCCGGGGAGTATCGCTTGGAGGTTCAATCCCACTTTGCTAAAATGAGCCAGGCATTGGTCTCCGGTCACAGTCCCCGCGAGCTGCAATTCCGCCAGCAGAGTCGCCGCAGCCGTCAGTACTTCCACCACCCGGCTATAGTCCATGTATTGCGACGACGCTTCCAGACGCTTGATGGCGGCAAATGCCCGTTCAAAACCCTCATCCGTCATCAGAGCGGAACCGGTGGTGGAGAAGACCTTCATCAGTTGCACAAATTGTTCATCAAAGGAGGCGAGAAAGATATTGTAGAGCTCCTGATCGTCCTCATGGATGCTCTCGGGCTCCGCTGATGGACCTTCCTCGGGTCTGATCTCTCCTGGCTCCGCACCAGATCCTTTAGATTCACCGGCACTTTGCCCAATATCGCCGAGGAATTCCGTGACACCAGGCTCCGATATCGATGTCTCCCTAGGCCCAATGACCAATTCATCCAATTCCTGGGTGAGGGATTCGTCATCAGGAATCTGCAAGCCCGCAGCCGCCTCGCCTCTCAGAGTTCCAACCTCGGATTCCGCGGCCGCTTCTTCGCGTAATACGGCCCGCAGATCATCCAGGAGCCTCTCGGGGACGGACGATTCCTCACCATCATCCAGAATGCGTTTCACCGCGCTGGATATGTAGTCAACACACTCCAGGAGCAAGGTGATCCCTTTGGGCGGTACCGGCCTTGACTGCGCCTGGATTTCGCTCATCAGGCTTTCCAACTCATGGGTGAGACCTGCCAGCCTTTCGAAACCCATGTATGCCGACGCACCTTTGATGCTGTGAGCCGCTCGAAAGATCTGACTGATCTCTTCCTTATTAGTCCCTTCACGTTCCAAGATCAGGAGCGAGCTTTCCAACTCCTGCAGATGCTCTCTGACCTCGTCCGCATAGTCCTGCAAGAAGTCCTGGGATGCCATAAGACCCTCATCTTCCAGCTTGTTTCATGTTTGAGGTACAATTGTTCTGGAGCATCAATTAATGGCAACCGGCGCACATCTCAGTGGGGAATCCGTTGGGCAAACTCCCTCCTTCAGGGCAAGGAAGCCAATGTCTGCAACAGTTCCCCCTCATCACCTTTTCTGATTACGCTTTTGACCGCCAGTTGTGCAATTTGGCCACTCAACATCGCGGCATCCAACAGCGTATAGAAGATGATGGCGGCAGCGGGATCCCACTCGAGAATCTCCCTGGCTGCGGTAATTCCGTCTTTGCCGCGCATGGTGATGTCCATGGTCACCACATCCGGTCGCAATTGCTGGTACAATTCCACCGCTTCGTTGCCATCCTTGGCCTTCCCCACCACCTCATATCCCGCATCGTTCAAACATTGCACGATGCGATGGCGCATGAGGTTCGAATCATCCACCACAAGAACGCGTTTTGCCATTTGCGACCATCGTCCTCCGCTAGTGTGTCTCTGTCGGCCTTGTTTCTGACACAACCAACCTATTGTCGAATCTTGATCCCGCTCTATTCGTGTGCCCCCGTGGTTGCCTTAGCTCGGCCCGGACCCACCGCGCCTCTGCTTGCTCCTGTTGACCAAGCAGAGGCCGGCCAGGTACCATCAACTGCGACCATCCACGCATCATCAGACCCCGGGAGATGTCCCTTGACCCGCCTGCGGGGAAGCCTTGGCAGCTTCCGCTGGCACGGTTGCCTTGGGTCGCCCATCGCCCCCTTCCGATGCCCGCTTGATTCTGAACTGGGCAATGAGGCTGCTGAAATCGCCCATCATAGTAGCCAAGCTCTCGCTGGATTTTTGCGAAGTCTGCGCGCCCGAGGCATTGGTTAGAGCTACGTTGCTCATTTCCTGAACGATCTGCTGCAGGGCCTGGCTACGCTCCCGCTGCGCAGTGGTCATGTTGGTGATGTTTTCAGCGCGTTGATTGGCGCTTCGCACACCTTCCATCACCACTTCCGTGCTCTTTACCTGATCCTGGGTCGAGCGGGAAACCTCATGGGACACCTGGAACACTTGCTCCATAATCACTGATGAACGTTCGCGGCGTTTACCCTGTTCAGTGGTGAGCATGGTAATTTCACGTGCCAGTCCGCGCAGCCGCTCCATCGAATCCGCAACCAACTGAATACCTTTGGTTTGTTCCCGGGTGGCGGAGTCAATGTCGCGAATCAGAGCGTTGGTTTGTTCTACCGCGTTCACGATGTTGGCAAGAGCTCGCGTACTCCCCGTGGCCAACTCGGTCCCACCCTTCACACGTTCGTTACTGTTTTTGATCAGAGTCGAGATCTCCTTGGTGGATTCCGCGGTCCGCTCGGCCAGCTTACGCACTTCCTCGGCAACCACCGCGAAACCCCGCCCATGCTCGCCGGCCCTGGCGGCTTCGATGGCGGCGTTCAAGGCCAACAGATTGGTCTGATCGGCAATATCCGAGATCACCTCGATGATTTCGGTAATCTGCTCGGAACTCTCCGCAATACTATGCATACCTTGCACGACCTGCTCCACCGCACTTCGACCTTCAACAGCAGCTTTATAAGAAAGCTCGGATTGCTGGTCGGCAAGGGCGGCCTTTTCGGCAACATTGTGCACCGAAACAGCCATCTGTTCAGCCGCCTGCGCCGTTTCTTCCGCGGTCTGAAGCTGTTGGTTGGCGTGTGTCGCTACCAGTCCGGCCGTTTCACCCATGACGTTGATGATGGATCGAGCTTCCTCCACCATGGTTGCTTGCTTCTGGGCGGCATCGGCGATTTCCTGAATGTTGCCGCTCAGGGTGGTGATGGATAGGGTCGTATCGCCGTAAGTTTTCTGACTTTCCATGGCGTCTTGTTGTACTTCACTGGCAGTCTGACCCATGGTTTCGATGCGTTTGAGCACATCCTGCGCTCGCTGAGCCTGCTCGGTAGCATTGACCACGATGTTTCCGGAAATCTGTTTCACTCTTTCCACAGCGTCGGAGACCTGCTTGTTACCCTCGACAATGGTTCCGAAGGTCTCCCGCAGCTTTGTGAGCAAGGCGTTGAACGCCTGTTCCATGACCGCAATTTCGTCCTCACCCTTCACTACAATTTGGCGTGTGAAGTCCAAGTCCCTGGCGATGGCCACCATGGCGTTGGAGGTCTCGACAACCGGCTTGGCAATACCGCGGCTGAGAAGCAAGGTCGCCACCACCAGAATGACAAGAAAGGCCACGCCCATGATGATGTAGTTGCGTAGCTGCGTGGGTAGCGCCTTGAAACATTTCATCGTAGTCGGCACCGGAAGCCACCAGCCAGTTCTTGGAGAACTTGCCGTATCCCTCGTTGCTCTGGAACCCCACCGCACGCAAGAGCTTCTGACGGGTGACCGGGTTATCAAAAGTGTAGATGAGCGAGCCACTTGCTTTTTCTCCAAAGGTCTTGGCGACTTCGGCAAGGTTCAGATCCGTCAGCTTGCGTTGCAGCAGTTCCCGATCCTTGTGGGCTATGATGGACATGTCTCTCTTGTCCACCATGTAGGTGTACCCTGTCTGCCCAACTGGAAAGGCCTCGATGACTTGGTTGATGCTCTCCCATTTGACGTAGCCGACCAGGACCCCTTTGACCTCCTTCATAACGGTCACCGGAGACGCCACGATTACCGACCAGCCCTTAGATTCAGGAACAAGTTGCTCCAAAAGGGGATGCTTGCCCCATTCCCCCACATGGTCCTTGCCTCCCACGGCTTCCTGGAACCATTTCTGGTCGGCCACAGAGACATTGATCGCCTTGGGAAGACTTGCGGCAATGGAAGTGCCTTTCTTGTTGAAAAGCACAACCAGATCGAAGGTGCCGTATGATTTGACGTTGCTTTCAAACAGTGCGTTGGCGCCGCCCTGGCCACTGCCCAACTCGATGGCGGTTGTTACCGTGTCCAAGGCAGTCCAGCCACTGACGTCACTGACGCGCTGATCCATGATGATGTCAACGGTTTTGGCGACACGCTTGGAGAAACCACTCAACTGCGCGTCCATGTCGTCGGTGATCTGCGTCTTCACGGTTTGGTAGCTGATGAAGTTCAGAATGGCCAACGGCACAAGGGTGATAAACATCAAGGATACCAGTAATTTGGTCCTCAAAGACTTGCGAACACTAAACCCCGATTCCATAGCACCTAACCTCCTTCTATGCTATCTAGCTCTTGTCTTGGTACGTTGTATCGCTGATCATCTCCATATCGGCTTCTTCGCTTTCAAATTCCGTATCCTCCGCGTCATATCCGATTGCGTGCAGCTCCCTTTCTTCCTGTGCTTTCAAAATTTGTCGGAAATCCAGCAGGATGATCAACCGGTTGGGCAGCTTGATCACCCCCTTGATGTACTCGGCATCGATGCTGGAAACCACCAGGTGCGGCGTTGGTTCAATCTCACTGATGGCCACCTTCATCACTTCCGACACGGAATCCACTATGAACCCGGTTACATGATTGAAAATCTCGACAATCAGGATGCGCGTCTTGCGGTCAGTGGCCTTGGGGCGGTTTCCCCTGATCCTTAGGCGCTGGCGCAGATCGATAACGGGAATGATCCTGCCGCGCAAATTGATCATTCCCAAGATGAACCTGGGTGCGTTGGGAATCGGGGTGATGGTGGGAAGCCGAATGATTTCCTGCACCATCAGGATATCCACACCAAACTCCTCCTCGCCGATGCGAAAACTGACCAGTTGTCTAACCTGCTCCGCTTCGTCACGCGTGGCACGTGGTACCTTGGACAATAAGGATGGTAATGCCATAGTCACCCTCCTTGGCGCGCATACAGCGCGACCCGGCTATCTGCGGAATGGGGGCCAGATGCGTCCCGGTACTCCGCGCACTTCAATCAATGGCATCGTCAAGGATGCCTCGGTCTAATATCTGGCGGATGTTCATTTCCCACCCCAAAGAAGCCTGGCCATCTCAGCAATAGTCCGCACTTCCTCGGCCCAGCCCCGTTCCAGGATTCTTCGAGGAAGCTCCGGCTTCAGACACACCTCTGGAGTGAGCACAAAAACGCGGCCGCCTTGTTGCTTGACCGTCTGCAAACCGACCAAACCATCGTCTCCCACCCCAGATAGGATACTCGCCGTAACGCCCTCGCCAAACGACCCGGATGCGGCGCTAAGCAGACAGTCCAACGGCCGCAAGGGCTCCGCGCTTTCGGCCTCCTTTTCCACTTTGACGCGGAAACCCTCACCCACCAAACGAAAACAGGAATCACTTGAAACCAGGTAACAAACCCCTGATTCCAAAAACGCACCGGGGACCAGCAACTCCATGCGTCGGGCCAAATCTTTCACCAAATTGGGCAGCAGTGCATCAATCACCCGCTGAGGCATTGCCAGGCAGACAATGCTGATTGCCGAAGGATCATCCCAGGAAAAGGCGAACATCAGTTTGAGCAGCGAGGGAAAGCCCCCCGCTCCACATCCTATGACCACCAGGCGGGGTGCCGATGGCAGATCGTCGTTGGATGAAAGCAACGGACCTTCCTCTGGTAAGGACGCCGGAGCCAATCTCTTGGTCCGCCGGATGTACTGCGCAGCGTCCATGTGAACGACGGCGGCTTCAGCAACGCGATCCCGCAAATCGTGCCGCTCTGCTTCCATATCCTGAAGCCGTCCCTTGACCGGTTTGGTACACACATCCACCGCACCGTATTTGAAGGATTCATAGGTGAACTGTGAGGTCTCCTTGGTAAAGGCGCTCAGGATCACGACCGGCAGGGGATCACGAATCATGATGTGTTTCAGCGTTGTTAGCCCATCCATCCTGGGCATCTGGATGTCCAACGTCACCACATCCGGTCTGAGCTTCTCGATGACGGCCAAAGCTTCGACACCATCGTGGGCCACACCGACGATTTCAAATCGGGGATCACTGCTAAAGATCTCGTGGAGAGCTCTGCACATAAGCGCTGAGTCATCCACAATAAGCAACCGGTGCCGCGGCGCGATAGGCTCATCCGTTGAAGCACCCAAGTCGATCGGAGATTGGAGCATGGCTGCAAAAGCCAATTTCTCGGCGGGATCTAGGCTTACTTCAGTGGCTGGCACCAGGATTTCAAGTTCGGCTTCAACCATCAAGGGCGCCACGCCGGAGGCGGCTTCAGCCACCAGAGCAATGTCATCCAGCGAGAACCACTGAGCCAGGATACTCATGGTTCTAGGCCGGGACAACGGTGACGCTTCCACCAGTTGAGCGGCCGAAACGCTTCCATCGATGAGGTGGTAGATTTCTTTGCGGGCTGCAAAAAAGGGCGCGGCACCATCATGCAAGGCGGACTGTGATTCGGTTCGGCGGATGGGCTGGTTCAGGTCCGGCATGAAGTGGTACAGCACGTTGGCTTCGCGGATCAGCCGCAGCCCATCCTGAATCAGGAGATCAAGAGGCAGGTCGTCTTCCTGTGATGCTTCAGAATCGCTAGCTTCCCAACAATAACTCCCGTGTCCCCAGGTCAAGAACTCAAAGAAGGCTTCGCTGCCGGAGATGTGCTTCACCAGTCCCCCGGCGAGACATCCGGAGCGAAATAACAGGTAGCCTTCACCGCCCTCCTCATCAAACACGCTCAGACGGCCGCTGGCTTTCCGCAGCGCCAGCGAAGTCAACAATTCGAGGCAGCTATGCTGCCGTAGGGTGTTGCAGGCTTCCAGGTGCATCCGCGTCTGTTGCCATTCGGCCACGTCGGAAAGCCAACCACAGAACTCGTGGTCAAGCAGCTGTGGACTGAACCGATCTATGGAGAGGTTGGGCCAGAGGCATGTCCCCGAGAACGGTGCCTGATCCGACAGTATCCAACAAGGAACCAGATACGTGTAGGGGTGCGTTCGCCACGCCAGGAGCTGGTCAGCTACTTTTGACCCGTTGGTAAAATCTCCTCCTCCTATGATGATGTCAATGATGGAAGAATCGGAGGAATAGTTGTCTACCTGTTCACCCGCAATAATCGTCGCATCACCCAGAAGACAGACAAAGCCATGCACCGTATCGGAATAAGTGTTTTTCGGATCCAACAAAAGTATCTTCATACTGTTCATGTCCACATTGATAATAGTTCTTGAGGGTCGTAGTAAGCTTTACTCTAATCCTTCAACTGCATAACTGCGCCAGCAATCTTGCGTCCAACCCGTTTCATCAAACCGTTCCAATATCTCCTACCTGCTTACAGGTGACATACCCAGCCTGACATGGCTCTAAGATCATGGACTACGGCTTGACGACTTCCTCCAAAGTGGCGACCGATTGTGGACTGACGGCTCTCGCAAAACGGTCGTCCACCAACCCTGTGAGGTCCGGGTGGGTCTCCAGAAGTCCGCTCTGAACCATTTCATCAGCCATCTCCTGCAGTTCCTCCCGGATGGGCTGATATCGATCAAACCGGAAGCGCCCCCGGGGGTGCTCAAAAGTATACCGAACGACATCCGGGCTTTGCCCCCAATACTCGGTCGCCAGGCGGATCGCATCTTGCTCATGGTCCCGAGCCCAAAAACCGGCCTTGGCGGCAGCACTCACCAAGGCTTGTACCCATTGAGGATGGGCACGGATCAGATCATCGCGCACAATCATCAGGTTGCAGATAAACCCTGGCCAGATGTCCTCGACATACAGAAATTTACGCGCAATACCCGCCTGTAGTGCTTTACTGGCAAACGGTTCACCGACAAAATAGCCGTCGATACCACCTGACGTCAGTGCTGCCGGCATATCCGGCGGGGGGATCTCGACAATACGGGGAGCTTGCTGGTCTCGGCCGATCTGTCGAAAATACCGTTTGATGGCCAGATAATGCCCGGAATAACGCATCGGCACTGCAATGGTGTAACTACTTAGGTCACTCAAATTCTGTCCCGGAATATCCGTTCGAACCACCATGGTGCTCTCATGGCGGTTACCGATATACACGATCTTCAGTGGAACTCCTTGTTGATACAGGGTAATCGCCAAGGGGGCGATGACAAAAGCCACCTGAATGTGCCCCGACCGGAAGGCCTCGCCCATCTCCGCAAAGGAAGCAAACTTCATGGCTTCGAACTGCACTTCCTTCCCCTTGGTGGCGGCAGCCACTATCGGTGCCGCCAGGTTGGCAACAACGGGCATATAACCCATCATTACTCGATTGGGTGCCTTTGATTCGCCATTGAAATAAGCATGCAGACAACTAATCAAGACCAGCCAGGCAATCGCCAAACCCACCACTCGTAGTGCTCCGGGGGAACCCCCAAGTGAGCGCATCATATCGCTACATGGACTCCAAGATGGTGGTATATCTGCGAGCGTAACTCCCCCAGAACCGGGCTGGCGAGCGTCCGCGGATGCGAAAGGTCGATGGTCTGGCAGCACTTCACCTGACCTGGCGGTTCGCTCATGACAATCAGCCGGTTGCTAAGCTGCAGGGCTTCGTCGATGTCATGGGTGACAAACAGAATGGTCGTCTGTGGCAGCATGATGTGCAGATACAGCATCTCTTCCCGTAGGTGCAGCCGCGTCAGGTAGTCCAAACCGGAGAAGGGTTCGTCCATCAACAGGATTTCCGGTTTCGCGGCAAGTGCTCGAGCAATTTCGGCTCTCTGCCGCATGCCCCCCGACAGCATAAACGGATAGTATTTTTCCACCCCCTCCAGCGCCACTTGCTCCAGATACGATTGGACGTGCCGGGTGCGCTCATTTCGGTCTTTGATGCTCCTCAGGGCCAGCGAGACATTATCGCCGATGGTCAGCCACGGAAACAGAGCCCCTTCCTGAAAGACGAAGATGTGGTCTGCTTGGGGGCCTTTAACCTGAACACCATCGACATAGACGGCGCCATCATCAGGCTGGATGAAACCGGCAATGACCTTCAGCAACGTCGACTTGCCACACCCGGAATGTCCCAAGATGCAAACAAATTCCCCCTCTCCGATTTCCAGGCTAATGCCGTCCAACACCTCTTTGGGTGTGTTGTCGGCATGCTTGCGATGGTTTTGCCACCATCGTGGCAACCACCCCTTTCGACCGTTGTGGTACCTCACCGTCACTCGCTCGAGCACGATCTTACTTTTGCTCAAAATGCCACCTCAGAGATCCCATGCGTTCCAGTCTCAGCATTACCCGATCCAGAAGCAAACCGATCACGCCGATGGTGACCATCGACACGATGGCGTTTTCCAGCCGCAAAGCATTGCGGGCATCAATGATGAGAAATCCAAGCCCACTCTTGACCGCGATCATTTCTGCCGCCACCACTACCATCCACGCCACACCAAAAGTGACCCGCAGGGCCAGAACAATGGACGGCAGCGTGGCCGGCAGCATTACCTGACGGAGGGTCTCCAGGATGCCTAGCTGTAGGTTGGCCGCCACCTGGAAGTACATCGGGTGGATGGACGCCGAGGCCTTTATGGTAGGGATCAGAATCGGAAAGAGACTGGCCAGGAAGATGATAAACAATGCGGGTGGATCTCCGATACCAAACCACAGCATGGCGAATGGAACCCATGCCAGTGGAGAGATGGGACGCAGAAACTGAATGATCGGATTGAGCCAACGGTTGACCATCTGACAGCGTCCCAGAAATAGTCCCGCCGGAATCGCTACCAGCGAGGCCAGATAGAAGCCGACGGTCACTCGAAACAGGCTTGCCACTGTGTGGCGAAACAGCATGCCGTTGCCGCCTAGTTCCCAGAAGGACTGTACGACTTGGTGGATGCCGGGCATTGCTTCTCCGCCGCTCCAAACCGAATAGGACATCCCACTCTCCCGAACGAGATCCGAACCAACTGCACCAAGCACCGTGGTTGCTTGAATGGCTGACCGTTGAAGCGCACCCATGGAAGGCTCCAGTGCGGCCGTACCGACTAACTCCCGTGCTCCGCCCCTGACAACCGCGGTCATGCGTTGAAACACGTTATCCAATCAGTGCTTCTGGCATGAAGGAGCGCCCACTCCACGTGGTCCGCACCTCACGGCTGGCTGATCCGGATTCCTGCCAATGGATCATCCAGCCGCATTCCAAATCATTAAATCTATGTAATATATCGGCACTGGTGGGCGACACATTAAGACAAACTAACGGACCGAACGAAGTGGCAGGTTCACTCGCAGAAAGACCACACTGTCCACTGTCTATGCTGAGGTTGACCTAACGCCTCGCTACCGCCATCCTTGCCTCTCCCCACCCAAAGAAGAGAGGCAAGTTCACAAAGAAACATTCTATCACCCAGGTCTGCTGCCATTACCAGTACTACTCCAACACATCGTAACCGCGACGCGGATCTGCCCGAACCTATGACTCCAGCGGTTCGAGTTTCACAGGGTTTTCTTTCTCGTTGGGAAGCAGGTCCTCCCCGGAGTAAGCGTCGACGATTTCGTAAATGTCCCAAGCCTCTTTCATTTCCTTTGGATCTCGACCGCGCACCACGTAGACCGACTGAATGGTCTGATGGTCCCAGGGCCGAATGGTTTCCTGGTCCTTCAAACCACAAAAGTATGTCCTTCCAGTGCCCGGATCAGATGCTTGGGCTCAAAAGACTTGGTCTTTTCCACCGCCCACTTGTAGAGCATCAGGTTGGTGTAGGCGGTTCCTCCGCCGCTGCAGGGTCGCATTCCCATAACGTGCCGATATTTCTCCACGAAGGCCTTCCCCTTGTCGAACCCGTATTTGTAGGGCACCTCCCAGTACCAGGGCATTGCTCCCAAGATTCCGGCATTGGCCTGCAATCCGGCCCCCATGCCCATGTTCAGCTCGAGATTGGGCACCACCACCACCATCTTGTCCTTGACACCCAATTCCACGCAGGCCTGCACTCCGGCCATCATGTCCCGGCCAAAAAGGACCAGAACCAGGACTTCGGCTTTTTCATCCAGCGCCTTGCGTACGGCCTCCCTGTATAACGGCGAATCAATGGGAGTGCCCAGCTTGATCAGGACATCCGGAGCCGCTTCGCTGCCGGTAAAACGTTTCATGGAATCCCGGGTGGTCCAGCCCCAGGTATAATCCGAGGTGACGTAGAAGTATTTCTTGTTGGGAAAATTCTTCTTGAGATAGCGACCCAAAGCAACGGCACCCATCCAGGCATTATAGGTTTCACGGAAGGTGTGACGATGGGCATCTTTCCCGGTAGTATCATTGGAATAGGTGAGCGTGGCCATGAACAGCTTCTTCTGTTCCTGACAGTAGGCGCTGACCGCCACAGCCACTCCGCTGGATGAGCCCCCGGTGACCATATCGACGCCCTGCTCCACGAATTTCTTAACATTCTCAACGGAGACCTTGGGGTCCGACTTGCGAATCCGCTATGAGGAAGCGGATCTTCTTGCCAAGTATTCCACCGGCTGCATCGATTTCCTCCTTGGCCAGTGCGTACGAATTCAACTGGTCTTTACCCTGGAGCACATAAGGTCCGCTGAGTGGCACATTCAAGCCAATGATGACCTCATCCTGCGTAACTGCATGAACGGGAGTAAGACTCAGCATAACCATGCAAAAAAACACAAGCGCCAACGGATATCTGATTACAACATGCATTTTCATCTCTCCTCATCCTTATCCATGAAGTTATCCAAAACAATCGACTCATCTGACAAAAAGCCGGCAAATCAGTGATTGCTGATGATTACGACAACCATCAACAGCACCCACAACACATACCACATATATCTTACAGCGAGCACGAACCAGTGGTTGAACACCAGTGGTTGAAATTTCGCTATTCGTGCAAGCTAGATATTCGAACATATTAATCTGGCCATGAAGGCAAAATACCAGGGGGTCATCATTCTGAAGACAGGCATCGCATGTGAGCAACTATGGGCATCGAGAGAGTTATAAGGATGATCTGGATTACGTTTCGACGCACCCTCAAGGGTCGAATAGAGGAAGATCTGCTGCGCGCAACGAGAACCCGACCTGGAAGCTGAACCAAATCTGCAAGACAGTGTTTCCAAAGTGAATCGTTTATTTCACACATATCTCTATCTTATTTCCCTCTGAAGAGCAAATGAAATATCGACAGAAATAAATAGATGTCACTGAACGCATCTCTATAGCCCCAACGTCTTAAGCAGATGGCAGGGTAATGGAGCCGCATGCTTGGCTATCACAACCAACCCAGTGATTCCGGGGTCCCTTTCCCGCACTTGCCATCGTCATATACCGCTGCTATGTTACCTTTCGGCTATAATGAATCGTGGAATTAGAACTTTTTCGAGCAGGCCGGTTTCCTGGCGCCGGCTTCGCCCCATGTGAAACACGGCTAGGCGCAACCCACGGGCTATTGCTGCTTGCAAGGATTTGCTGTGCATGAACTCGCGATTGCTCAGAATGTACTCGATGTGGTGCTCGAAGAAGTGCGTCGTCACGGGCTTGTCCGGGTCACCAGCATTCGCCTTCAGGTAGGAGCGCTGGCGGCCGTTGTACCCGATGCATTAACGTTTTGTTTTGAAATGGTCAGTCAGCAGACCATGGCTGCAGGCGCCCGCTTGGACATCGACACCATCCCGGTGGTGCTCCGCTGCGCACGCTGCCTCGAAATCTTTACCGTGGACGATAACAAGTTCTTATGCCCTCAGTGTCAGGAACCGGTGATTGATCTGGTCAGCGGCCGGGAGTTGTTGGTTGCCAGCATTGAGGGAGAGACTGGAGATGAAGATGACGCTGGTGAACATTCCCGTAGTCCGCAACATATTGGAGGCCAATGAACGGCTCGCCGCTGCCAATCGTCGCCGCTTCGAAGAAGCCGGCCTCCTGACCATCAATTTGATGAGCTCCCCCGGCGCCGGCAAAACCTCGCTGTTGGAGCGCACCATCGAACGCCTTGCGGGACAGTTGCGCCTTGCGGTCATCGAAGGTGACATTCAATCATCCTATGATGCCGAACGCATCCAGAAGAAAGGTGTCCAGGCAGTGCAGATCAATACCGACGGAGCCTGCCATCTGGACGGCAACATGGTTCAGCAGGCGCTGATCCCCCTCGATTTGAACAGCCTCGATCTGCTCATCATCGAAAATGTGGGCAACTTGGTCTGCCCCGCTGAGTTCAATCTGGGGGAGCATGATAAGGTCATGATTTTGAGTGTCGCGGAAGGGGATGACAAACCCCTCAAATACCCTCTCATGTTTCAGCTGTCCTCGGTGCTCTTGATCAACAAGATCGATTTACTCCCCCACATTGACTGCAGCGTACCGACGATCCGCGAACGAACCCGGCAGCTTAACCCGTATCAACAGGTATTTGAGATCTCATGCCGCACGGGGGAAGGACTGGACGCCTGGTGCCAGTGGCTGCGGACCCGGTTGAGCGAGGTCCGGAAGAGCTTGCCTCGATGAACCAACGGGTGCACATCCGCATTCAGGGCATAGTCCAGGGAGTAGGGTTCCGGCCGCACGTCTACCGTTTGGCAATTGAGCACCAGATACACGGCTGGGTACGCAACCAGGCCGATGGTGTCGAAATCGAAGCTCTCGGCCAGGTTGATGATGTTGCCGCATTTGTGGAAGAACTCAGCACCAAGGCGCCACCCCTGGCGCGCATTGTCCATCAGGAACTACGCGATCTTCCTTATCAAGATCAAGACATCAGCGGTTTTAGTATCCTGGAAAGTCAGGGAAGCCAGCCGCGGGTGGCACTGATCTCCCCTGACGTGTGCGTGTGCAATGATTGTCTGAAGGAACTCCTTGATCCCTCCGACCGGCGTTATCGCTACCCCTTCATCAATTGCACCAACTGCGGTCCGCGCTATACCATCATTGGCGACCTTCCCTACGACCGCGACAAGACCACCATGGCGGCCTTCAGCATGTGCGCCGATTGCTTCCGCGAATACCATGATCCCGGCAACCGTCGCTTCCATGCCCAGCCCAATGCCTGCTGGCATTGCGGCCCCCAGGTGTGGATCGAAACCGCTGATGGAAAACGGTTGGCCGAGCGGGATGCAGCTATTGATGAGGCCATCAACCAGCTTGCCGGCGGCGCCATCGTTGCTATCAAGGGCTTGGGCGGTTTTCATCTGGCAGTCATGGCTACCCACGAACAGGCCGTGAACCGTTTGCGAAGCCGGAAAGTGCGCGAAGAAAAACCATTTGCCGTGATGTTTCCGAATCTTGGTGCTATCCAAGAACACTGTCGGGTAGACGATGCCGAGATGGATCTGCTGCTCAGCCGGGTTCGCCCGATCGTGCTGCTGGAACGCCGCCGGCAAGATTCTCACGCCGTCACCATGGCTCCCAGCATTGCCCCGCGTAATCGCCGCCTCGGTGCGTTTCTTCCCTACACGCCGCTCCACACCCTGCTCTTTGCCCACGACCGCTTCCAGGCCCTGGTGATGACCAGCGGCAACCGCAGTGATGAACCCATTGCAACCGACAACCGGGAATCCCGCGAACGGTTACGCGACATCGCTGATTTCTTCCTGTTTCACGACCGTGAGATCTACCTGCGCTGCGATGACTCGGTATTGCGCACCATCGTCGGCAAACCCACGTTGATTCGCCGCGCCCGAGGGTTCGCGCCGGCCCCGGTTTTTCTCCGGGAATCCCTCCCGACAGTGTTGGCTCTTGGCGCCGAACTCAAGAACACCGTTTGCCTGGTTCGCGGTCATGAAGCCTTTATCAGTCAGCACATTGGTGACCTTGAGAATCAGGAAACCCTGCGGTCCTTTCAACACACCATCGAACACCTGCAGCGGATTCTTTATGTCCAACCGCAATTGATCGCCCACGACCTTCACCCCGACTACCTCTCCACCCAATGGGCATTGCAGCAGACCCACCTCGAGAAAGTCGGCGTGCAGCATCACCATGCCCATATTGCCTCGGTGTATGCCGAGCACCGACTCTCTGGCCCGGTCTTGGGCTTGGCCTTGGATGGTACCGGCTACGGTGGCGATGGCACCGTCTGGGGCGGGGAGATTCTGCAGGTCTCGGAAGATCACTGGGAGCGGCTTGGCCACTTACGTCAGGTCCCCCTTCCCGGTGGCAACATGGCTGCGCGAGAGCCCTGGCGGATGGCCGTCAGTTACCTCTGGAGCCTCTCGCCAGACGGTATTGAAGATGCAATTCGGAGATCTGCTGTCGCGATGGCCGAGCGAACGTTGGCGGATCATAGTCCAAATGCTGCGCCAAGGATTGCACGCACCCCTTTCATCGTCTTGTGGACGACTCTTCGATGCCGTGGCGGCCCTTGTCGGCATCCGTGATATCAATGTCTACGAAGGTCAGGCAGCTATTGAGTTGGAGCAACTCCTGGAACCCCACCAAGGCGAGTATCAAGGTGAGATCATGACGGCCAATGGTCTTATCGTTGTCAACCCTCTGCCCATGGTGTCTCAGGCGGTTGCCGATATTCGCGCGGGACTGCGCCCCGGACTGATTTCCGCCCGCTTCCACCGGGGTCTGGTGCATCTGTTCGCCGATGCCATGGAGATGGTCGCCGGTTCTACGGGTTTGCAGCGCATTCTGCTGAGCGGTGGGGTGTTTCAGAATGCCGTACCTGACCGAGCATCTCGAATCCCGTTTGCGCCAATCGGGTTTTGAGGTATACAGCCATCAGGAACTGCCGCCCAACGACGCCTGCATTGCACTGGGACAAGCGTTCGTTGCCGGCCACTGGTGGCTGCGCCATAACAGGGACTGAACCATGAAATACCTGGACGAATACCGTGACCCGCAATTGGCGCAAAAGCTTCTGGCGGCGCTCCGGCAGCGCAGTCACCGGCCGGTACGGCTCATGGAAATCTGTGGCACCCACACCGTGGCCATTTTTCGCGCGGGCCTCCGCGAACTCCTGCCCGATACCATTCGCCTCATCAGCGGTCCCGGCTGTCCGGTGTGCGTCACCGCGGCTGAAGACGTTGATCGCACCATATGGCTGGCTCAGCAGCCCGGCGTGATCCTCGCTACCTTCGGCGACCTGGTACGGGTGCCCGGGTCCCAATCCTCTCTTCAGCGAGAACGTAGCCGAGGCGCCGACGTGCGTATCGTCTACGCCAGCTTTGACGCTCTGGAGATCGCTCGTACCCATCCGGATCGGCAAGTGGTCTTGGTGGGCATCGGCTTTGAAACCACCGCTCCTACCGTGGCTGCGGCCATCAAGCAGGCAGCGGCGCTGGGTCTGAATAACTTCTCGGTGTTTACCGCCCACAAGCTTTTGCCTCCGGCCATGGAAGTCTTGTTGCAGGCGGAAGACATCCATCTAGACGGCTTTCTGTGTCCGGGTCATGTCAGCACGGTGATTGGGGCCAAAGCGTACCAGGATGTGGCCGCTTGCCACGGGATCCCCTGCGTGGTCGCCGGATTCGAGCCATTGGATGTGCTACAAGCTATTGTCATGCTGGTTGACCAACTGGAGGGTCGCCGGTCTGAAGTGGAGATCCAGTATCGACGAGCCGTTTCCTGGGAGGGGAATGTCCAGGCACGCGACCTGATGGATGAAATCTTCGAGCCCGCGGATACCTCTTGGCGCGGTCTGGGCACGATTCCAGCCAGTGGCCTGCGGATCCGCGATCGTTGGCAGCGGTTCGACGCCACCCGTCGGTTCGCCATGCCAGCCATTCGCGTCGCTGAACATCCTGGCTGCCGCTGCGGCGAGGTCCTCCGCGGGGTCCTCCAACCGCACCAATGCGGGCTTTTTCGCAAGGTTTGCACACCCGAGCAGCCGCTTGGGCCGTGCATGGTTTCCAGCGAAGGTACATGCGGAGCCTATTACCGATATCACCGGGCCTAGGGCACGGGAACGGGTACGGCTTATGGGCCTAAAAGGAACCATTCTGTGGCATTTGATTCCATCCAACTAGACCATGGTAGCGGCGGACGCGCCATGCACGAACTTGTTCGTGAACTCTTCGCCGAAGCCTTGGCCAATCCGTTTCTTGCAGAAATGAACGACAGCGCCTTGCTGCCGGCGCTGTCAACACCCCTCGCCATGACCACCGACTGCTACGTGGTGGACCCCATCATTTTCCCCGGAGGGGACATCGGCAGTTTGGCCGTGCACGGTACCATCAATGACCTGGCCATGCGCGGCGCACGCCCACTCTATCTGAGTGCCGGTTTTATTCTGGAAGAAGGACTGCCGCTGGCGACCCTGCGTCAGGTGGTTCATTCCATGGCAGAAGCGGCTCGGAATGGCGGGGTCATGGTGGTTGCCGGCGACACCAAGGTTGTACCCCGAGGCAAAGCCGACAAGCTGTTTATCACCACTGCCGGTGTAGGGAGTGTCCCGGTGGAACGCCGCCTGGGGGGGCAATATGCCCAGCCGGGTGACGCCGTGGTGATTAACGGCACTATCGGCGATCACGGCATGGCCATCCTGTGCAAGCGCGAGGGGCTGGCATTCGAGAACGAGATCCAAAGCGATGCGGCCTCACTTCACACGCTCGTGGAAGCCATGCTCGCTACCTGCCCGGACATTCGGGTACTGCGAGACCCAACCCGCGGCGGAGTGGCTACCACTCTCAATGAAATCGCCCAGCAATCGAGTGTGGGAGTGCTTCTCGAAGAACCGGCTGTCCCAATTCGGCGGGACGTGGCCGGAGCTTGCGAAATCCTGGGCTTGGATCCTCTCTATGTGGCCAATGAAGGCAAGCTGGTGGCCTGTGTCCCGGCTCAGTCCGTGGATGCCGTGTTGAGCGCCATGCGAGCCCACCCCCTGGGAGCAAACGCTTGCCGCATCGGCGCGATCGTTGCCGACGAACCGGGCTGCGTAGTCCTTCACACCCACATCGGCGGACACCGATTGGTGACCATGTTGCGCGGCGAACAGCTGCCGCGCATCTGCTGACTTGGACAGTAGCATTGCGCTCTGGATAGCATGGATTGTGAGGAGGTGAGTCTCGTGAAAGAACTGGTTTTCGATGCGGATGCCCTCTTGGAGCGCGTCGAGGGGGATCAGGAGTTATTGCGCGAGCTGCTGGCTTTGTTCTTCCAAGAGTACCCCAAACTGCTGGAAGAAATCAGCCACGCCACCGATTACCGTCAGGCAGAACAGGTCGAGCGATTGTCCCATAGCCTCAAGAGCGCTCTGTTGAACTTGAGTGCCAAGCGCGCCGCCGATGCGGTTCAGCATGTCGAACGGTTAGGCCGAAACGCCGAATTCCAGGAAGCTGCGGCCGCCATCCCCCGTTTGCGGGAGGAACTGACGTTGCTGCACCATGCCATGGAGCAGTTCCTCAAAACCTCCTCATCCTGAACACCCCGATATTGCATTCTTGACATAATGAACACCAGACTGCTATGAAGTCCGCACCGCTGCCAAGGCAGCCGGTCTTAGGTTCCGCCGTGCGGCTAATCGGGACCATGGTTGGCGCCGCCGGCCAGCAGTAATTCTCCATCATTCATAACCCATAAGCCCTGGAAGGAGAGTCACCATGAGCAAGAGACTTGGGATGTTAACCGTGTTGGTGTGGTTCATGATACTGATCCATGTGTGCCTGGGCTGCGGATGAGAAATCTGGAAAAGCTGCCCCAGCCACGCCAAGCAGCGATGTTATCCTGGCCACCACGACTTCCACCGTGGACTCCGGTCTGCTCGACGTTCTTGTTCCCCTTTTTGAAAAGCAGACCGGCTACCGTGTAAAGACTATCTCCGTGGGCACCGGTCAGGCCCTGGCAATGGGTGAGAGAGGGGAAGCGGACGTGCTGTTATGCCATGCACCCGCGGCTGAGAAGAAACTCGTCGATGCTGGCATTGTGACCAATTATCAACTGGTGATGCACAACGATTTCGTGATTGTCGGCCCTGCTGCCGATCCCGCTGGGATCAAGGGCAAGAGCAGTATCGAAGCATTTCGTCTCATTGGTCAAAAAGAGGCCATGTTCGTTTCCCGGGGCGATGACTCCGGTACTAACAAGCAGGAAAAGGCCATCTGGAAGGCCGCCGGAGCTTCGCCCGAAGGCAAATGGTATCAGCAATCGGGCCAGGGCATGGGCGCCACTCTGCTGATGGCTTCGGAAAAAATGGGCTATACGCTCACCGATCGTGCTACCTACCTCGCCCAGAAAGCCAACATTGCGCTCACCATCCTTAGTGAGGGCGATCGAGATCTGCTCAATATCTATCATGTGATGCAAGTCAACCCGGCCAAGTTTGACCGGGCCAACGCCGCTGGCGCCAAGGCTTTCGTGGATTTCATGGTGGCTGCCGACGTACAGAAGATCATCGGCACCTTTGGCCAGGACAAATACGGGCAGCCGTTGTTTTTCCCCGATGCCGGGAAGACCATGGAAAAGCTTGGCAGCTAGAACGTGCTAGCAACCAGGGAAAGATACCGTGAACCATATCACTGATGGCATCTTGGAGGCCTTTCGCTTACTCCTGCGCGGCGATCCTGAGGTTTTGCAGGTCGCGGCGCGAACGTTGCAAGTTTCCTGCCTGGCTACAGCCGTCAGTGTGATGATTGGGATTCCACTGGGGACGGTGGTAGCGCTACGAAGGTTTTTCGCTCGAGGTCTGGTGGTTAGTCTGATCAACTTCGGCATGGGCCTGCCACCCGTGGTGGTCGGACTTGCCACCTGGCTCTGCCTGACTCGCTACGGCCCGTTGGGCTTTCTGGGGCTGATCTACACCCCGACCGCCATGATCGTTGCCCAAACCATCATTGCCACTCCCATCGTGGCGGCTTTTACACTGGCCGCCATGCAATCCATACCCGCCAAGATGCACCTTCAGATTCTGTCACTCGGGGCCTCCCGTTGGCAGTATCTGTGCTTGTTGCTCCGCGAAGCGCGCATGGGGATTTTGGCAGCTGTCATTGGTGGCTTTGGTGGGGTGATTTCAGAGGTGGGGGCTTCCATGATGGTTGGCGGCAACGTCAAGGGACACACTCGAGTGCTCACCACCGCCACGGTGCTGGAAGTGTCCAAGGGCAACTTCCAGCTGGCTACGGCCCTCAGCGTCATCTTGTTGCTTCTTGCCTTTGGGATTTCGGCCGGGCTCAGTTACTTACAGCAGCGTGGCAAGCGTCCATGATCATGGCTCTATCTGATCCGGTCCAAACGGCCTCGACCCATTGGACCTTTGCAGGAGCTGCCTCCGAAGGGTTCGCTTCAGACCGCATGAAGCCTTATCCACCACGCCCATTGAACTTGAAGTCCGGGACCCGCGATGATTAGCGCTCAAGGTTTGCGGCTGCGACTTGGTAACCGCGACATTCTGGATATCCCGCAGTTCAGCCTGCCAAAGGGCGAAGTGACGGCTCTGGTAGGCCCAAACGGCTCCGGAAAAAGCAGCCTGCTGCTGACCCTTGCTCTGCTGCAAGCCCCGACTCAAGGCTCCATCCTTTTTTCCGGTCAACCGGTCAGCCAGCACAACCAGCTGGGGTTTCGTCGCCGACTGGCGGTGGTTTTCCAAGAACCACTGCTCATGGATACCACGGTTCGAGGAAACCTGCTTTCCGCACTGCGCATTCGCAGGGTCTCGCGGCGCGAAGCCCAGCAACGAGCTAATCACTGGCTGGAGCGTTTCGGCGTACTGCAACTTGCCAGGCAACCGGCGCGGACCCTCTCCGGCGGTGAAGCCCAGCGCACCAGTCTGGCTCGAGCGTTCGCCCTTGAACCCGATGTGCTGTTTTTGGATGAACCCTTCGCATCCTTGGATTATCCTACCCGAACGCTGCTCCTCGGGGAGTTGGGGACGATCCTTCGCGAGCTCAACACCACGACCCTTTTTGTCACCCACGACTATTCGGAAATACCGTCCTTGGCTGAGCGGGTTGCCGTCCTGTACCAGGGCCGTATCATTCGCTCCGGCAGTGTTGCCGACGTGTTCGGCAATGCCAGCCTGGAGCGCTTGACTTGGGTCCCCTGGCAATCCGCGCTTGAGATGCTTGACCACCCTGCGACGGATATTCAGTTTTTCGATACCAACCTGTTTTGCCATTGATATTACCTATTGGAAAACCCCTCGATAGATCGTTAAGTAGAGCTTGCTGCAGTGCTTAAGTCGATGGCATCCACCTTGAAGCGATGCTGCGTTGGCTGCAAGTAGAGCAGTTTCGGCTTTCCCACACAGCAGCCTGCAGGTGTCGGCATCCCGTCGATTGCGAGGCTTGTTCTTGTTTCGTTCTGCTGGAAATAGAAATCGCCACCTGCGGAGGCGAAGTTGCCCTGCTTGGGCACATTGCATCCGCCGACCAAATGGGGCCTTTCATGGATCTCAGAAAGGTAGGTTATGACTTCGGAGAAGGTTGATTGTCGTGGGCTGGCGTGTCCAGGGCCGGTGCTGAAGGCCAAGGAAATCATCGATAAGGGTGC
The DNA here is from genome assembly GCA_963802715.1 of uncultured delta proteobacterium. Lineage (GTDB taxonomy): Bacteria > Desulfobacterota > Syntrophobacteria > Syntrophobacterales > Syntrophobacteraceae > CAWDJT01. The sequence goes on from CAWDJT010000022.1 coordinate 74,989, forward strand.
GGTCCAACAATTTACTGTTCTGGTGGACAACGTTGCCGCCAAGGAAAACGTCAGCCGCTTATTGGCCCGCTGTGGCTACCAAGTAGAGATTATCGAACAGGAGCATGATATTGCTGTAACCGGAAAGCAAAATCCTGGCGAAACCGCTTGTGAGATTTTTGTTGAAGCTGCCGCCGGCAGCCAACCCAAGAGGATTCTGGTTCTTGTTGGTACGGACCGGATCGGACATGGGGATGACGTTCTGGGTGGTAAGCTGATGGCGAATTTGCTCGCAACCCTCAAAGAGATGGGCGAAGAGCTGTGGCGTTTGGTGCTGGTGAACGCCGGAGTGAAGCTTGCCATCGAAGGCTCCGAGGTTCTGGCCACGCTTCAGGCGCTCGATAACCAGCCCGCCCGAGTGCTGGTGTGCGGCACCTGTCTCAATCATTTTGACATAGTGGAACAGAAACGGGTTGGTGAGACTACCAACATGCTGGATATTGTCACTGCTATGCAGTTGGCTGACAAGGTGATTAGCCTGACTTGATCGGCCAGGTACCGAGCCACGTGCTTGTCGCCGCCGTCGAATGGGCAGCAAGGCTGGCATAGCGATCATAACCTGCTTATAACTCACCTCGCCCGCAGTTCCCGGCCTCTGCCCCGGTTGCGGCAGCAAACTTCAGCGTTCGCGGGCAGAGGGAGAAAGCAGAAGCGCAATGGGTCTTTCAGCCCATTTTCGACTGCAACGATCACAAGGCAAAAGCGACATCCGGGACATGGACAGCAAACCAACGCAGCTTACCAAGAACGTACGCGCAGCCGGTTGAGCGGCCAAGATCGGGCCAGGGGACTTGGCCGACATCTTGAACCAACTGCCCGCAGAGACTGACCCGCGTCTCATGGTCGGTCGAGAAACCAGCGACGATGCTGGTGTTTACCGGCTCACGGATGATCTTGCCTTGATCCAGACGCTGGATTTCATTACCCCGGTCGTCAATGATCCTTATGAGTTTGGCCGCATTGCGGCCGCCAATGCCCTCAGTGATGTCTATGCCATGGGCGGCCGCCCCCTCACGGCCATGAACATCGTGTGTTTCCCGTTGCAGCAACTGGATAAGAGCATCCTGAAAGAGATGTTGCGCGGTGGGCTGGAAAAGATTCATGAAGCCGGAGCGGCTTTGGTGGGTGGTCACAGTGTGGATGATTTGGAACTGAAATATGGGCTGTCGGTCACCGGGGTTGTGCATCCCGATCGGGTTCTGACCAATGCCGGCGCCCAGCCTGGTGATGCGTTGATCCTCACTAAACCCATCGGTACCGGGGTTCTGGCCACCGCCATCAAGGGCGCCCTGCTAACCGATTCGGCTGCTCGCCATGCTACCACCGTGATGGCCACCCTCAACAAGGCGGCCGCCGAAGCCATGGCCCTCTACCCGGTGAACGCCTGTACCGACATCACCGGCTTTGGCCTGCTGGGCCACACCCTCGAAGTGGCTGTCGCCAGCCGCGTCACCATCGAAATCAGCATAGACCGCGTCCCGCTACTGCCGGAAGTCCTCGAATTGGCCGCCATGGGTCTCATCCCTGCTGGCACCTACAGCAACCGCAACTATTGTAGCCATCACGTCATGATAGCCACCACCAATGATCCGTTACGCCTGGACTTGTTGGCCGATGCTCAGACCTCAGGAGGGCTGCTGATCTTCCTGCCGCAAGCCGTGGCCCCTTCCCTTGTTGCCGATCTGCACAGCCAAGGCGTGACGGACGCTGCCATCATCGGGCACGTCATCCGCAGCAACGCCGCTCAAATTGTTCTTGTATAGTCCCAACCGAGTTGCCACGGTTGACTATCGTTCTGGCTCATATCCACAGCGGCGCTGACAACTTCTTCCTAAGGGCACTGGCCAAATCTTGGCAACTGTCGGCTATCGTCGACAGAAAACCGGAGCCCCACGCGGGGGGCCCCGGTCTCGTTGGTCGCAGCCACCGCCCGCCAGGACCCAAGCGGCAAGGCCGTCAATTGGCTCTCTAGCCGTTCAGGATGGCTTCCGCTTCCGCTCGATAGGCATCCATGACGTAGGGAATGCCGGTTACCTTGGTGCATTCCTCGGTAAGCGACATGAGCTCGCGACGGGAAACAGTATCCACACGGAAACAGCGGGCTCCGGCCAACAGCTGTTGTAGGCCAACCCGAATCTTGTCGGCGTAGCTGTAGATGCCGATGGCTCCCAGGGGGATGTCTTTGATATTACCGTTGCCGATGATGTCCTTGACCGCTTCATAGTTGACAAAGATCTCTTCAACACTCGTACCGTATTGGCTAACCGTCTTGGGCAAATCGTTGTTGGAAAGCCATTGTGCGATGTTCTTGCCAACCATGCCCGGAATCATGAGAGCCCGGCCCATGCACACTGCCTTGACATAGGGCGCTCCCAGGGCCAGAGCCTTAAACACACCGTCCTCACTGGAAAAACCGCCGGCAAAGGCCAGGTCGGGCACCTTCATGCCTCTGGCGGTGAGCTTCTGGGCGAACTCATAAGCGGCAGAATGCAGGTAGATGCTGGGGACGCCCCACTCCTGCATCATCCTCCAAGGGCTCATGCCGGTGCCGCCGGGAGCGCCGTCGATGGTGAGCAGGTCGATCTTGGCCGCGGAACCCCACTTGATCGCCATGGCCAGCTCACGCAGGCCATAGGCTCCGGTCTTGAGCGTGATTCGCTTGAAACCGAGCTTGCGCAGCCGTTCGACTTCCGCCATAAAACCGTCTTCGCTGATGAAGCCCAACCGGCTGTGTCGTTCAAACTCCTTGATGGCTCCATCCTTGTAGGCTGCTTGGATGACTCGGTCGGATGGGTCGGGAGTCACGATGTAACCACGTTTTTTCAACTCCAGAGCGCGTTCCAGGCTGTTGACCTTGATTTCGCCACCAATGCATTTAGCTCCCTGCCCCCATTTCAATTCGATGGTCTGCAGGCCGTGTTTGTCGATGACGTACTCGGCCACGCCGAGGCGCGTGTCTTCGACGTTCATCTGCACCAGTAGCTCACCGTAGCCCTGGTAGTACCGTTTGTAAACTTCAATGCGGCGGTCCATTTCGGGAGACTTGGCGATCTTGCCGTTGCCGTTGAGCTCCAGACCCGGGTCGATGCCACACACGTTTTCCCCGCACACCAGGGTCACACCGCTGAGGGCAGCACCCACGGCGAAATGCTCCCAGTTCTTGCGGGCAATTTCCGTAGAACCCAAGGCTCCGGTAAAGATTGGCATACGCATCTTGACCTTGATGTTCCAGCCGTATTCGGTTTCGGTGCTGACGGCTGGGAACACCGCCGTGTCGGGATTCGCCTCTAATCCCACCGGCAGGCCAGTACCTCCCAGAGCATAGCCCTGGATGTTGAGGTGCGAGTAGTCTACCGGATAGTTTTTGTCGGCGCCTGCGGTAACTTGCCCAAAGGGCCCCGGATAGATCACTTCGCGGCCGCGAAAGGTTGCCTTGAAAATCTCACAGTTGCCGCGGCAACCATCGATACAACGGGAACATAGCCCGCTCATGGGAACCACGCTCTTGGATCGATTAAAACTCAAAGTGGCATCGTTTGCATTGGGATTGCTCAGATTCATTGTGATCTCTCCTTGTTCCTGTCCCTGAACACGCCGGGACGAATAGCCTGCCGCCCAAGTTCCACAAAAACGTGTGGACTTCATTGTCCGAGCTGCTCAACCTTAGGCGGTGAAGCCCCGCCCGCTGGAACCGCGACAGAGTACCTCTTGAGGCCCTTTTGCCTGCTGCACGGACATAAAAAAAGACGCCTGCCCGGTAGGAAATGCAGACGCCCTTGTCTTCACCATCCGCTTTGAGACCTGCACGCTTTTGTGCAGAGTTCAGCGATACTAATTGTTAGGGTTATATTGTTAGCGATCCAAGAAGATCTGTCAAGGGGAATTTTTAGTCTTCATTATATCTCTCTAATGACAAACAGCTTCACTAACAAACCGTTCCGAACCGCGCCCCAATCGTCCTTGCTGAAGTCAGATTCCAGCCGGCCAGTGCCCGAAAGCTCCCTTGATCATCGCACAATCTTGTCAACAAAGACGCAATCCAAACGGTCATTGATACGATTTTGTGTATTCCACCCAGCGCCGCCATGCCAGATTTCGCCAGCATCACACTGGTGGACAAGCAGGCCGGCAAATCTCCTTCTTGGCATTGCCTTTGCTCTCCCCTTCCCTGAATCCTCAATTTGGGCCTGCAGTCTCCAGTGGGACACCAGAATCGGAATCCAATCTTGAGCATCACCAAAGAAATGTAAGGAGATCACCTTGTTTAAGTCGGTTTTTCGCAATAGAGCATTCAGCTGCCTGGTGATGACCATTCTCTTGGGCCATACGGCGGCCCATGCAGCCGATGCGGCTGCCTTGAATGCCGGTGACACCGCCTGGCTGCTCACATCAGCCGCCCTGGTCATGCTCATGCTCCCCGGCCTGGCGTTTTTTTATGGCGGTATGGTGCAAAGGAAAAACGTTCTCAGCTCACTCATGCATTCCTTTGTAGCGTTGTCGGTGGTCGCTCTTCAATGGGTCATTGTCGGTTATTCACTGGCTTTTTCCAAAGGCAACGCCGTCATCGGCGATCTCTCCGATCTCTTCCTCATGGCCACTCAAGTGGACACCCTCACCGGCACGGTCCCAACCTATGCGTTCATTATGTTTCAGGCCATGTTTGCCATCATCACCCCGGCTCTCATCAGCGGTGCCATCGCTGAAAGAATGAAATTCACCAGCTATGTGGTGTTCATTCTCTTATGGTCTATCCTGGTTTACGACCCTCTTACGCATTGGGTCTGGGGAGGGGGTTGGCTACAAAAACTGGGTGTCATGGACTTTGCTGGAGGTCTAGTGGTACACCTTTCCGCCGGGATTTCGGCTTTGGCTATTGCTCAAATCATCGGGAAACGGCAGGGGTTTCCCAGCGAGATGTTCGTCCCTCACAACCTCACTCTGACCCTCTTGGGCGCCGGGCTTCTGTGGTTCGGTTGGTTCGGTTTCAATGCCGGCAGTGCCGTGGCAGCCAATGCCAACGCCGCACTGGCCTTCATCACCAGTATGACAGCAGCTGCTGCCGCGTCTCTTTCATGGATGATGATGGAATGGTGGCTGCTCAAGCGCCCGAGCGCACTAGGTTTGGCCTCGGGCATCGTGGCGGGACTCGGGTCTATCACCCCAGCCGCCGGCCACGTTTCACCGATGGCCGCTCTGCTGATTGGACTGGTGGCAGGCGTGATTTGCTTTTACGGAGTGCGCTTGAAGTTCAAAGGCGGATTTGATGATTCGCTGGACGTCGTCGGCGTACATGGCGTTGGCGGCATCTGGGGCCCACTCGCCACGGGTCTTTTCGCCACCGTAGGCGGTCACGGCTTGTTGGCCGGCAATCCACGCCAGTTTGCAATACAATTGCTGGCTGTGGTGACGGTTGGGCTCTACTGCTACTTGGTCACCTACGGAATTTGTTGGGTCCTCGACAAGACCATGGGGCTGCGGGTGGAAGAGGACCATGAAATGGCCGGCCTCGACCGCGAGCTCCATGGTGAGGTGGGTTACACCTTCTAGCCCAAAGCCGCCCTTTACGGAAATTGCCGCAACCCCGCCGGACACTGGAAGGATTGTGCTCCCACCGGGGCCAGCACCCTCCATCTTACCCGCCTCCTGGAAGGAAAACCCGGCTTCCTACCCTCCTGCCTGCAATATGGATGAGCCTCTTCAGTCACCACGCAAGCTATGTTACAATGCGTCACAGCCAGGAAGGGTGAGCCGGTATACGGCACCGGCCCGTCATCCAAGATCCGGCTTGGGTCGGGATCTCCAGCATGACGGGACCCGCCTGGGCCTCCTGCGGCTCATGCTGCTTCCCGCCGCATGTTCACTCCTTCCCGGCGGTGATGTCAGTTACATACGTATCAGACTCAAGAACCGGAAAGAATAGAATATGCCACTGGAAATCAATGAACTCAAGGAATCCAACGATTTTTTAACTACTCTCCTTGACCACATCACATCTGCCGTCTTTATTGCCGACAAACATATGCGAGTGCACAGCGTTAACAACGCTTTGGAAACTCTGTTCTATAAGGATAAAGAACAGCTAATTGGAAATCTATATGGGAATGCTGTTGGTTGTGCCTTTGCTGTATTGGAGGGTAAGGTCTGTGGGTCTACTAGCCATTGCGATGAATGTTTGTTACGAAGCTCTCTTTTTCGAGCATTTACTGAAAAAATCCCAACATTTCGCGAAATAATCAAACGAGAGTTTTTTATTGAAAATAAGCCGGTACTGAAGTATCTCCAGTTCTCCACAAAATATATCAAATACCATGGCAAAGAAATGGTATTGATTATAGTGGACGACATAACTGAAATAGAAACACAACGGGTTAAATTATATGAAGATCTTCAGGCTGCCGCGGAAATACAGAGAAGTCTTCTACCCGCCATATCCAACAGCATCGACTCATTCCAGCTAGCCTGGCAGTTTCTGCCCTGTCAGGAGGTCGGCGGTGATATATTCAACCTGGTACAGTTGGACCAGGACTACTGGGGTATCTATATGCTGGATGTGAGTGGCCACGGCGTTCCTTCAGCCATGATGGTGGTCTCCATCACCCAGGAGTTGCAGCCCTATGCCGGTCACGTGGTCAAGGATCCCACCCGCTCCATCCTAACCAGAAATATTGCGTCCCCGGCCGAAGTGCTCCAAGCCCTGGACCTGGAATACCCTCTCGAACGCTTCAACAACTACTTCACCATCACTTATCTGGTCCTCAATGCCAAGACGGGACTACTTCGGTATAGCAGCGCTGGCCACCCCAAACCGGTAATCTTGAGGTCTTCAGGTGGACTGGAGGAACTGGTGGAAGGTGGCACGGTCATTGGTCTGGACGGCATAGTTCCGTTCACGGAAGGACAAAACCGGCTACACCGTGGTGATCGGTTGTTCGTATATACGGATGGTATTACCGAATACGAGAACCAAAGCGGTGAATTTTTCGGCAAGGAACGTCTTTATAAAGAATTACAAAGACTTCATGGCGAACCGCTGGATCAGCTCGTGAAGGAAATGATCGAATCGCTCAAATGCTTCGGTGACCATCGAGAACCCCAAGACGACATCAGCTTGTTGGGACTCCAGTTCTAGTACTTCATCAGTTTTGTTTCTCCGGGTTGGAATTGTAGGGTGGGTGGAGTCCCTTATTATGGGACGCAACCCACCATTCCACTGCGGTGGGTTGCGCCACGCTTCACCCACCCTACGGCCAATCGTCAACCCAGAAGATTAAACTGGACAGAGCACTAGTGAAGTCGATCTGTGCTGCTCTCAGTTCTCAACGGGCAATTTTCGCATGAAAGAAGTTGGTCACTAGCCCCGTGAAGCCTGCCGCACTTCTCCTCAGTCCTAACCCTCGGGTTCCCCGTTACTATCCTACTCATGGACTGGAGTCGTCGAACCGTCTCTGTCCGTCCAAATCTTGTATTCATAGTAGAGCACCGGCACCATGGTCCGAGAGAGCAAGGTGGATGCCACTTCACCCGCCATGAGTGAAATCGCCATACCCTGGAAAATCGGATCAAAGAGGATTACCGACGAGCCCACCACGACGGCGGCGGCGGTCAACAGCATGGGTCTGAAGCGGATGATCCCGGCTTGCACGATGGCTTCCTTAAGAGGCACACCCTGGCTCAGTTGCAGTTCGATGAAATCCACCAGGATGATGGAATTGCGCACCACAATGCCGGCCCCGGCGATAAAGCCGATCATCGACGTGGCCGTGAAAAACGCCCCCATGAGCGCATGTGCCGGCAAAATGCCGACCAGCGATAACGGGATCGGCGCAATGATGACCAGGGGCACCAGGAACGAACGAAACCACCCCACCACCATCACGTAGATCAGGACCAACACGGCTGCAAAGGCGATCCCCAAATCGCGGAACACCTCATAGGTGATCTGCCACTCGCCGTCCCATTTCATAGAATAGCGATGTTCCACGGGGGGTTGTGTGGAGTAGTGCTGCTGCAGATTGTAGCCTTCCGGGAGTTGGAGCGCGGCGATGGCATCGCGTATCTTGAGGATCGCATAGACCGGGCTTTCTTCCCGCCCGGCCACATCGGCAATAACGTAGGTCACATTCTTCAAGTTGTTATGATAGATGGTTTTGTCTTCTATGCCGGGCTTGACCGTAATCAGCTCGGAAAGGGAAACCAGCCGTCCGGCAGGCGTCGGTATGGCAATTTGCTTCAGTGAAGCAATATCGCTGCGGTCCTGGAGCGGCATGCGCAAATACAACTCAACGGGTTCCTTCTCCTTTTCCAGGTGCAGCAAACCGGCACTCATGCCGTGAAGCGCAATGCGCGTCTCGCGCGCCAGATGATCGGTGCTGAGGCCATTGATCGCGGCCTTGTCCCGGTCTACCGCAAAGGTCACCTTGGGCTGGTCCGCTTCCACATACCAGTCGACATCCACCACCCCTTCAGTCTTGGCAAAAACGTCCTTAATCTGTTGCGCTATCCCGATTCGCCGTTCCAGCTCGGGACCGTAGACTTCAGCCACCAGGGTACTGAGAACCGGGGGCCCGGGCGGGATTTCCACCACTTTGATCCTGGCCCCGAACCGGTCACCGATCTTCTTGATCTCGGGCCGCAGCCGCTTGGCAAGATCATGGCTCTGGGCTTTGCGCTCCCCCTTGCCGACAAAATTAACCTGGATATCCGCCTGATTACTGCCTGAGCGGAAATAATAATGGCGCACCAGGCCATTGAAATTGAAGGGCGAGGCGGTGCCCACATAGAGTTGAAAATGGGTGACTTCCGGTACCGCCCGCAGGTATTCACCCACCTCCCGGGCCAATGCAGCCGTGTCCTCGAGGGCGCTCCCCTCGGGCATGTCCAGTACCACCTGGAGTTCACTCTTGTTGTCAAAGGGCAGCATTTTCAGCGCCACCCCCTTGAAGGGAATCAGTGCCACCGCAACCCCCATCAAGGCAACAATGAGAAGCAATGCCACGACCCGACGCTTGCCACTGTTGAGCAACCCCCGCAGGTTGCTTTCGTAAAGGTGGTTGAACTTAGCGATGAATTTGCCTTCTTCCTGATTCTCTTCCTCGGGCTGATGTTTCACTCCCTTAAGTACAATGTAGCTCAGCCAGGGGCTGATGATAAAGGCGATGAGCAGGGAGAGCATCATGGCGGCTGACGCCCCTACCGGAATCGGCCGCATGTATGGACCCATCAGTCCGCTCACGAACGCCATGGGCAAAAGCGCGGCAATGACGGTAAAGGTGGCCAGAATGGTAGGGTTGCCCACTTCGTCCACGGCGGCGATGGCGGTTGGGATGTCGACTCGACCCATGCGGAAGTGCCGGTGGATGTTTTCCACCACCACAATGGCATCATCCACCAGGATCCCGATGGAGAAGATCAACGCAAACAGAGTGACGCGATTGAGAGTGTAGCCGTAGAGGTAGTTGAAAAAGATCGTGAGAGCGAGCGTGACCGGCACCGCCACGCCTACCACCAGCGATTCCCGCCAGCCGAGGGCAAAGGCGATGAGCAGGGTCACTGAAACGGCGGCAATTGCCATGTGGTAGAGCAGCTCATCGGATTTTTCCTTGGCGGTGTCACCGTAATTGCGCGTGATAGTGACGGGAAGCGACGCCGGCAGGATGACCCCGCGAAGCTGATCGATCTTCTTGAGCGTGCGTTCGGCAAGGTGAGTCGCGTTAGTACCCTTTTTCTTGGCAATGGCGACGGTAACGGCTTCATAGAGTCCATAGCGGTTGTCATGGGCAGCCGGCCCAGTACCCATGAAGACATAGTTGGAAACCTCCTCGGGGCCATCGCTGATTTCCGCGACGTCTTTGAGGTACACCGGTTGGCCGCTGGCCGTCGCCACCAGCACTTGACCCACATCCTGCACGTCTTTGAGAAACCCGCCGGTTTCGACAATGAATTCCCGGTTGGCGGCCGGGAACGAACCCGAGGGCAGCATCACATTGGCCTTCTGCAGCGTCTCAAGAATTCGTGCTGGAGACACGCGGTAGAACTGCAGTTTCACCGGGTCCAGAGTCACGCGCAGCTGTCGCTTTTGTCCGCCAATTACCGTGGTTTCCGCAATATCGTGGTCTTTCTTGAGCTCCCAACAAAGCTCCGTGGCGATGCGCCGCAATTCGTAGCCGGAGTACTGCCCCTCCTCATCCCACAGGGTGAGGGTCAGGATCGGCACATCGTCGATAGATTTGGGCTTGACCAAGGGTTCGGAAACGCCGGGAGGGATCTTGTCGTAGTTGGACATCAATTTATTGTACAGGTTGACCAAGCTGTCTTCCATACTCTGACCCACGTAGAAGCGTACGATGGTCAGGTTCATGCCTGGCCTGACGATGGAATACAGGTATTCAACCCCCTTGATTTCCCAAAGGAACCGTTCCATGGGTCGGGTGACGCGATCTTCAACCTCCTGCGCGCTGGCTCCCGGGTAAGTCACCAGGATATCGATCATGGGAACAATGATCTGCGGGTCTTCTTCACGAGGAATGACCACCACCGCGAACACCCCCAGCAGCAGGGAAGCGATCACGATGAGGGGCGTGAGCTTGGATGTAATGAATGCGTTGGCAATCCTTCCCGCCAGTCCTCGACTTTCCATGATGCCCCACCTGCCAAGAGTTGCTCAGTTACTGGAAATGCACACTGTGTGATTGCACGAACACCAAGGAAAACTCAAGACCAAGGGGCTGTGCAAAATAGCCGACGCACTCTCTTCCTTGAAATGACCCCCGGGCCGTTAGTCCGGCGATCCTGCCCTGTCCTGCCTACGGCACATAGGCGTCAACTTAAGGCTTTTCTTACCACGAAGGACACGAAGGTCACGAAGAAGGGAATTATTCAGCCGGGTGCCGTTTCATGTCGCTTCGGGTTGCAGAGCCAGATTCGATACCTCATCAAATTTTGTCTTCGTGTCCTTCGTGCTCTTCGTGGTTAATGTTCAGTGTCTGCCGCGGCACCGCACCCAACGCTGAACCGTTAAGTTGACGCCCATGTGCCTACGGCAGGACGGAATCCAGGTTTTTCCAATCCCGCGAAACGCGGGACTGGAGCCCGGCTGCCGCCGGGGTGACGATGTGCAAGGACGTAATAGATAGGCAGTTGTCTTTGGAAGACTTCTAGCCAGCCGCTTAGGTTTGCTCTTACCCCTCCCCTACCCGTCCACCGTCGACGGCCTTGGTCACCCCACCGACGATGATCCGTTCACCCGGCTTGAGTCCGGAAAGCACCTCGACATTCGAATCGTATCGTTTGCCAACCCGCACCATGGTCAAGGCAAGGATTCCAGCCGGGGAAACCTTGTATACACCGGTAAGTTGGCCCCGATTGACCAACGCTTCCCCAGGCACCAGGATCGCTTGACGTTCACCAACCGGGATTCGCACTCGGGCGTACATCCCGCTGCGCAAACCGTTGCCTGCAACTCCAACCTTGATGACAAAGGTGCGGGCGCCAGAATCCACTGCCGGTACGATTTCCCGCACCTGACCCCTGGTCGCCAGGCCGATGGCATCAATGGCAATTTCGACCGGCATCCCAAGAACAACGACGCTGCTTAGACTTTCATCGACGTTAACCTCGAGCTTGAAGGCGCTCTGGTCTTCCACAGTCAGCAGTGGTGATCCGGGGACGGCCATGGAACCCACATCGGTTTTCTTCTCCGTAACCACACCGGAAGAGGGCGAGACGATGTGGGCGTATCCCAGGTAGACTTGTGCTTCCGCAAGGCCGGCCCGGGCCCGGGCCACTATGGCCTGAGCCCTTTCCGCTTCGGCATTGGCCACTTTCAACTGGGTGTTCACCTGGTCCATCTCCTGACCGCTGATGGCTCGTTCATCGAATAGCTGTTTATAGCGGCGCTGGGTTACCGAAGCCAGCGACCGGCTTTGGGCGGCGGCATCCAGGGCTTTCCGGGCCTCCTGCTGAGCGGCATCGGCGGCCTTCAGCCGCTGTGCCAGATCGCGGTCATCAATGGTCAGGAGTTCCTGGTCGACCGCTACGCTGTCCCCTTCCTTCACGTGGATGGCTGTTACCACCCCCATCACCTTGCCGGCGATTACGCTCACCGTTTGCGGCCGAACCGTTGCCGCAGTTTCGTAGTATTCCGTAAGCGGGTTCAAACGCACCTCCGCCATCTGCACTCCGGTAACGACCTGGCGCTTTACGTCGGCGGCTCCACCCTTGCCTCGATCCTGACAGCCTGCCCCCATTAGGATTGCCAACCCCAATCCCAGCAACCACCCTTTCCTTAGCCAACTCATGCGCAACTCCTTCAAGAAACCATGAGGGCGCTTGCGGCCTCTCATTTCGCTCATTCAACCTTCAAATCCTCTAAAAGAGTGCCGCTCTGGAACCCCAGATTAGCTATCGCGATCCGGTACTCGTTTTCCGTGGCGATTACTTTGGTTCTGGCCTGGTTGAAGCTCAGTTGAGCATCCAGCAGATCCACCAAGGGTGAAAGCGAATTGGCGAAACGGACCTGCACCAGCCGCGCACCCTCCGTTGAAGAAGCCAAGGCCGCCCGTGCCAGTTCCGCGTTCTTGCCAGCCTCTTCCACCGTCTGGTGGGCTTCGTAAACCTGGTAGGCGATGGCTTTCTCGAGGCCGCTCAAGCTCTCCCGAACCTGCGCCATTTGGTGTTTGGCCTTGCTGCGCTCGTATTCGCGCTTGCCTCCATCGAACAGATTCCAGCGCAGAAAAGCCATGACCTGCCAGCTGTCGCCGTCTGAACCAAAGGGAGTGTCGCGGTCATTCCACTGGAGGGCACCACCCACGCCCAGAACCGGGAAGTAATCCGCTTCGGCCAGTTGAATGTTCTTCTTGGCATTCTCATAGCGGATCTGAAGTGACTTCAAATCCTTTCGAGACAGTGACGCCCGGGTGTAATAGTCAACGTCCTGAAAGGCCAACTCCGGGAGGTCGGCTTCGATGTCTACCGATTCACGCAGACCCAGTATCAAACCCAAAGCCCGGCGCGTCACATTAAGGCTCTTCCGGGCGCTGACCAGTTTCTGCTCGGCTTCTTTCACAGCCGTTGACGCCCGCAGGATATCCGAATAGAGGCCCAGGTTCGCTCGATTGCGGAGTTCGGCAACCCGCAGGTGTTCCTTGCTGTCCGCCACCGCCTGCTCCGTCACTTGGACGTAAGCTCTGGCCGTATGCACCAGGAGATAGCTCTGCACTACCTTGAAGACGATTTCTTCCTTCTTCCGTAACAACTCCTCATTCTTGGCCTGGTATTCCTTACTAACCATAGTCATCCCCACCTGGGCCTTTCTGGCGAAGATTGGCTGCTCCACGGTGAGAAGCGTCTGAAAGTCCGATATGGGGTCTGGATAATTGAAACTCTGTGGCGCTGTTGCAAGGTCTTGGGAGGTGAATCGAGATTGATTGATCTTGGTGGAAAAAACGTAGGATGGGTTGTCGGTCCGCAGAAATCGCTCCTCGAATGTCAATCTCGGCAGGAGGTTGCCACGGGCCACACCAATTTCTTGTTTCTTGGCAGCGGTGTCTTCACTGGCCGCCCTCAGCTCATCATTGCCCGCCAGCGCCATGTCTATGGCCGCTCTCCAGGATACTGTCGGCGTCACCTCGGCTGCACCCGCTGGTCTGGAGATCAACAGCATGGACAATATCAATAAAAGGATCGGAAGACCGATTCTGGGCATGGCATCTTCCCCTATGGACGTGTAGCCTCAGTGATTCTTAGCAACTCCGGTGAGAGACGAGTACTGCTGGGCAGAAATATTCACCTGGTTGCGCCTGGGTTATACTCCCCCTTTCGAAAAGGGGGGCAGGGGGGATTTAGAGTGACGGCCTATCCAGAAATCCCCCTGAATCCCCCTTTGAGAAAGGGGGAGATGGGCGGATTTTCAGCAGGTTAGCGACTTCTGTCAGCGAGTACTGCAAGTTGGTAGTATACAGCCGAACGATCGGGTTGATAAGTGGTTTTCAGCCGGTTGGAGGGATTTATTGATAATTGATTGCTGTTACATATGTAAGCGGCGGGTGACTCAAAAATCAGGTGCTGGATTGAAACCGGTGACGGTCTAGTTTGACTGGAAAACCCGGCAGGCCACAACGGGGCAGGCGTCTCTTCCGTTCTCGCCGGATCGTTGTCCCCATAGGAGACATCGTTCGGTGTTCCTCACGCCAATCCGCAATCACCCAGAATAGTTCTGCCGGTCTCCATCCTGAGATTTCAATTCATCTGGCTTGCCTGTAAAGGGCTAGACCCGATCAAATGCACAAAACTGTCCACCAGTATGGGATGAAAAGCCACGCCTCGTTCCTTGGCGAAAATCTGGAGGATCTCTCCAAGGGGCTTTGCTGGGCTATAGGATCGCGTGCTGCGCAAGGCATCAAAGACATCGGCAATGGCAATCAGCTGACCGACGATGTTGGGTCTCCAGTTCTGGGTCAAATGCGGATACCCGGTGCCGTCATACTTGCGGTGGTGTTCCAAAGCCGCAATCACGGCAATCTTGGGAATATTGGGTAGCGTCATCAAATAACGCCCGCCCTTAACCGTATGGGTTTCAATGACTGTCCGTTCTTCGGGTGTCAGTCTCCCCGGCTTGCTCAAGATGTCTTCCGGAACGAAGATCTTCCCTACATCGTGAAGCATGGAAGCGATACCGATCTCGTGAAGCCTCCTACCGGTGTAGCCAAGGTTTCTCGCCTGAATCAGGGTCAAAATCCCCACGTTGACGGCATGGGTAAAGGTATATTCATGGGCCGTCTTCACGGAAGCCAGAAGGCGGATGGGATTGATGTTCCACAAGAAGCCGGTGATAAACCGTCGGACGATGGCATCCACGCCGCGCACATCCATCTTCTTGCGCCGCTCCACCATGTGGTACAATTCCTTGACGCGGTCTAATTCGAGTTCACCATGGACGATGGCCTCATGGCAAGCTTCAACCCCTTCCTCGCCGGCTTGGTCACCCCCCGCCTTACGCTTGCGCTCTTCGGCCAACCGCAGCTCCACCTTACCCAAGCGAATGCGGGGGCTGGAACGAACTGGGGTATCGCCTTTGGCGGCCAAACCGGTAATGAAATCCAGCAACTCTGACTTGGTAAGGCCGCTATCAAAGGTCACCCGCTCGACACCTCTGTCCTGCAAGATCGAAACGAACTTCTCGACAAATTGCCCGCCCCCAACAAGCGGCCTATCCTTGATCACAATGCCGTCACCAACGAGAAAGAAGGTGAAGGACTGGATCAATCGGAGAAGATCCCGCAGTTCGGCGTAGGCAGCGTCGGCGTACTGTTCCACATAGGGATGATCCAAGGAATACAGGCGGGTATTGCTGACAGCGGCGGTAAGCTGCGAGATGATCCGCAACAATCGCTCATGGGTGTCAAGGTCGCTCATGGCGCCACCTTTTCCTCGGGGATGGATAGGGTTGTTCCGGCTGCGTTGGGATTCCCCTTGAGCAAGGTGCTGGAAGCATTTCTTATGCGGAAATCTTTAGATTCCAACCCCATGCTCACAATCGCCGATATTTGATCGTGTGGATAATTGGCAAGAGATTCATAAAGCGCCAACTTCACCTTCAAGTGCTCTCCGGGAAATATCGCCCACGATCTCCGCGCCAGTTTCTCCAACACGGGGACCGCCGCGGGATCTGCAATCCTGCCCAAAGCCCTGACGATTTCTTCGTTGCGTCGGTAGTTCTGCCTTCGAAACGACGTGACCCTTATCATCTTGCTCAAATCGTCCACCACGGCACCCACGCGATACAGGCCCGCAAGTCCGATGGCCCGAAAACTCTCCTTAGGAAGCCTGGAATGAAGGGCCTTGCGCAAGGGCTCCGCACCTTCATCATCACCGAAATTCAGCAGAGTCGTCAAGGCATCCATTCTCACCCAGTGACTGGGATGCTCCAGCAACGGCCGAATATGAGGTATGGCAGCCGCATTCCCGTGGCTCTGAATAAACGCCAGCAGGTTTCGAAGCACACGTTCTCGCGGGTCGGTCAGGCGCCGGCAGGCTTCTTCAGATGCATCTTTGGAAAAATGCAGCAATAGCTGATGTAGGGCTTTGTTGGTAGACGGGAAGTCCTCCTGGGCAAAAAGATCCATCAATCCGGGCACACAGCCGCTGCCCAGAGCATGCATCAACATGGTGGCTTCACGAGGCTTTTTGTTTTGAAACTGCCGATAAGCCTTTACCGCTTTGGCAGCGATGGAAAACCCGGTTAAAACGGCGAGGGCTTCCACCGCCATGGTTCGGTATGGATCAGCTTCCTCCGCAGCCTGGTGACGAAAGAAGGTGGCGATCCTGAGGACCAGCTCCAGTTCCCCTATCTCCAAGAGTTCCGGCACATACTCAACCAACTTCTGCGAAAAGACTCCGTAATCATCCGAATCGGCATGGGCCTCCTGTTCAAGCAGGGTAAGAAGCATCTCGCAAATCCGAATGGTGAGCAGCCCATCTTCGAGGGCTTCGCTGATCTCCTGCGGAAGTGTGTCCGTTTCTTCGGTCTCTAGGACGTCAACCGCTTCGCTCTCGCCGGTTTGCGATTCACCGTCCGCAGGTTTGGACTTGCCTTTTCGCATTGCCGCGGTCAGACGATCCAAGGTCGAACTGTACTCCGAATCTACGTAAGCTTCATATTGCTCCCGATCAAATAGCCGTTGCAACTGCTCGCGTGAAGGTGCCGGAACCGAATCTGCGCCCCCTGGTAGCTGGCCAGCATCCGCAAGCGCCGGCATGGCCCCTTCAATACCGGCCAGATTATGAACCAGAGTCATCAGGGTAGGAGAAATCTCCCGCCCCTCTTTGCTCGCCTGTTGAAGCATTTCCAGCACAATATCTTCGGAGAAACCCGATAGGAGTTGCTCCGCCTGGTCTTGAACATGATCGAAGGTGACCGCCAAAAACTGTTCCCTAAGCTCCGGCCGAAGATTTCGCAGCAGAGTCTCCAGTTTCTCCATGGACTCGGGATCGCAGAACTGGTTCAACTGACTGGCAATGATTCTTTCATAGTCCGCCACGACATCGGCGGAACTCAACTGATACTCATTGATAAACCGGGACAACTCGGCAGGGTCCACGTCTCCCACCGAATCCAGGGGAATTCCTTTCCCGTCTCGGGCCAGCCGCCCGCTCAACAGGTGATGGACGAAATCCCGCCACAGATCACTGGTGCGTAGCTGCCCATCCTTGGCAAGCTGACGACGGATTTCGTCTTCTTCGGTCAGATGAAAGAAGCGATAGTCAACAGCCTGAATGAGAACATGAGGCATGTCCGCTTTGTTCGCTCTGGCGAGGATGCCCCCGGTATTTCTGATGTCCTCCGGATCGGCATTCAATACTGTATGAAATCGGACAATTTCTTCCTTGGTCAAACCCTGCAGAAAGGTGACCGAGGCGATATCCCGGCTACTCAGAAAATTGGAAAAGTCCTTGAACACCCCACTCTTTTGGTCCAAACACTCGCCCCCAAAGATCAGGCTGTCCTTGGCGATACCAAGAGTTAAGGCTGGAGTCTTCTCGCTCAAAGTGCTCAGATATTCGTAGGCGCGCTCGATGCTTCGGGCAATCTGAGGATGCTCCGGCGGATACATGGCCGCATGCGTTCTGGAGACGTTGAACTCCTTCAGCGCCTGCGTCAAGACCGTCACGTCCAAGGAATCCCTGAGAGCAGCCGATGGACGACCCACGGTCACTTGGGCATGCTTACTTCTTGGCGTCGTCATCGGTAAACTCCAAAGTGGTTACATCGGACACTCGGGGTCGATATTCCCTTGCCGCTCCAGAAGGGACTCAATCTCCTCTCCCTGCCACCATGGTGTTCCAGCAAACAAAAAAACAGCGGAGGCATTCTCTCATGCCAAAACAGTCTCGCGTTGTTTGGAATGATCTTAACAGCGATGGATATGCCTCGGAGCCGCTCGAGGCGATTTCATCGAGCAACCCAACTGATTGAACAGAACGAGCTTTGCTTGCGAGTTAGGTTCTTCTTCAAAAAATCGGTCGAAAACGCTCTTGACTTGAGTGATAAGTTGACAATTGGAGTTTCAGGTCGGCCAGCGGAAAGCGTCTCCGGTACTCCAATGTCCTCACACACTCTTCATTCCACAACAAACCAGCGCCACTCGAACTCGTCTTCGGGGGACATAGGAAGGGGGTTCCGGGCGGTATCCTGCAGCGCCCGAACCTTTACATGAACGTATCTCATGAACGTATCTCAACTGCTGCATATGCTTTACTATGAGCTCCAATTGATTCATTATATTTTTTTCTGACGGTGGAGTCAAACACTGGACATAAACAGGCCCCTCGGAATGCCTAAGATTCTTTGGCCCGATCTTGAGAGAAACTATTGCCGATCAATTGATTGCGCTGTTCGAAACGATCACTCATGAAGTGGATCCTTTGAATTGTCCCGATGCGGCCATGAGATGAAGATCATAAGCTTGATTCATGAACCCAACGTCAGAGAGCGCATCCTTTGCCATGCGAGGCTGTGGAAACAGCAGCCGGATCCTCATGAATGCAAACCGAAAGCACCTGCACATGGGCTGGCTGTCCTCGAGGATTCTGACGACGGCTGGCCCAGGTATGAAGAACCGATCATCATTGTCCACTGAACCTGTGCATTGAAGATAACCACCGCCAT
>CAWDJT010000023.1:0-78000 GCA_963802715.1 uncultured delta proteobacterium
AGAAATGGGTACAGAGCGCGGGGCTCGAAGGGGGACTACGTGACCCTGCGCGTCACCGGCGATGGGACGCTCACGGTCGATCCGCATATGCCCAGGGAGTCGGAGAAGCTCGTGAAGGTGATCGAGGTCACTCCGTCGACCGACCCGAGGACGCTCCTGAGGCAGTTGATCGGGACCTATGTGACCGGGTACGATGTGGTCGAGGTCCGCTCGAAGGGGAGGATCCCCCTAGCGACCTCAGGAAGGTCGTTCAGGACTTCTCGAGACGCGTCGTCGGGCCGGAGGTCGTGGAAGAGAGTTCCGGCCTGGTCGTCCTTCAGGACATCGCAGACCACGCGGACCTGGACATGCGGAAGGTCGTGCGCAGGATGCATCTCATGGCCAAGAGCATGCTCGAGGAATCGATCAGGTCTGTCAAAGGCCTCGACCGGGCGGAAACGCGCCGGGCTCGCCGAGGGCGATGACGCGGCCACGACCCGGATGCGCTCTCGGCCACGCTCGCGGAGTACGTGCCCGACGCTGTAGAGCGACGCTGGATCGAGCCGAAGCTGCTGGCGCTGCTGGGTCTCGGCGAGGTCGGGCGCGCTGGAGCGCGAGGAGCTGTTCGGTGCCTGGCGCACGTTCTTCGAGCGGGTGAGCGACGGGGCGTCACGGTGCTCGTGTTCGAGGACATCCATTGGGCCGATTGGCGGGCCTCATCGAGCTTCATCGACCATCTCGTCGAGTGGTGCGGCCGGGCATCCGATCCTGCTGGTGACGCTCGCGCGTCCGACTCCTGGAGGCGGCGTCGGGCTGGGGTGGTCCGGTCGCCGGCACTTCTTCACCCTGTCGCTGGACCCGCTGCCGGACGATGCCATGGCGGATCTGTACGACGCCGGCCTCGTCCCGGGCCTGTCCGCCGCAGGCTCGTCACCGTCATGTGCCGGGCGGAGCCGGCATCCCTCTGCAGGCCGTCGAGACCGCGCGCAGGCTGCTGCTCGATGGCCGGATCGAGGAGCGCGACGGCACCTACCACCGGTGGGTGCCTCGCCGACCTGGAGGTCCCGCCGACGCTCCTGGCCCTCATCGCGGCTCGCCTTGACGCGCTCGACCCGTCCCTTCGGTCGCTCCTCGAGGATGCGTCCGTGCTGGGTCAGACGTTCACGCGACGGCGTCGCTCGGTGCCGTGTCCGGCCGGTCGGGACGGCGACTCGGGCCGGCGCTTCCCGGACCTGGTGCCAGGCGGTCCTGACGCTCGACGGCGACCCACGCTCGCCGAGCGCGGCCAGTACGGGCTTCGTGCAGGCGCTGGCATCGCGGGTGGCCTGCCGGCACGCTTCGGCCGCGATCGACGCTCGCGGCATCTCGCGGCGGCCGGCCAGCGTCTACGAGCTCGCTGGGCGATGACGAGACGGTCGGCGCGCTCGCGACCCACTACCTCGACGCCTACCGGGTGTCAGAGCCGGCCCCGGAGGCGGAGGCGATCGACCACCCAGGCGCGCCTCTCCTTGCGGGCGGCCGCCGAGCGTGCGGTCGCCTTGCGACTCCCCGGCGCAGGCGCTCGCGTATCTCGACCCGGCGCGCGTGAGGTCGCGCGCGACACCGCGGCACCGGGCCGTCTTGCTGGGGGCTCAGCGGCGACGGCTGCCGGAGCGCTCGGCCGGGACGATCCTCGCGCGCGACCTACCGGCAGGCCGGCCATCGCATCCTCGGCGCGGCCACGGACGACATCGTGGGCCTCGCCGGCGTGGCGACCGCGATGGGGCTCTTCTGGAGACCGTCCGCGGTCGCGCGCGGGAGGGGATCGCGATCCTCGAGCCCGTGCTCGCGGAGGTCGAGACGGCGGGCGATCCGGTCCAGCGCGATGACCGTGCGCGCCGCCCTCGCCCGCTGCCACCTGTTCGCGGACGACTACGGCGTGCCCTGTCGCCTCATCGATGGGGTGCTCATCGACGCCGGAGCGCGAGAGTGGACGACATCGGCACCATCACCGATGCGGTGCTCACCAAGGGCACCATGCTGCTCTACACCGCGCGGTTCCGCGAGGGCCTCGTGTTGCTCACCAGGCGGGCTCCAGCTCGCAGAGGCGCATGGCTTCAGCCAGTCGGACCCCGACGCGCGAGAGAAGCCCAAAATCACCACTTTGGAACTTCATTGCGCGCAGGGCGTACAAAGTTTAGTCAATTACAACTTTCGCGTAGAGAAGATGTTCAACTGGATCCCCGACACCTGCACCGATGCGACGTTCAAATCGAAATGCCGAGCGTCACGGTTGGCAAGCGATACTTCGGCCCCAAGGCCTTTCAGGCTTTCCTGAGGGAATTCATGAGGGGTGAACGGACCTTCCAAAGCCGGGATTTTCGTAACCAGCAGATGGAGCTGGAAAGGGTGGGAATACGAACTATTGCCGTAAAATATGAGTTTGGTGGGGCTGTCGGCGGGGCACTCAAACACGGCGAGCAGGAAAAGAAGCCTACAACCACGGGGCCGCCGCCGGCGCAACCATTTACCATACCAACGAGAATTGTGACGTGCTGGGATCAGTAAAGACGGTCAACGACTGGCAATGGGCGGCCTGCGACCGGCAAGCATCCGACGGTCAGGGATTATGTCTCCCTGGGCGATCATTTGCCGCTGGTCAAGACCCTTTCCACCTGGATCGACAAGGGCTTTGAGGTGATTCGTGTTCGGACTGGCGGCGCGCCTCGGTACTGTTCCTGGCGCTTCTGGGCGGGCGGGTCCGGCGGTGATGCGCTCACCTGCGGGCTTCTTCGGGACAGCCGGGACGGTGCCGGGCGGTCGTACCCCTTTCTGGTCCTGGGGAGCGGGTCCTTGAACCGTTGGAAAGACCATTGGGAGCTGTTGCCGTTCGTTTGTGAACGAGCCTGGAACCAGATGGAACAGGCCACGGTCAGGACCTATGAGTCCTTGAGGGGCCTGGAGGACGCCATTCAGCAGGTCGCGCCACCAGCGCCGCAGTGGTCGGAATACGAGAAGCAGAGGGAGGGGTTGTGGGAGCTCCAGGACCCGTTGGAGAACCGGCGGTTTCGAGAAGCCCGGACGGCTATCGAGCAACAGGTGGGAACGGTATGCAATGCCCCCGAGCTCTATGTGTCCCTGCAGCCGTGGCCCCAGTTTGACCCGATGGCGGTGGTTAGTTGCTGGCATTCGTTGCTCAAGACGCGAGCAGGTGGCCACCCCCAATGTGGTGTTCATGGGTGGCAGCCCGGCCAGTGTCTCGCTGGTGATCTACAAACGGCCGCTTACCACCGATGATTTTGTCCGGTTGTGGAGCGAGGATGCGTCGTTGCCCGGGACGGTCGAGAGCCGGTAACTTCTTCGAGATGTAGACGGAGAGGTTCAGTGCCCGAGATCCGCCCTTTCTAGAGGACCATTGTCGCCATGTTCATCGTGAAGCAAGCAAAGAACCGCTGCCTGAATGGGTTGAAGCCCGAACCAAGATGATAGAAACGGCTTGACCATCGGTTGCCATGACGCGCACCAAGCAGTCGAGCAGTGACTTGGACATTAGTTGCCACGGGGACTGTAGATCTCTCCCTGGAACCCTACCAGAACTGGTGAATGATCATGACATTGCACATGGAACCCAAGGAACTCATCCGAGCGGGTCGGCTTTCGGAAGCTCGAAAGCATCTGACCGCAGCAGTCAAAACGGCCCCGGCTGATCTAGGCTTGCGGACCCTGCTGTTTCAGGTGCTGGCCTTTAGTGGTGAATGGGACAAGGCCAAAAAGCAGCTAGACGTGATCCTCACCCAGGACCCGGGCAGGGAAACGGGCGTTCAGGTCTACCTCAATCTGGTGCATGCCGAGCAGGAGAGGCTGGAAGTGGCCACGCTCAAGCGCCGGCCGTCCTTCTATCCCCAGGCCCCGTCCTATTCCGAAGCGTATTTTGCCGCCTGGGACAAGGTTGCGGCTCAGCAGTTTGAAGAGGCCGACCAGCTTTTCGATCAGATTGAGGCCCAACGGCCGGCGGTGACGGGCACCATTGATGGGAGGAGTTTCACCGGATTCAGCGACACCGACAGCTTTTTGTCCTGTTTTCTGGAGATCATTATCCAGGCTCACTACGTCTGGGTTCCCGTTGAATCGCTGCGGGAACTCACGGTGTCGCCCCCCAAGACGTTGTTTGATCTCATCTGGCTCCAAACCCGCATCACCACCGCCGATGGCCTCAGTGTGGTGGGTTATGTGCCGGTGGTTTATCCGCAATCGCACGAGCACGAGGACGAACGGGTGAAGATGGGGCGGATGACCGAATGGGTTGGGCTGGGGGGCCGCTTCGCCCGAGGTTGTGGGCAACATGTATACGATGTGGGTGAAGAGGAAGTCGGCATTTTGGATATGAGGCAAGTTGTCTTCACGGAATCGGCTGTGAGCCCATAGGGGTATGCCGGGTCCAGGATCTTGAAAAAATGAGCATAGAAATTGACATTGATGCCATACTGGCTCCCATTCCGGGTGAAAATCCGGCGGGCGAGGACCTTCGCTACAATCCGATCTATGACGAAATCAAGGAAGCCCGCACGGCCGATGAGGAGGATCTGGAGCAGGGGGAATGGAAGCGGGAACTCAAGAGGGCGGACTGGGGCAAGCTCGTTTCGGTGGCGTTGACAGCGCTTGCGGAAAAAACCAAGGATCTCCAGATTGCGGCCTGGCTGACCGAGGCCCTGACCGTGACCGAAGGTTATGCCGGGCTGGCCGCCGGGCTTCAGATCTTGAACGGCCTGCTCGCCAACTTCTGGGAACACGTGTATCCACCCATCGAAGACGATGACCTGGATTATCGGGCCGCTCCCATTGAATTTCTGGATGACAGGTTGTGGCTGGCCATCAAGCAGGTGCCCATCACGGAACCCAGGAAAACTGCCGGCTATAGCTGGTTGAAATGGAAGGAAGCCCGAGATGTGGGTTACGAAGCCGAGCTGCGCAGCGCCGATGGCGTTATTGACGACAAGAAACGCCAGGCCCGTCGAGGAGAAGCTTGACGAGGGCAAGCTCAAGCCCGAAGATTTTGACATTGCCGTAGCACTGTCTTCGGAGACGTTCTACCAGTCTTTGACGGAGGATTTGTCAAACTGCGAAGAACAGCTTACAATATTCGGCAATCAATTGGACGAAAGATTCGGTCGCAAGGCGCCCAGTATTTCCAATTTCCAAAGTGCCGATTGCCGATTGTCGCCAGACCCTGAAGCGCATCCTCGACAAGAAGATCCCAAAAGCGAGCCAAGCAGAAGCGGAGCCGGAAGCGGAGAGCGAACCACCCAAGCAGGAGGGTTTTGTTGGCAGGTTGTTTCGAAAGCACCGGGCGGCGCCACCAGAGGCCGACACGGAAAAGGCCAAAGTGGCGGTTGCGCCGGCCCAAAGAGATGTGGAAGGCATGGTGGGAGAGGCTATGACTGCGGAGGCGCCGCTTTCTCTGGCTGTTCCCGATGTGACCGGTTCGGGTTTCGATTCAGAAACTCTCGAGGTTGCCCGCTGGAATGCCGCCCTTCAAACCATGGAAACCGACGGTATGAAGAAGGCCCTGGGGCAGCTCCTGGCAGCGGCTCACAGCGCCCCCTCGGTTCGTGCCCGAAATCGCTACCGGCTGTTGATGGCCAAACTCTGTTTGGAGGCCGGACGCGTGGATTTGGCGCGGCCGATTGTCGAGGAATTGGCCGCCCTCATTGAAGAACTGAAGCTGGAGCGTTGGGAATCACCCCGGTGGATTGCCGATGTGCTCGAAGCCCTCTATCAGTGCCTGACCTGGGGGGAGCCCTCCGATGAAGATCTTGGCAAAGCCATGGACCTGTTCCGGAAGCTTTGCACCACCGATGTCACCAAGGCGATGATGTACAAGCACTAAGCCATTTAGGACAAGGAGGCAACCATGCCTAAGAAAGAAAGTTTGCAGCACAAGCTGGATCGGGTTCGATCCCCCCGGGTGCACATCACCTATGATGTCGAGATTGGTGATGCCATCGAGGTGAAGGAGATCCCCTTCGTGGTAGGGGTTCTGGGCGATCTTTCGGGAAAACCCGATGAGCCGCTGCCGCCCCCCAAAGACAGAAAGTTCGTTGAAATCGACCGGGATAACTTCGACAAGGTGCTGGAAGGTATGAAACCCAGGCTGGCCTTCCGGGTGGACAACAAACTGACCGGCGATGACACCAAGATGGCGGTGGAACTCCGGTTCAAGTCCATGGATGATTTCCATCCTGAGCGGGTGGTGCAGCAAATCGACCCGTTGCGCCAAATGCTCAATGTCCGGCAGAGGTTGTCGGATCTCCTCAACCGACTGGACGGCAATGATCGTTTGGATGAACTCCTGCAGAAGGTCATCACCAGCACGGAGTCTCTGGAGCAACTTGGAAAAGAAGCCGGGGTAAAATCCTCGGAACCCGAAAGCAACTGATTGAAGGAGGGGTGCCATGGCGGATCAGGAACAAGAACTGCAGCCTCAGACCGCCCAGGCGGAGGTGGTCCAGGAAGAGCCGACGCTGCTGGATCAGATCATCGAGAAGGGTCGCCTGGCCCGCGATGAGAGCCAGAAGGAATGGGCCAAGGATATCGTAGGCGAATTTGTCAAACAGATCATGGCGGGAGCCATCCTGGTGTCCAAGGACACCGAAGCCATGATCAATGCGCGGATCGCCCAGATCGACCAACTCATCTCCACACAACTCAACGCAGTGATGCATCAGCCCGAGTTCCAGAAGCTGGAAGCCTCCTGGCGGGGTTTGAACTACCTGGTGTTCCAGACGGAAACCAGCGAACACCTGAAGCTCCGGGTGATGAACATCTCCAAGAAAGACCTCCTCAGGGACATGGAAAGAGCCAGTGAATTTGACCAGTCCTCACTGTTCAAGAAGATCTACGAGGAGGAGTTCGGCACCTTTGGAGGTTCGTCTTATGGGGCCCTGATTGGAGACTACGAGTTCAGCAATCACCCCCAGGACCTGGCTCTGCTGGAAAAGGTCTCCCAGGTGGCAGCCGCGGCGCATGCCCCGTTTATTTCCGCCGCCGCTCCCCAACTCTTCAATTGGGAAGGCTTCACGGAATTGGGAGGCCCGCGGGATCTGGCCAAGATCTTTCAGACCGTGGAATACGCCAAATGGAAGTCTTTCCGTGAATCGGAGGATTCCCGCTACGTGGGCCTGGCCCTCCCGCACATCCTGATGCGTCAGCCTTATGGACGGGAGTTCGTCCCCACCGAGTCGTTCAACTACGAAGAAGGCGTCGATGGCACCGACCACAGCAAGTATCTGTGGGGCAATGCCGCCTACGCGCTCGGCACCCGCTTGACCGATGCCTTCGCCAAGTATCACTGGACCGCGGCGATCCGCGGTGTTGAAGGCGGCGGCCTGGTGCAGGGGCTGCCGGTGCATACCTTCAAGACCGATGAGGGGGAAGTGGCCCTCAAATGCCCCACGGAAATCGCCATCACCGACCGGCGCGAGAAAGAGCTTGCCGATCTGGGTTTCATTCCCCTGGTCCACTGCAAGAACACCGACTATGCGGCTTTCTTCAGCACCCAGACGGCCAACAAACCCAAGCTCTACGATACCGATTCGGCCAACGCCAATGCCCGCTTGTCTTCCCAGCTCCAGTACATTTTGGCGGTATCCCGCTTCGCTCACTTCCTCAAGTCCATCATGCGGGACAAGATCGGCAGCTTCATGACTCGGAAGAACTGCGAAGATTTCCTGAACCGCTGGATCACTCAATACGTACTGTTGGATGATGATGCCGGTCAGGACGCCAAGGCCAGTCATCCACTCCGGGAAGCGCGGGTCGATGTCATGGAAGTTCCCGGGCAAGCCGGGAGCCTATCGCGCGGTGGCGTTCTTGCGACCGCACTACCAGTTGGATGAACTGACCATTTCCTTGCGGCTGGTGGCCAACCTGCCGCCGCCGGCGAGAACGTAGCGTTGGTTGGTAGAGTGTTCAACACCTGTCACCTTGCCCAGGGAAGGTGGGTGAGATTCCGTTCGGAATGCGGCTTGGCTTCAGCATCTAGACACGCTGGAGAGTAGGAGTCGGTTCAAGTCAGCCTGGGGGAGCCATGGGAGCTAGGGCGTGAATGGCCCTCGAACGGGGAGATGCTTCGCCAGAATGAGCATTCAGGCTGATTCAAACCCCTAAACAGGAGGTAACAGGCCATGGCATATGATATGTTTCTCAAACTTTCAACCGTTCCCGGGGAAAGCCAAGACGAAAAGCACAAGGACTGGATCGAAGTGCTTTCCTTCAGCTTTGGCGTCAGCCAATCCACTGCCGGAGAGCGAAGCACCGGCGGCGCGGCGTCAGCGGCCCGAGTCAGCATGCAGGACTTTTCCATCGTGAAAGCGGTGGACAAGGCTACACCCAAGTTGTTTCTAGCCTGCTGCAAGGGGGACCACATCCCCGAAGTCAAGTTGGAGTTGTGCCGGGCTACGGGGGATAAGAGCAAGTATCTCGAATACAAAATGACGGATGTGCTCATTACCGGCTTTCGCAAAGGAGGCTCGGCCCAGGGAGGCGAGAGTCTACCGATGGAGGAGGTTGCTTTCAATTTTGGCAAGATTGAAATCAACTACACGGCCACGGATCACAAGACCGGCAAGCCCAGTGGCGATGTCAAGGCCAATTGGGACTTGGTGGCCAATAAGGGCTCCTAGTGTTTGATTGCAGGTGTCAACGATGCCGTGCAGTACCGTCACCCCGGCGGAAGCCTGGGTCCAGAACCCGATGTGATCCGGTTTCCGGCTTTAGCATGATATTCCCCCCAGATCCCCCCTTACAAAGGGGGGTAGGGGGGAATTGCATGTTTCGTTGTGCCCCCCAGGGCATGAGGGTTCGCCGGAATGGCGGCGATGTCTGTGGCAAGACAGCGTATATATGCGCAATCCAGCGCGAGGGCTACGTGGCTTAATGAACCGCGATCAACAAACCCTGCAGACTTCGATTCTGGACAGGCTCATCGACGAGGATCCGGGAATCTCGCGTGAGCCTGGCCCGTATCGCTATTTCACCATCGGACAAGTCAAAGCGGCCGTCACCAGGGACCTGGAGAACTTGCTCAACACCCGTCGCAATATCCAGGTTCCGCCGGCCGCCTTTGAGGAACTCAACAATTCCCTCTTTGTTTATGGGGTGCGGGATTATACCGCGCAGAACCCCAGAAGTCCCGCTGCCAAGCAGCAACTGCGCCTGGACATTGAACAGACTCTGATGCGGTTCGAACCCAGGCTGCGAAACGTAACGGTTCAAGT
This sequence comes from uncultured delta proteobacterium, assembly GCA_963802715.1. Lineage (GTDB taxonomy): Bacteria > Desulfobacterota > Syntrophobacteria > Syntrophobacterales > Syntrophobacteraceae > CAWDJT01. Next base: position 9,234 of record CAWDJT010000023.1, read on the forward strand.
CGAATCCACAGCGGCCAGTGAGCGCAACCTCCGGTTCCGGATTTCCGCCCTGCTGGTGGCTGACCCGGTGACCGAGCCCGTGACCTTTGATACGTTTTTTGATGCCAATCGCGGCGAATACGTTATTGCCAAATAGGACCCGCGAAGAACCCTGGTTTGTGTCAGGGCGGGGGCATCCCCGCCCGATGACTTTTGGGCCAAGAATCCATTCCCGGTCGGCATAAAGCCGACACCACCTCCAGGCAAGCGGCTGACTCCCTCAAACATGGATAACCGATAGAATCGATGGACGATTCGCTGTTGGAATACTATGAGCGGGAGCTTACCTTCGTTCGCGAAATGGGGGCGGAATTTGCCAAGAAATACCCCAAGATCGCCGGTCGCCTGCTGCTCGAAGCCGATAAGTGCGAGGACCCTCATACCGAACGGTTGATCGAGGCTTTTGCCTTCATCAGCGGACGGATCCACAAGAAGATCAACGACGATTTCCCTGAAATCACCGAATCGCTGCTGAACATCCTCTACCCGCATTACATCAATCCCATTCCGTCCATGTCCATTGTGCAGTTTGAGCCGGCCAAGAAGACCCTGACCGCTTCGGGATACCATATCGACAAGAACACACCGTTGTATTCACAGGCGGTGGACGGGTTCCCTTGCCAGTTCATGAATTGTTATCCGGTCACGCTGTGGCCGGTGGAAGTGGTGAGTGCCGAACTCCAGGATCCACAAAGGATGGTCAGGGGCGCCCAGCAAGTGGTGGTGGTCGGTCTGAAGAGCTTCAACAACCTGAGTTTCGCCGAGATTGGCTGGAAATCGCTGCGCTTTTACCTCAACGGCCCTCACCAGCACATCTTTCACCTCTATGAGTTGCTGCTCAACCACCTCTGCCATCTGGAACTGGCCTTCATCGATAATCAAGGCAGACCGCGGCAAATTGAATTGCCTGTGGAAAGTCTGCAACCCGTGGGATTTGCCGACGATGAACGGATGATGCCCTATCCGTCCCGGTCGTTTCCCGGCTATCTGCTGTTGTTCGAGTATTTTTGCTTTCCGGAGAAATTTTTGTTTTTCGATGTGAACGGCTTGGAGCGGCTCCGCCACGCTGATGTGAAGGACCGCCTGGAAATCAGGTTCTACCTTGAATCGCAGCGCCAAAGCTACGCTCGCCATTCATCCCCATACCTTCTGTCTCCATGCCTCGCCGGCCGCCAACCTGTTCCGGCGCATCGCCGAACCCGTACGGGTGGAGCACCGTCGCACCGAATACCATGTCATCCCGGACATCCGCAGGCAAGCGGCCACGGAGATCTTCAGCATCGATCGGGTCACGGCCTCGGAGGCGTCGACGCCCGGCAAGGAGTTCGAATTCCGGCCGTTCTATTCCATCCGGCACCATCTGGATGAGCAAGATCCCTTCAAGCGAACCGGGTTCTGGCATATCCAACGACGCCCGTCGGGCCGGAAAGGCGACGATGGCACGGAAGTCTACCTGGCTTTTGCCGACCTGGATTTCAACCCGGTGGATCCGGATGCCGAGATCCTTACCATCCACGTGACCTGCACCAACCGTGACCTGCCCGCGCGGCTCCCGTTCGGGAACCAGGCCGGGGATTTCAACATGGAAATGGCGGCTCCCATTGCCAGGATCAGCAGCCTGATCAAGCCCACTCCGACGCGCCGCCCCACGCTGGGAGGGGCCCTGCAATGGCATCTGATCTCGCACCTGGCGCTCAACTACATGTCCCTGGTCCAGGGTGGGGAAGATGCCCTGAAGGAAATTCTCAAGCTTTACGATTTTGACAATTCCCCGGCGACTCGGCAGCTGATCAACGGAATTGTGTCGCTACGCTCGGAATATGCGACCAAACGGATTGGCCAATCTTTTTGCCGTGGTTTGCAAATCACCATCGAATTTGATGAGGACAAATACGTGGGGGCTGGCCTGTACCTATTTGCCAGCGTACTGGAAAGGTTTCTGGGACAATACGTCTCGGTCAATTCTTTTTCCCAGTTGGTAGCAAAGTCTATCCAAAGAAAGGAACCGATAAAGAAGTGGCCTCCCCGGAGCGGCAATCGGATACTCCTCTAAAGGACCGCCTGCTCGCTGAGTTTTATGAGTATACTTTTTACCAGGCGGTCCACCTGCTGGAGGCCATGGTTCCCCAGAAGAAACCCCTGGGGCAGGGCGCCTCGCCGGAGAGTGAACCGGTGCGATTTTCCGTCAAACCGGGGCTTGCCTTTCCGCCCAGCGACATCGCCAACCTGCGGGACGGCGACGATGACGGGCCGCCACGGATGGATGTGGCCTTCCTGGGCTTGATCGGACCTTCGGGAATACTGCCGCACTGGTACAACGAACTGGCCCTTGAACGTCACCGGAAGCGTGACCATAGTCTCACCGCCTTTTTTGATGTTTTCCACCATCGTTTGGTGTCCCTTTTCTACCTGGCCTGGAAGCGCAATCGCTTTCCGGAGAACTACCTGCCCGGCGGCCGTGATAAGCTTTCCAAACACATGTTATCCTTGATGGGCCTAGGTACCCCGGGTCTGTTGGAACGACTGGGACTTCCGGCCGAATCCTTGATTTTTTACAGTGGACTCCTCTCTCGTCCCACCCCGTCGGTTGCTGCCATTGCTGCCGCGGTGAGTTATTTTGCCGATGCTCGGGTTTGGGTGGACCAATTCATCGAGCGCCTCCTCCCCATTGATCCCGAAGATCGCACTCAGCTAGGAATGGCCAACGGCAATCTAGGTGTAAACGCCGTGTGTGGCAGCCATGCGTGGGAGTGCCAATCCAAGTTCCGGGTCAACATCGGCCCCATGACCTACCGTCGCTTTCTACGCTTCATGCCTTCCGGTGACAGCCTGCAGCCAGTCTTCGCCCTGGTCAAATATCAGGCTGGACCGGAATACGAATTCGACGTGGGGGTCTATCTCAAACGCGTAGAAGTGCCTCCATGCACCATCGGCATGGAGACCCCATCGTCACCAAGGCTGGGCTGGTCCACTTGGGTCAAGAACCCTGATGTGATCGATGGACGAGGACCCTTGCGCGGTCTTCCATCTGGGAACGGTGTAGGTTCGGCCAGATTATTTTTTGGGATTCTATCTATGGTTCCTTGGCTGACAATCTGATAATTTAGCGATGGTAGGCCTCCACGATGCAGAATCGATTACCATGCTGCTAATCTCCCTTCTGGAACTCGACATATACTAATTGGTGCTTCATTGGGTGGACCTGCACAAAGGTTGGACCGCTGATGAACCCAATGTGAACATGGAGTTGTTGCACCTTGCTGGGGCATCATGCGGGACCCACGCGGTTTATTCGTGGGGTTGATAGCGAATCCTGGCCACAAGAATCCTGACCGAATTCTGGCGGCCATAGCGGCAAAATGAAGCGCGGTCGTCAATCCCGAAATCGAACGTAAAGAGGAGTTCCATCCATGCTGCGATCAAACCTGAAGTCATTGATTGGGAAGTTGAACAGCACGTGCCGGAATGCTTTGGAGTCGGCTGCCGGGCTTTGTCTGTCGCAGACCCATTATGATGTGGATCTGGAGCACTTCTTCGTCAAACTTCTGGAGGTTGCCAACACGGATTTTCAGAAGATTCTTCGCTATTTTGAGATCAACGAAACCCGCCTCCTTGCCGATTTCACCCGCGCCATGGAAGGGTTCAAGACCGGCAATGCCCGCACGCCGGCCTTGTCGCCGCGCATCCCGAGGATGATCCAGGAAGCCTGGGTAACGGCTTCGGTGGATTTTGATGCGCCGGTGGTGCGTTCCGGGCACATTATCCTGGCACTCATGGCCAATGAAGAGATGGCGCGGATGCTGACCGGGAGTTCCGAGCTGCTGAAAAAGATCTCGGTGGAAACTCTGAGTGAGCATTTCAATGACCTGACTGCCGGGTCCAAGGAAGAAGCCGATGCCGGTAAGCTGGCTCGAATAGCCGAGGCCCCGGGTGTCCCCACGGCAGCCGTTGGCACCAAGGCGCTGGATCAGTTCACCATCAACCTTACCGAACGCGCCCGCAAGGGCGAAATCGACCCGGTGCTGGGACGCGACTTCGAGATCCGCCAGATGGTGGATATCCTTATCCGGCGCCGGCAGAACAACCCGATCCTCACCGGTGAGGCCGGCGTGGGCAAGACCGCCGTGGTCGAAGGCCTGGCTTTGCGGATCGTGGAGGGGGATATCCCGCCGCCGCTTCGCAATGTGGTGATCCGCACCCTCGATTTGGGGCTGCTGCAGGCTGGAGCCGGCATCAAGGGGGAATTTGAAAACCGGTTGAAATCGGTCATCAACGAAGTGAAGGCCTCTCCCATCCCCATCGTGCTCTTTATTGACGAGGCCCATACGATGATCGGTGCCGGTGGGGCGGCCGGGTCCGGCGATGCCGCCAATTTGCTCAAGCCGGCGCTGGCGCGCGGGGAATTGCGCACCATCGCCGCCACCACCTGGTCGGAATACAAGAAGTACTTCGAAAAGGATGCGGCATTGGCGCGGCGTTTCCAGGTGGTCAAGATCGAGGAGCCCGACGAAATCAACGCCGTGGTTATGATGCGAGGCGTGGCACCATTTCTGGAAAAACATCATCAGGTGATGATCACCGATGATGCGCTAGTGGATTCGGTTCGGCTTTCGCGGCGCTATTTGACCGGAAGGCAGCTCCCGGACAAGGCGGTGAGCGTCCTTGATACCGCCTGCGCTCGTGTGGCCATCGGTCTCAACACCAGTCCGCCGGCCGTGGAAGAGGCCACCAGGCGGATTGCCCAGATCGAGCGGGAACTCGCCATTCTTGGGCGGGAAACGGTTCTGGGGCGCGACCATGGGGAACGCGTGCAGGCCCTGAGTTCCGAGAAGGAAGCCGCCGAGGCGCGGCTCAAGGAATTGACCGAGCGGTGGAACCAGGAAATGGAGATCGCCAAGAAGATCACCGTCGTGCGTCAGGAACTGCAAACCATTCATGAAAAAGGCGCCGGAGCGACCCCGGAAGAAACCGCCTCCCTGGCGACCAAGCAAGAACAACTCAAGGGCATGGAAGGTGAACTGGCAGCTGTTCAGGGTGAGGAACCTCTCATCCAGATCGCCGTGGAGACCCAGATCATCAGTGAGGTCATCTCCGGCTGGACCGGTATTCCCACTGGGCGCATGCTGGCCAATGAGATTGAAACCGTGCTCAAGATGGACGAGTTATTGGGAAAGCGGATCATCGGCCAGGATCACGCTCTGGCAGCCATCGCCCAGCGCATCCAGACGGCCCATGCCGGGATCGAAGACCCTTCCAAACCCACCGGTGTGTTCCTGATGGTCGGCCCCAGCGGTGTGGGCAAAACCGAAACCGCCCTGGCTCTCTCCGAGCTACTCTATGGCGGCGAGGAAAACGTCATCAGCATCAATATGTCGGAATACCAGGAATCTCACACGGTATCGGGGCTGAAGGGTTCGCCCCCCGGCTATGTGGGTTACGGCGAAGGCGGGGTGCTCACCGAGGCGGTCCGTAAGCGCCCCTACAGCGTGGTGCTTCTCGATGAGGTGGAAAAGGCCCACCCGGATGTGATGGAACTCTTCTACCAGGTATTTGATAAGGGTACCTTGGAAGATGGTGAGGGACGGCGCATCGATTTCAAAAACACCCTGATCATTCTTACCACCAATCTGGGTACCGATCTCATCATGAAGGTGTGTGCCGATGAAGACACCATGCCGGGGGCCGAAGCGCTTCGCGACATGCTCCGGCCGGAGCTTCAGAAGACTTTCAAGCCGGCATTCCTGGGGCGCCTCATTGTGGTGCCCTACTATCCCATCACCGACAAGAATATGCGCCTCATCGTCAAGCTCAAGTTGGATCGCATCGCACGACGCATGCGCGAAAACCGCAACGTCGATTTCCGTTACGAAGATGCCCTGATCGATATGGTGGCCAGCCGGTGCACCGAAGTGGAAAGCGGCGCCCGCAACGTCGATCATATCCTGACCAACACCCTGCTGCCGGAGGTGTCTCGGGAATTGCTGGCAAGAATGGCGGGCGGGGAGCAGATCAAGGAGTTGAGTGTGTCCGTTAGGGACGGGGGGTTTGCCTTCGATATCCGCTGAAGGCGATTCTCGAAAACCTTCCAACCAAGGTCATCTGAGAAAGGTTGAGAGTATGCCGATCACTCAAGAAAACCGGGTCATCGCCGTCGATACGCCACTGGGCCGGGATGTGCTCCTCCTGCTGGGGTTCCAGGGCCATGAGGAGATTTCCACACCGTTTCAGTTCGAGTTGGAGATGTTCTCGGAGAACCACAACATCTCCTTTGAGAGCATCGTCGGCAAAAATGTGACGATTTCCGTGGTCCTGGCGGATGGCAGCGTGCGCTTCTTCAACGGTATCGTGGCCGGTTTCTCCCAGGGGCGGGGTGGGGAGCAGGCGGGTAGCGATCCGCGCTATTCGTTCTATAACGCCACCGTGGTCCCCTGGGTGTGGTTGCTCACCCGATATGCCGATGTTCGGGTTTTTCAGGAAAAGACCACGCCCGACATCGTCGAGAAGGTCTTCAAAGATCGCGGTTTTTCCGATTTCAAGCGACAGCTCCAGGGTGATTATGAGAAACGCACTTACTGTGTTCAGTACCGTGAGACCGATTTCAACTTCATTTCGCGGCTGCTGGAAGAAGAGGGGATTTACTACTACTTTGAACATGAGCGCGGCAAGCACACGCTAGTGTTGGCCGACTCCTCGTCCGGCCACAAACCCTGTCCCAAACAGGAGACCGCTCGATATCAGATTAGCGCCGGGGGACAGTTGGAAGAAGACGTCATTACCGCGCTGGACGTGCGTAAAGAAGTCCGCGTTGGGAAGTGCGTGCTGAACGACTACAATTACGAGATGCCCAACACCGATCTCAAGACCAACGTCTCCAGCCGGCAAATGATTGGTCCTCCCCCACGAGAAGTTTATGACTATCCTGGGCTCTATCCCAACAAGAAACGCGGTGACCACCTGACCACGGTCCGCATGGAAGAGGAGGAGGCCCAGATTACCACAATCCACGGTGGAAGTGAATGCAGGTCTTTTACCACCGGCTATCGGTTTACACTTCAGGATTTCTATCGGCAGGACATGAACAACAAGGCCTATGTCCTGACGCGGCTCAACCACGACGCCTATCAAGGCGCCAACTATCCAGGTCTGCAAAGCGCGTCCCAGGATTTCCGCTATGCCAACACTTTTGAGTGTATCCCCTACGATGTGGCGTTCCGGCCCCAACGCCGCGCCGAGAAACCGAGAGTGTACGGCACCCAAACAGCGGTGGTGGTGGGGCGGTCGGGGGAAGAAATCCATACCGACGACTTGGGGCGTATCAAAGTGCAGTTCCATTGGGATCGCGAGGGCAACCGGGATGATAGAAGCTCTTGCTGGATCCGTGTCGGTCAGCTTTGGGCCGGCCCTCAATGGGGCGCGGTGTACATTCCGCGCATCGGTCAGGAAGTCATCGTGGATTTCCTCGAGGGTGATCCCGACCGCCCTTTGGTAGTGGGGTGCGTGTACCACAAGTCCAACATGCCACCGCTGGATCTGCCCGCCGAAAAGACGCGGAGCACTATCAAATCGGATTCCACCATCGGTGGTGGCGGCTTCAACGAAATCCGCTTCGAGGACAAGAAGGGTCAGGAAGAGATCTACATCCATGCGGAGAAGGATAAGACCATAGCTGTCGGCAACGATCGGACGGTAACCGTCCACAACAATGACACGCTCACCGTCGAAAAGGGGAATAGGAAGAAAACCGTAAAGGAAAAGGACGATATTCAGGAAGTCACCTTGGGCAGCATGCAGGTGACCGTCCCGGTCGGGTCCTATGCATTGGCGGCGAATACCGTCAGCATTGATGCCAATCTCGGCATCAAGATAACGTGCAAAAGCAGCTCCATCGAGCTTCTTCCAGGTATGATTACGATCACCAGTCCCATGGTAAAGATCAATTGATGAGGCGCGGCTGGAGAGAATTTGTATTGGAGGGAAGGTCCATAACCAAAGTAAACCGCAGACGAAAGGGTTGAGATTATGTTTCCCGCGGCTCGGAAAGGCGATCCTCTAACCCATGACCTGTTGGTGCCGTCAGGGCTAATTGGCCCTCCTCTTACGGGGCCCTGCCCCCAAGGCGTGGTATTGATTGAAGGCCTGCCGGCGGCCCACGTGAACTGTACGGCTATCTGCATGGGTGTCATTACCGGCGGGGTGGCTCATCCACCGGTACCTCCTCCGGCGCCGCCGGGGGTCCCAATCGTGACAGGTTCGACCAGCGTTTTTATCCACGGAATGCCGGCAGCTCGCTGGTCTCCGAGTACGGATGTCTCCGCCTGCGGAGCTTTTCTCGGCGATCCCAAATTGGCTGCGACGCGGACAGTGTTGATCGGCGGGTAACAGGATGGGCCGGCGCGAGAAGAGTACCTCGCGCGGTTCACCCTCACTTGACCTCCCCATCAAGGGTGATGGAAATAGGGTAGTGGCTTCTGCTGAACTGTACTAATTTTGAATGATGTGTGACAAGACGCTTACTCCATTGCCCGCAGCTAGGCTAGCCCTTCGGGCGGCGGACTCTCGGGCATATGAATGAGACCTGAGACCTGAACCCCATACAAAAGTTTTGCCCCCTATGCTGGAGACTTCTGAAACAGAGCTGAAACCTGCTGTTATCGACAAAGACATTGAGCAGCCGGAGAGTAAGGCGCAAAGCGATCAAGGCTGTTCCCATGGGACCTCGCTGGGGTTCAAAACGGCAGAGGGTTTTGCGAGGTTTCGGTCATTGTTGACCGATGCAGGTTTCACCGATCGCGGCATCCTCGAGACTTTGGGCGCTGACGATATTCTATCGATTCACGCTGACGATGAAGCCCTTCTCATGTGGCGGACGAGGGGTGAGACGGTCCTGGACATTCTCATCCGTATGTTCATCATGAACCTTCCGATTGATGTGGGTTCGGCTGGACGCGCGGTGCTACCCATGACCGTTGAAGACCTCACCGCAGCGGGGTTGCTCCAGGGAGACGATTCTAAGGTAGGTGCTACGGTTAACTTGATGCCCTATCAGGGCCTGTTGTTTGCCTTCGACCCTCCCAAGCGGCTGGGCACTAGCTCGGCCCGCGATTATGTCATGGGGATCGGCAAGAGTTCCATTACCCTTGCCTGCCATACGGTGCGCAAACCCTGCCGGCAGGCGCTGGACCTGGGCACCGGCTGCGGTTTTCAGGCACTGTTTGCTGCCCGGCACAGCCAGCGGGTGCTGGCCGTGGACCGCAATCCCCGCGCGGTGCGGCTGGCGGCCTTCAATGCCAGACTCAACGGCATGGAACAGGTGGAGTGTCTTGAAGGGAATTTGTTTGATCCGGTGAGATGTCAGCGTTTTGACTTGATTGTGACCAATCCCCCTTTCGTGGTTTCACCGGACACCCGGTATATCTACCGGGACAGCGGCATGCCTGGGGATCAGATTTGCCAACGGATCGTCCAAGAAATCCCGAAGTTTTTGGAGGAAGGAGGGTTTGCTCAGATGTTGTGCAACTGGGTGGAACCGTCCGATCAGGATTGGCGCGAACGGCTGGCCACTTGGTTTGCCGGAAGCGGTTGCGACGCCTGGGTCATGCGCGCGGAACGCCGCGATGCCGCCGTCTATGCCTCTACCTGGATCCGGCACACCGAAGCGTTACATCCGGACGAGCATGCCCGGTTTTTTGAAAAATGGATGGCGTATTACCGGGAGTTGGGGATCGAAGCCATCAGTGCGGGCCTGATTACCATGCGGCGGAGAAGTGGGGCGCGCAATTGGTTTCGCGCTGACGAAGCCCCGCCCAAAATGATTGGCGCGGCCGGTGAACATGTGGCATTGGGTTTTGCATTGACGGATTTTCTGGCGACACGTCCGAACGATTCGGCCCTTCTCAATACACCGGTACGGGTTTCTCCGGATGTGCGCCTGGAACAGATTTGGGCTCCAGGCGAGCAGCTGATGGTGGAGGAAGGGGCTACCTTGCGCCTGTCGCGCGGGTTGGCCTATGCCGGCAACGTGGATCCGCTGATGGCCAGGCTGGTATTCCACTGCGACGGCCAGCGCCATCTGGGCGAATTAGTGGCGGAGGTGGCCGAAGCTCTGCAATCCGAGACCGCCACCATCGAGCCGCAGGTCTGCAATTTGTTGCGCCAGCTTATCCAGCAAGGCTTCCTCTTGCCGCCGCAGGTGTCCCCTTAAACCCCTGGCCAGCACGGAAAGTCTTGGTATTGTGGGTTTTGTGAATATGGCAAGTCGTTTGGAGTTGTTCTGCAAACCCCGCCTGAAATGGGTAACGCCCATTTGATCAGAGATCGACATGATTGAAACACGTTTGTATGGCAAGACGGACACCGGCATCCGGCGTTTAGACAACGAAGATGCTTTTGTCATCCTCTCGGAGCTGGATCTGTGTGCGCTTGCGGATGGCATGGGCGGTGCGGCCGCCGGCGAACTCGCTAGTCGATTCTTTGCCGAAGCGGTCGTGGAAACCTTTGCGCGGTTACAGCAGCGGTCCGAGCAGGAGATTGTCGGGTTGGTTGAGAAAGCTTATCGAGTTGCCAATGAGCGAATCCTGCTTGATGCTTCCAACAACCCGGCGCACAAAGGCATGGGGTGCACCGCTGAGCTCCTGGTTTTTCTTAATCATGGCTATGTGCTGGGCCATGTGGGAGACAGCCGCACCTACCTGTTTCGGAGCGGCCAGCTGAAGAGGTTGACCAATGACCATTCCGTGGTTCAGTCACAACTCGACCAGGGACTCATTACCGCCTTGGAAGCCAGGAAGCACCCCCTGCGCAATGTTATCCTCCGAGCCGTGGGAACCAATGAGGTTTTGGCGTTTGATTTGATTCGCGGCAGGATCCAGATGGGCGATCTTTTCTTGCTTTGCTCCGATGGGCTTACCGACATGGTGGATGATGGTGTTTTGAGGCAAGTTCTTGGCGCCGAGTCAGCCCTCCCCCACAAGGTAGATCGACTCATCGAATTGGCCAATTCTGCAGGAGGCCATGACAATATCACGGTGATTCTGGGAGAAGTTGCCGGACTACCAACATCGCCGGTGGTAACGGGCTGAAGGCGGCGAAGCATCATGCTCCCCGAGTGAAAACCGCAAGTGTCTGTTATTGGAAGAATCGTTTGAAAAGCGAAGGCGAGGGTTTAGAATCCGAAGCGCCGGGTTTGCCCTCTTGCTTGGATTGGCGGTCTTTTTCAGGGTCCGGCCGCTCACCTTCCCGGTCGGGATGCTCCAACTCCATCAGCCGACCCTCACCGAGAAAACGGAAGGTCGGGCCTTGAGGGCTTAAGGATAGTTCATCATCGGCATTTAGAGGCGCCTGCACACCAATGGGACTTTGGTTTACGCGAACCGCCCTTTGGCCGGTCAGGTCCTTGACATAATAACGCCCCTGCCAGAAGAAGACCTGGACGTGTCGATCGGAAAGCGCAGGATGCGGAAGCACCAGATCACATCGGGAACCTTTGCCGATCACAATGGGCAGTTCCTTGAAGGAGCGCAGCGTTGGCCCGTACTGCACCACCAAGGGCATCCGCACATTGCCCACCGGGACTTCCTCGGTTTCCGCGTCCGGTTTGGGGGAGACCGGCGGTTGTTCAGGCTTGGGGGTGCCCAGCGGTTGTTCCGCGACAACCCGCGATTCCTGCATCTGGGTCAGGAAGCTGACTTTGGGGCCGCTCTCTGCAAAGGCGATGACATCCCCATCTTTGAGGAACGCCTCGCTGATCTTCTTCCCGTTGACGTACGTTCCATTGGTGCTGTTCTTGTCCAGAATCTTGAAACGGTTGCCCTCTCTAACGATTTCCGCATGCTTGCGCGAGACCGCGGTAAGGTCGGCGGGAAAGCGCACATGACAGGAAGGGTGGCGGCCAATGATGATGGCGTCGCCAGTGAATTCTTGAATGTCGCCCTTGTGCGGTCCATGAATGTGCACGATCTGAACTACGATGGTGGGTGGGGTCTTCATGTCGGGCAAACCCTATCTGAATTCGGTGCCTGTAGTTTGTTGGAAATCCTAAGTCGGCAAACAAATTATAGTCTCAATCGAGGAAACGTTGTCAAGAAGTTAGTCTTGCTGGTAGGGTTCAGTGCCTGTTAATCAGATAGAAGGCCAAGTGAGCAGAGGTTCCATATGACCAGGGGCCACAAAAAATAGGTATTGCCACGGCTCGGTCCGGTGTGTTAGAGAGCCGGTCTCGTTTTGAACCAGTCGGTGCCTGTGGCGAGCGGGTCTAAATTCGCAGGAATACCGGCGAGGAGAATCACGATCGAAGGCCGCCTTTCTACAGAGGTTCTCCGAGGCAGTGAACATCAGAACCGCAGCAGGAATGCCACAGGGTATCGACAATAATTTTGGGGTTGCCTAGCCGATCCTTGATGTGATACGTAGACAAATTCAGATTAGTACGCCTCTGGGAATGCAGGGGTGGCGTGGAGAGGTTCCCGAGTGGCCAAAGGGAGCAGACTGTAAATCTGCCGGCGAAGCCTTCGGAGGTTCGAATCCTCCCCTCTCCACCAATGAAGGGATCCATGTAGGAGATAGTGGCAAGCTGGTGGTGGGCCATTGTCGTTTGGACTACAACCGTTAGAGGGATGAGCGGTGGAACCGCTTAGAGATGTGAGTCGCTACTGGGATGGCCTGTTCTGAAGCCTGTCCATCAATTGTGAGTACCCCCTCTCGCGTACCATCCGACGTTAACATAAGGGCCCACGTAGCTCAGGAGGTAGAGCACTTCCTTGGTAAGGAAGAGGTTCACCGGTTCGAGCCCGGTCGTGGGCTCCATCTTTTTTGCCGCACTGCTGGCTGAAATCCAGCCACTGAGCTCCCTTCGGATTGCCCTGGTTCATCATTGCGGTTAGTTTTGTCATTGCGTTCTGGTTTAGAGGGACAGTTTGTTATCGGCGAATGAACTTGAGTCGGAGGAGGAGACGCGATGGGGAAGAAGAAGTTTGAGCGGACCAAGCCGCATGTGAATGTGGGTACCATCGGTCACATCGACCATGGGAAGACGACCTTGACGGCAGCGATCACGAAGCAGTTGTCGAAGCGAGGGAAGGCGGAGTATGTGCCGTTCGATCAGATTGACAAGGCGCCTGAGGAACGGGAGCGTGGCATTACGATTGCGACGGCGCACGTGGAATACGAGACGGACAAGCGCCACTATGCGCATGTGGATTGTCCGGGTCATGCGGACTACATCAAGAACATGATCACGGGGGCGGCGCAGATGGACGGGGCGATTCTGGTGGTGGCGGCCGATGATGGTCCGATGCCGCAGACGCGGGAGCACATTTTATTGGCGCGTCAGGTGGGAGTGCCGTTCATGGTGGTGTTTTTGAACAAGGTGGACATGGTGGACGATCCGGAGCTGATAGAGTTGGTGGAGTTGGAGCTTCGGGAGTTGTTGAGCAAGTATGGATTTCCTGGCGATGATGTGCCGATCGTGCGTGGGTCGGCGTTGAAGGCGTTGGAGACCGATGATGCGGGCAGTGCCGAGGCGGCCTGTGTGTTTGAGCTATTGAGTGCTATCGATGACTATATACCGGAGCCGGTGCGCGATATTGACAAGCCGTTTTTGATGCCGGTGGAGGATGTATTTTCGATCAGTGGTCGCGGCACGGTGGTAACGGGCCGGGTGGAGCGGGGCGTGATCAAGGTGAGTGAGGAAGTGGAGATTGTGGGATTTCGCCCGACGACCAAGACGGTGTGTACTGGTGTGGAGATGTTCCGTAAGACGTTGGATCAAGGTCAGGCAGGTGACAACGTGGGGGTGTTGCTGCGTGGGACCAAGCGTGACGATGTGGAACGGGGCCAGGTGGTGGCCAAACCTGGGAGCATCACACCGCACATGAAGTTCAAGGCCGAGGTCTACATCTTGAAGAAGGAGGAAGGCGGACGTCATACGCCGTTTTTCAATGGATATCGGCCGCAGTTTTATTTTCGGACCACGGATGTGACGGGGGTGGTGACGTTGCCGGAAGGTGTGGAGATGGTGATGCCGGGCGACAACGTAGCCATGGAAGTGCATCTGATCACCCCGGTGGCTCTGGAAAAGGAACTGCGTTTCGCCATCCGCGAGGGCGGTCGCACCGTAGGCGCCGGCGTCCTTACCGAAGTCATCGCGTAACCGAAAAGGGTAAGAATCATGCGCGTTCTGGTGACATTGGCTTGCTCTGCGTGCAAGCGCCGTAACTATACGACAACCAAGAACAAACGGACTACACCGGAAAAACTAATGTTTCGAAAATACTGCAAGTTTTGCCACGCACATACCGAGCACAAAGAAACCAAGTAGGGTGCGATTGCAGTATTAGCTATGCTGGGTTGACAGCAGGTCGATGACCGCCAATGGTCCTGGTCCTGGTGGCGCGGTTCCCAATTCACGGTATCGTGAATCCCAGGTGCCGGTTTCAGCCTCTGGCTTGCCAAAGTATGATGGACAGTCGGTTTGCCGGGGTTGAACCTTGCAAGGAAGAGCCAAAGGCAGATGAAGGCAGCAAAAGTGCCCGAAAAGAAGCTCGAACAAGAACCGAAGGTACAGGCGATCAGGGAAGCCAAGGAGCCGAAGACTCCCTCCGGTGGCCCGAAGCGAAGCAAGCCGAAGGTCGTGGAAAGCGGCAAGAAAAAGGCTCCCAAGAGGCCCGGTCCATTCAGTGTACTGGCTGGCTGGTGGAAGCGTTGTGTCCAGTATCTCAGAGAAGTGGTGCATGAACTCCGCAAGGTGGTGTTTCCTTCTCGTAAAGAAACCATTGGGTCTACTTCGGTGGTCCTGGTGATCGTTTTGCTTGCATCGCTCTTTTTGGGTTTGGTGGATTCAATCTTAAGTCGGTTGGTGCGGTTATTGGTCGGATGACAGGGCCGGCACTGCTGAGTCGAGGATGAGGAAGGCGGCGGGATTGCTTCCGTGATGACCGATTCCGAGACGGATTTTCCCAAGCAATGGAGCCATAGTGGTGAAGCTTTGGTATATTGTCCATACATATTCTGGTTTTGAGCACAAGGTAAAACTTGCCTTGCAGGAGCGGATTCGACTGACCGGCAAGGAGGACCTCATTGACCAAATCCTGGTGCCCACCGAAAAGGTTGTCGAGCTGGTCAAAGGCAAGCGTAAGACGTCTGCGCGTAAGTTCTATCCAGGCTATATCGTGGTCCATATGGAGCTCAACGACGAAACCTGGCACCTGGTGCGGCATACGCCCAAGGTAACGGGTTTTCTGGGTGGCAAGGATCGCCCCATCCCGCTCACCGAGCAGGAAGCTCAGGCGATCATCAACCAGATGGAAGAGGGTACCCAGAAACCTCGCCCCAAATTCCAGTTCGAAAAGGGTGACGAAATTTGCGTGGTGGATGGACCCTTCACCAACTTCACGGGTATTGTGGATGAGGTCGTTCCGGAAAAAGGCAAGGTTCGGGTGATGGTGAGCATATTTGGTCGTTCCACGCCGGTTGAGTTGGATTTCATGCAGGTCAACCGAGTCTAGAACATTTTTTCAATTAATCAGATAGTTAAGGAGCTGGATTCAGGATGGCAAAAAAGGTTGTGGCGAATATCAAACTGCAGGTTCCAGCCGGGCAGGCCAACCCATCGCCGCCCATCGGTCCGGCCCTTGGGCAGCACGGCGTCAACATCATGGAATTCTGTAAGGCGTTCAATGCCAAGACCCAGGGCCAAGAGGGGATGATCATCCCGGTTGTGATTACGGTGTTTGCGGACCGCTCGTTTACCTTCATTACTAAGACCCCTCCTGCCGCGGTGCTGCTAAAGAAAGCGGCGCAGATTGCAAAGGGTTCCAATGAACCCAACCGCAATAAAGTGGCGAAGCTGACCAAAGTCCAGGTGGAAGAGATCGCCCGACTTAAGATGCCGGATCTCAACGCCAGGGATTTGGCGGCTGCGGTTCGGACCATAGAAGGTACCGCTCGGAGTATGGGGATTACCATTGAATAGCGACGGCCGTTGGCAAATGGCTTGAAATGCAGGTTGGTGGAGATGGAGTATGCCGAAACGAGGGAAGAAATTTAAAGATGCTCGTGCCAACATTGACCCGGGCAAACGTTATGATTTCGTTGAAGGTTTGCAGCTCGCGTTGGAATCCAGCTATGCTCGTTTTGACGAATCGGTTGATATCGCGATTCGGTTGGGAGTGGATCCGAGGCATGCCGATCAGATGGTGCGAGGAACTGTTGTGCTCCCCAATGGGCTGGGCAAGGAAGTCCGCGTCCTGGTCTTTGCCAAGGGCGAGAAGGTCAAGGAAGCGCTGGATGCGGGGGCTGACCATGCGGGTGGTGAGGAACTGATCGACAAGATCAAAGAGGGCTGGCTGGAATTCGACAAGACCGTAGCTACTCCCGACATGATGGGGCAGGTGGGTAAGATCGGCAAAGTCTTGGGGCCTCGCGGGTTGATGCCCAATGCCAAATTGGGTACCGTCACCTTTGATGTTGCCAAAGTCATTAAGGAGATCAAGGCCGGCAAGGTGGATTTTCGGGTGGAAAAGACCGGGATCGTACATGCTCCGGTCGGCAAGAAATCCTTCGGTGCCGAGAAACTATTGCAGAATATATCCACCTTGATCGACACCCTCATGCGACTAAAACCAACTGCCGCCAAAGGTGCCTATGTACGTGGTATTGCCGTTTCAACCACGATGGGGCCCGGGGTCCAGATTGATCCCCTGGCGGTGAAATCATTGACAGCGTGACATGGTGAGTGCCGTGCCCCATGCGCGCGTTGGTTGCGACAGACTCTGAGTTCCTCAGGTTCAATGCGTTCCCATCGATGACCCGTCGTCGCAAGAGGAAGGGCCTGAGGTGTTAACGCCCGGTTTCAACGACAGTGGACCGAGAGATTCATGGCGCCTGGGGATTCATGGGGATGGAAGTATGGACTGGTGCTAACAACACGATTATCTGCCGATTGGTGCCCTCAGCCATCCAAGACCGCTGGTATCTCCAGGATTGGTGGAGATTTAATTCCATTGGGTAGTGGAACCAGCCGAGATGTTTGACAGGACCAAATCTGGCTCACGGATAGCAATACCGTTTGAGTGGCAACGAGATCGCACGCCGGCAGGAGAAGGGAGGGTAGCTAACCATTGGATCGTACAACCAAAGAGCGATTGGTAGCAGAACTGCATGACAAATTGCAGCGCGCCAGCGCGACCGTGCTCACCGATTTCCAGGGACTTACCGTGGCAGAGGTGACCGAGTTGCGCGATGTCTTGGCAGCACAGCAGGTGGAATACCGGGTGGTTAAGAACACCCTGATGCGCTTGGCTGGTCATGAAACGGGGACGTCCGTGCTGGAACCGTTTCTTAAGGGTACCTGTGCAGTTGCCATCGGCTTCGACGACCCCACCATTCCGGCGAGATTGCTCAAGGGATTCATGAAGACCAACGCCAAGCTGAAGATCAAGGCTGGAGCGTTGGGAACACGATTGCTGTCCCCCGACCAGGTGGGAGCCTTGGCCGAAATGCCGTCGCGGGAGGTGCTTCTGGGCAGACTCCTGGGGACCCTCAATGCGGTGCCGACTGGGTTGGTGACGGTCTTGAGCGGGGTTCCGCGAGCTTTTGTGGGCGTGTTGGCAGCCATTCAACGGGAAAAAGAACAAGATTAATTTGACAAGGAGTATCATGATGTCCGTCAGCAAAGAAGATGTGATCAAGTTTATCGAAAATATGACCGTTTTGGAACTGAGTGAGCTGGTAAAGGAATTGGAGGAACGCTTCGGCGTGAGTGCCGCGGCACCGCTGGCCATGGCTGCAATGCCGGGGATGATGGCGGGTGAGGCTGCTCCGGCGGTGGAAGAGCAGACTGAGTTTACTGTTTTGATTACCGCAGTGGGTGACAAGAAGATCAACGTGATCAAGGAAGTCCGTGCCATTACCAGCTTGGGTCTCAAGGAAGCCAAGGATTTGGTGGAGAATATTCCGGGCACGGTGAAGGAAGGCATTCCCAAGGAAGAAGCGGAAGCCATTGCCAAGCAGCTTGCTGACGCCGGCGCGACGGTAGAGATCAAATAGAAACGCGGTTCTTGTCCAATATCGGAAACCGGCCAAGACCAAATGGAGGCCGGTTTCCGATATTTGGTTTTTCCCGGCATCCACTAGAGTGTTTCCAATGTATGAAGTTCGATCGTTATCTAGCGCCCTGTCTTGGGGTTTTGCCGTCTTTAAGAAACCCGATGTGGCCCATTGCGGATGACGAAATGAGTGCCAGCCAAACACCGGTGGTGCTTGCGCTTGGCTCTCGTCAGTTGCAGGAGAGATCATGGCAACGGCTTTGACCCACGAGTATCGAGTTCGTAAGAATTTCGGTAAGATCAAGAAAATCATAGACATTCCAAGCCTCATCCAGATGCAGAAAGAGAGCTACGACCTCTTTCTCCAAAGGGATGTTCCCCCGGAAGCCCGCGAAAACAAAGGGCTACAGGAGGTGTTCAAAAGCGTTTTCCCCATACAAGACTTCAGCGGCACCGCGTCGTTGGAGTTCGTCCAGTATAGTTTTGGGGTCGTCAAGTACGATGTGGATGAATGCCTGGCTCGTGGCATGACCTACGAAGCAGCGCTAAAGATTGTGGTTCGACTAGTTGTCTATGACGTGGAAAAGGAAAGTGGCCATCGTTCGATTCGAGACATCAAGGAACAGGAGATCTACTTCGGAACGTTGCCTTTGATGACCGGAAACGGCACGTTCATCATCAACGGCACGGAGCGGGTGGTGGTGAGTCAGCTGCATCGATCTCCCGGCATTTTTTTCGACCATGACCGTGGCAAGACTCATTCGAGTGGTAAGGTACTCTACTCGGCGCGTGTCATCCCTCTGCGCGGTTCCTGGCTGGACCTGGAATTTGACGCGAAGGATATTCTCCATGTTCGCATTGACCGCAGGCGAAAACTGCCGGTCACGGTGCTTCTTAAGGGACTGGGCTACTCCACGGAAGATCTGTTGAACTATTTCTACCCGATCGAACGCGTCTATCTCATTGATGAGGAGCGGGCTCAGAAGGAACTGATTCCGGAAATCCTTGTGGGTACTCGAGCCCCAGAGGATATCGTTCACCCCCAGACGAAAGAAGTGATTGTCAAGAAGAATCGAAAGCTGGGCAAACAATCCCTGAAAAAGCTCCAGGAAGCAGGGATCGAACGGTTGCCGATGAAAGTGGCGGAATTGATCGGTCGGATACTGGCTCACGATGTCATCGACTACGGCACCGGGGAAATCTTGGCCGAATGCAACGAAGCGGTGAGCGACAAGCTGCTCTTGGATTTGCGCGAACGGGGAATCGCGCAACTGGAGCTGCTACATGTGGAAGGGCAGGACATCAGCCCGTCATTTCGCAATACCCTGCTGGTGGACAAGGTAACCAATAAAGAGGAAGCACTTCTGGAGATCTACCGCCGCCTGCGCCCGAGCAATCCTCCTACCCCTGAGGTGGCTAACGAGTTCTTCAACAAGCTGTTTTTTAGTGCGGAGCACTACGATCTGTCGGAAGTGGGCCGATTGAAACTGAATCTGCAGCTAGGTCTGGGCACACCCCTTGACCATCGGACCCTGCGTCGTGAAGACATTCTGGAGGCGGTCCGCCACCTGATTCGACTCAAGGATTCTCAAGGGGCTGTGGATGATATTGACAATCTGGGCAATCGTCGTGTCCGAGCGGTGGGTGAGTTGTTGGAGAACCAGTACCGCATTGGTTTGGTACGGATGGAACGGGCGATCAAGGAACGCATGAGTCTTCAGGAAATCGAAGCGCTCATGCCCCACGACCTCATCAACGCCAAACCGGTATCGGCCGTGGTCAAGGAGTTCTTTGGCACCAGTCAGCTATCTCAGTTCATGGACCAAACCAATCCGCTTTCGGAGATTACCCACAAGCGCCGGTTAAGCGCCCTGGGTCCGGGTGGTCTGACTCGAGAACGCGCCGGATTTGAGGTGCGTGACGTCCACCCCACCCATTACGGTCGGATCTGTCCCATTGAGACACCGGAAGGTCCCAACATCGGTCTCATCGTGTCGTTGTCCACCTATGCCCGGGTCAATTCCTATGGTTTCATTGAAACCCCCTATCGGAGGGCTAAGGACAATCTGGTCAGCAGCGACGTTGTCTATCTGACCGCCATGGACGAGAAGGATTATGCCATTGCCCAGGCCAATGCCCCCTTGGATGATCGTGGTCGGTTCATGAGGGAGCAGGTGTCAGCACGGAAAGCTGGTGAGTTCGTCATGGTGCCTCCAGATGAAATCCGTTACATGGACGTTTCGCCCAACCAGTTGGTAAGTGTGGCGGCGTCGCTCATCCCTTTCCTAGAACACGATGACGCCAACCGCGCACTCATGGGTTCCAACATGCAAAGGCAGGCGGTTCCGTTGCTGCAGACCCGCGCTCCGATCGTCGGGACCGGCCTGGAGCGCGTAGTGGCCAGGGACAGCGGGGTTGCCATTATATCCAGACGCAACGGGGTCGTGGAATACGTCGATGCCACTCGCATTGTGGTCCGCGCCACCGATGACGGTATCTCCACGGGCAGTGCGGTGGATATCTACAAACTGACGAAGTTCCAGCGTTCCAACCAGAACACCTGTATGAATCAAAAGCCCTTGGTGAAGCGGGGGGACGTGGTCCGCGTCGGGCAGATCATTGCCGATGGGACGTCCACCGACCACGGCGAGCTGGCACTGGGACGAAACGTTATGGTGGCCTTCATGAGTTGGGGAGGATACAATTTCGAAGACTCCATTCTCATGAGCGAGCGTATTGTCCGCGAAGACGTCTATACTTCCATCCACATCGAAGAATTTGAGCTGGTGGCAAGGGATACCAAGCTGGGCAAGGAAGAGGTCACTCGCGACATTCCCAATGTGGGTGAAGAAGCTCTGAAGAATCTGGATGAAAGCGGTATCATCCGCATTGGAGCCTACATCAAACCCAATGATATCCTGGTGGGGAAAGTGACACCCAAGGGGGAAACTCAGCTGACCCCGGAGGAGAAGTTGTTGCGCGCCATTTTCGGAGAGAAGGCGAGCGATGTAAAGGACACCTCCCTGCGAGTTCCACCCGGTGTGGAAGGGATCGTCATTGATGCCAAGGTCTTTTCTCGAAAGGGTGTGGACAAGGATGAACGCACCCGCATGATTGAGGATGAAGAGATTGCTCGGTTGATGAAGGACCAGCGGGATGAATTGGAGATTATCAAGAAAAGCACGGCCAGGAGACTAACCCGCATTCTGGGCGGGCGGACCGTTGAGAAAACCATCAAGGACGGCAAGAAGGTCTATCTCAAGGACGGAGGGGTGCTGACCGAAGATATCCTGACCGATCTGCCCAGCACCGTTTGGCGACAGCTGAACGTTGGCACCGATCCGGCCGCCTACTTGGAAGTGGAAGCCATCTGCGAGAGCTATCGGGAGCAAACTGAGCTGGTCAAGGGGGTTTTCGAGGAAAAAATTGACAAGCTCAAGCGCGGCGATGAACTGCCACCAGGTGTGATCAAGATGGTCAAGGTCTATGTGGCGGTCAAGCGCAAATTGCAGGTGGGCGACAAGATGGCGGGACGCCATGGTAACAAAGGTGTCGTCTCACGGATTCTTCCCATCGAAGATATGCCTCACTTTGCGGACGGCACCCCGGTCGACGTGGTGCTCAATCCGCTGGGGGTGCCCTCCCGTATGAATGTCGGTCAGGTTCTGGAAACCCACTTGGGCTGGGCGGCTCGCGGACTTGGCGAGCAGTTGGCCAACCTCCTGGAGCAGCATAAAGAGCGTGAATCAATCCAGGAGAAGCTGAAGCGGCTGTACAACCAGTTTGAGTTCGCCAGCTATTTCGAGGGTGCTTCTGAGGCCGAACTGCAGACCGTTGCGCATGATTTCCGTGAAGGCTTGCATGTGGCAACACCGGTTTTTGACGGTGCCGACGAAGACGAAATCCGGGCCTTCCTGAAGGAAGCCGGGTTGCCCGAAACCGGGCAGGCGGTTCTGTATGACGGGCGAACGGGGGAGGCCTTTGACCAGCCGGTCACTGTGGGTGTCATGTATATGCTGAAACTCCACCACCTCGTGGATGACAAGATCCATGCGCGTTCCATCGGTCCGTACTCCTTGGTGACCCAGCAACCCTTGGGCGGTAAGGCGCAGTTCGGCGGGCAGCGTTTGGGCGAGATGGAGGTCTGGGCCATGGAAGCTTACGGTGCAGCCCATGCCCTCCAGGAGTTTCTGACGGTGAAATCGGATGACCTGGCCGGTCGTACCCGCATGTACGAGAAGATCGTCAAAGGAGACAATACCCTGGAAGCCGGGTTGCCCGAATCGTTCAACGTTCTGGTCAAGGAACTCCAAGCCCTGGGACTGGACGTCCGGTTGCTGGAAGAGGACGAGAAGAATTAAGGAAGGTCGCGAGGAATGGCGGCTGACAGGCCTCCGCAGGAATTGGTTGCTTGAGGCTTGCCGTGCCGGTTCATGAACCCTCGGACTCCAAAAGGAGGATACTTTGAAAGAGCTGTATAGTCTTTTTATGCGGCCGAAGGATCCACTGAACTTCAATGCGGTCAAGATCATGCTCGCGTCACCTGAGAAGGTGCACGAATGGTCCTACGGTGAAGTCAAGAAGCCTGAGACCATCAATTACCGGACCTTCAAACCGGAGCGCGATGGCCTGTTCTGCGCCAAGATATTTGGTCCCACCAAAGACTATGAATGCAACTGTGGCAAATACAAACGCATGAAACATCGCGGCGTGGTTTGTGAGAAATGCGGTGTGGAAGTGATTCAGTCCAAGGTGCGCCGGGAGCGGATGGGGCATATTGAGTTGGCGGCTCCTGTTGCCCATATTTGGTTCCTCAAGAGCCTCCCCAGCAAGATCGGCAACCTGCTGGATTTGACCCTGAAGGAATTGGAGAAGGTTCTGTACTTTGATTCCTATATCGTCATCGATCCGGGCGATACTCCGCTGACCGCCAATGAATTGCTGACCGAAGAAAAATATCGCCAATGCGTCCAGGAATATGGCAGTCGCTTCACTGCTGGTATTGGCGCCGAAGCGATCAAGGAGCTTTTGGTCAGTCTGGATTTAGAGAAGCTGGCGGTGGAGCTTCGCCTGGAAATGACTCAGACCAGTTCCATGGCGAAGCGCAAGAAATTGGCCAAGCGTCTTAAGGTGGTGGATGCCTTTCGCGAATCGGAGAACCGTCCTGAATGGATGGTAATGGATGTTATCCCGGTACTCCCGCCTGATCTCCGACCGTTGGTGCCTCTGGATGGCGGGCGCTTTGCCACCAGTGACCTCAATGACTTGTACCGACGGGTTATCAATCGCAACAATCGCTTGAAACGGCTTCAGGAGTTGAACGCACCCGATATCATCATTCGCAACGAGAAACGGATGCTTCAGGAAGCCGTGGATGTACTTTTTGACAATGGCCGCCGCGGCAAGACCATCACCGGCCCCAACAAGCGGCCGCTCAAGTCTCTGAGCGATATGCTCAAAGGCAAGCAGGGACGGTTCCGTCAGAACCTGCTGGGCAAACGAGTGGATTATTCGGGGCGTACCGTTATCGTTATTGGACCCAACCTGCGTCTCCACCAATGTGGACTGCCTAAGAAGATGGCCTTGGAGCTCTTCAAGCCTTTCATCTACAACAAGCTGGAAGAGAAGGGCTTCGTCAATACCATCAAGGCTGCCAAGAAACTGGTGGAAAAGGAAACCCCGGAAGTGTGGGATACTCTGGATGAGGTGGTACGCGAATTCCCGGTTATGCTGAACCGTGCTCCGACCCTCCACCGCCTTGGGATTCAAGCGTTTGAACCAATCCTTATCGAGGGCAAAGCCATCCAGCTCCATCCACTGGTGTGTACCGCTTTTAATGCCGATTTTGATGGCGACCAGATGGCGGTGCATGTGCCGCTTTCCATCGAGGCCCAGATCGAAGCTCGCGTATTGATGATGTCCACCAACAACATCCTTAGCCCGGCTCATGGGGATCCCATCATCGTGCCGTCACAGGACATCGTGCTGGGGATCTATTACATGACTCGTGAGAAACCGTTCGCTAAGGGGGAAAACCAGGTCTTTTCCAGCCCCGGCGAGGTACGTTGCGCCTACGATTCGGGTGAAGTAGCACTGCATGCCCACATCAAGGTGCGCATGGATGGCCAGTTGCAGGAAACCACCGTGGGTCGGGTTCTGCTGGCTGAAATCTTACCCTCGGAGCTTCCCTTCTCCGCCATCAATCGGGTGATGAATAAGAAAGCCTTGGCGCAGCTGATCGACCAATGCTACCGCAAGGCGGGCACCAAGGCCACGGTACTCTTAGCTGACCGTCTCAAGGATCTCGGCTATCAGTTCGCCACCAGATCCGGCATTTCCATAAGCATCAAGGATATGGTGATTCCGTCCCAAAAGGCCGGTATCTTGGACAATGCCTTTGAACAGATCAAAGAAATCGAACGACAATACAATGAAGGGCTGATTACCGAGGGTGAAAAATACAACAAGGTGGTGGACATCTGGGCCAAGGGCACGGAAGACATCGCTGGGGAAATGATGAAGGAAATCGCCGTGATGGAAGTCAAGGGAGCTGACGGTAAGACGCGGCAAATGGATTCCTTCAACCCCATCTACATGATGGCGGATTCCGGCTCCCGCGGCAGCAAAGACCAGATGCGACAGCTGTCCGGTATGCGGGGATTGATGGCCAAGCCCTCGGGTGAAATCATAGAAACACCGATTACTGCCAACTTCCGCGAAGGTCTGACGGTGCTGCAGTACTTCATCTCGACCCACGGTGCGCGCAAAGGGTTGGCCGACACCGCGTTGAAGACGGCCAACTCAGGCTATCTTACCCGACGCCTCGTGGACGTCTCTCAGGATGTGGTGATCAGTGAACGCGACTGCGGAACCATTGATGGGATCGAGGTGGAAGCCCTGCTGGAAGCGGGTGAGATCATTCAACGGTTGAGCGAACGCATTCTGGGTCGTACCGCTCTGGAGGACATCGTTGATCCAGTGACCGGCGATGTTTTGGTGGAGGCTGCGCAGGAGATCGATGAGCAGGCGGTAAAGGTCATTGAAGATGCCGGCCTGGAAAGAGTTCGGATTCGGTCGGTGCTCACTTGCCAGAGTCGCCGTGGGGTTTGCGCTATGTGTTACGGGCGCGATCTGGCTTATGGAAAACTGGTGGAGATCGGTCAGGCCATCGGCATTATTGCCGCTCAGTCTATTGGAGAGCCGGGCACCCAGCTCACCATGCGCACTTTCCATATCGGCGGCACGGCCAGCAAGCGTATCGAGCAGACATCTATCAGCAACCGCTACCCGGGAACGATCCGGTTTGTCAATCTGCATACGGTTCGTAACCGAGACGGTGATCTGGTGGCTATGAACCGTAACGGCGAAATCTCGGTTGTCAGTGAAACCGGTCGGGAACGCGAGCGATATGTCATCATCTATGGCGCCAAACTCAAAGTGGTGGATGGCCAGGGAATCGAGGCCAATCAACTGCTGGCCGAATGGGACCCGTTCACCCTTCCGATTCTGACTGATGTGGCTGGGACCATCAAGTTTGGTGACCTCGCCGAAGGGCAGACCATGCAGGAGAAGGTCGATCCGGTGACCGGGAAGTCCAGCAAGGTGGTGGTGGAATTCCGCGATGCCGACAACCGGCCGCGCATTTCCATCAAGGATGATAAGGGCAAAACGGCACGTGTCGGGGATGGTGGCCACGCCCGTTACTACATGCCGGTTGGAGCCATCATCATGGTCAACGAAGGTAATCAGATCTTCCCTGGTGATGTGTTGGCCCGTATCCCACGTGAAACTACCAAGACCAAGGACATTACCGGCGGCTTGCCACGGGTGGCGGAGCTATTCGAAGTGCGCAAACCTAAGGAAAATGCGGTCATTTCGGAGATCGACGGGACCATCGGGTTTGGCAAGGACACCAAGGGCAAACGCAAAGTGGTGGTCAGTCCGGAGGTGGGAGAGCCTCGCGAGTATTTGATTCCCAAGGGCAAGCACATTAGTGTCCATGAAGGCGACTACGTCCGCGCCGGGGAGCCGCTCATGGATGGATCCGCCAATCCTCATGACATCCTTGCGGTTCGGGGCGAAAAGGAGTTGGCCAAGTATTTGGTGGATGAAGTACAACAAGTGTATCGGCTCCAAGGCGTGAAGATCAATGACAAGCATATCGAAGCCATTGTCCGGCAAATGCTCAAGCGGGTTCGGATCACCGAACCAGGCGATTCGGGTTTTCTGATGGGCGAAAGCATAGACAAATTCATTTTTGAAGAGAGTAATCAAAAACTCCTGGAAGAGGGGCTCCGGCCGGCAGTGGCGGAACCGTTGTTGCTTGGCATTACCAAGGCATCCTTGAGCACGGAGAGTTTCATCTCGGCGGCTTCCTTCCAAGAGACCACCAAAGTACTGACCGAGGCGGCCGCGGCTGGTAAAGTGGACTATCTGAACGGACTCAAGGAGAACGTCATTATGGGTCGCTTGATACCGGCTGGAAGCGGGCTGCGGGGCTACCGCGAAATCTCCAAGCCATGATGGACTGGATACGCTGGGGGCAGTTTTTTGCAGGGGTATATGCCAAAGCTCTTGACATAAGCATAATCGGGATGTACAAAAACAGGATTTTGGGGTTGGGAAACAGACTGTTGGGACATTTCCGGCAAGTTGCCGAGTTTATTCCTGTTCGAAGCGGAGAAGAGTTGACATGCCGACGATAAATCAGTTGGTCCGAAAAGGCAGAGAGCAAATCAAGAAAAAATCAAGTACGCCGGCGCTACAAGGGTGCCCCCAAAAGCGAGGGGTTTGCGTGCGTGTTTACACCACCACGCCCAAAAAGCCAAACTCAGCACTGCGCAAAATCGCTCGGGTGCGTTTGACCAACGGGATCGAGGTGACGTCTTACATACCGGGTATTGGCCATAATCTGCAGGAACACTCGGTCGTGCTCATCCGCGGCGGTCGCGTCAAGGACCTACCTGGGGTGCGCTACCATATCATTAGAGGGACCCTGGATGCTCTCGGCGTGGCGGACCGCAAACAGGGGCGCTCCAAATATGGTGCCAAGAGACCCAAATAGCGGTGATGCGTGTGCTTGGTTGTGACCACTGGCGAGCCTCGAGCAACACCGCCAACCTGGCTCCCATGGATGAAGCACCGTCGTATTTGCGAGGGGATTGAGGAAAGCGATGCCAAGACGAAGAGAAGTAGCCAAACGAGATATTCTGCTGGATCCAAAATACAACAGCAAGCTGGTGGCCAAGTTCATCAACAAGGTGATGCGCAGGGGCAAGAAAAGCTTGGCTGAGCGCATCCTTTACGGGGCCTTTGGTTTAATTGAGCAACGTTCCAAGCAAGATCCCCTCGATGTGTTCCATAAGGCTATGGACAACGTGAGACCGATCGTGGAGGTGAAATCGAGGCGTGTGGGTGGGTCAACCTATCAGGTGCCGGTGGAAGTGCGCTCTGACCGTCGCAATGCGTTGGCCATGCGCTGGATCATTTCTTATGCCAAGGCACGCTCGGAAAAGACCATGGTTCAGAGGCTTGCCGGTGAACTGCAAGATGCTGCACAGAATCGGGGATCATCCGTCAAGAAGCGGGAAGACACTCATCGTATGGCCGAGGCAAACAAGGCCTTCGCTCATTATCGCTGGTAGGCAATGAGGCGGTTGGGGTTTCCAGAGGGGTGGCAGCAAGTGAATCCCCACGATGTTTTTTGACACGGCAGGGTGAAGGCAATCAATGGCCCGCTTGACTGGACCATAAGAATAGGGTTTTGGTATTAGCGAGGAGGAGACGCGATGGGGAAGAAGAAGTTTGAGCGGACCAAGCCGCATGTGAATGTGGGTACCATCGGTCACATCGACCATGGGAAGACGACCTTGACGGCAGCGATCACGAAGCAGTTGTCGAAGCGAGGGAAGGCGGAGTATGTGCCGTTCGATCAGATTGACAAGGCGCCTGAGGAACGGGAGCGTGGCATTACGATTGCGACGGCGCACGTGGAATACGAGACGGACAAGCGCCACTATGCGCATGTGGATTGTCCGGGTCATGCGGACTACATCAAGAACATGATCACGGGGGCGGCGCAGATGGACGGGGCGATTCTGGTGGTGGCGGCCGATGATGGTCCGATGCCGCAGACGCGGGAGCACATTTTATTGGCGCGTCAGGTGGGAGTGCCGTTCATGGTGGTGTTTTTGAACAAGGTGGACATGGTGGACGATCCGGAGCTGATCGAGTTGGTGGAGTTGGAGCTTCGGGAGTTGTTGAGCAAGTATGGATTTCCTGGCGATGATGTGCCGATCGTGCGTGGGTCGGCGTTGAAGGCGTTGGAGACCGATGATGCGGGCAGTGCCGAGGCGGCCTGTGTGTTTGAGCTATTGAGTGCTATCGATGACTATATACCGGAGCCGGTGCGCGATATTGACAAGCCGTTTTTGATGCCGGTGGAGGATGTATTTTCGATCAGTGGTCGCGGCACGGTGGTAACGGGCCGGGTGGAGCGGGGCGTGATCAAGGTGAGTGAGGAAGTGGAGATTGTGGGATTTCGCCCGACGACCAAGACGGTGTGCACTGGTGTGGAGATGTTCCGTAAGACGTTGGATCATGGTCAGGCAGGTGACAACGTGGGGGTGTTGCTGCGTGGGACCAAGCGTGACGATGTGGAACGGGGCCAGGTGGTGGCCAAACCTGGGAGCATCACACCGCACATGAAGTTCAAGGCCGAGGTCTACATCTTGAAGAAGGAGGAAGGCGGACGTCATACGCCGTTTTTCAATGGATATCGGCCGCAGTTTTATTTTCGGACCACGGATGTGACGGGGGTGGTGACGTTGCCGGAAGGTGTGGAGATGGTGATGCCGGGCGACAACGTAGCCATGGAAGTGCATCTGATCACCCCGGTGGCTCTGGAAAAGGAACTGCGTTTCGCCATCCGCGAGGGCGGTCGCACCGTAGGCGCCGGCGTCCTTACCGAAGTCATCGCGTAACCTTGGAGGCATCCAACCGGCCTCCTGGGTAAACCTGGAGCCAGCCGGTTCGCTATAGGGAACAGCACACATGATGAAGAATCAAAAAATCCGCATCCGCTTGAAGGCATATGACCATAAGTTGTTGGATCAGTCGGCGAACGACATCGTAATGACGGTCAAGAAGACCGGGGCCCGCGTCGCTGGTCCCATCCCGCTACCGACCAGGATTCGGAAATACACCGTGCTGCGTTCGCCCCATATCGACAAGAAGTCCAGAGAGCAATTTGAGGTCCGGGTACACAAGCGTCTGGTTGATATTCTGGACCCGACTCAGCAGACGGTTGACTCCTTGATGAAACTGGACCTATCAGCAGGTGTCCATGTTGAAATCAGTCTATAGGGGTGCGGTTGTTGCGTCAGTGGTCGGCCAATTCTGAAGAAAGCGAACAGATATGATCAAGGTAATTATTGGTCGCAAATTGGGGATGACCCAGGTCTTCGCGGAAGACGGCGCCGTGGTGCCGGTAACCGTGGTGCAAGCTGGACCCTGTACCATCACCCAGGTAAAGACTCCTCAGCGGGACGGTTATGGAGCGGTGCAGATGGGTTTTGGCACCAGAAAGAGTAAGCATGTGAACCGCCCCTTGCGCGGCCATTTGGACAAGGTTGGCAAGGGGTATTTCGAAATCCTGCGCGAAGTGCGCGTGCCCGACCCCAGCGATCACCAAACCGGTGAAGAAATCCAGGCGGATATTTTTGAAATTGGTGAACGGGTGGACGTAGTTGGTGTCAGCAAAGGCAAGGGATTTGCCGGAACCATCAAACGCTGGGGTTTTCACCGTGGGCCGGTGACGCACGGCTGTAAGAACATTCGCGAACCGGGTTCGACGGGTTGCGCCAGTTATCCCGGGCGAGTCGTGAAAGGCAAGCGAATGCCGGGACAGCTGGGAAACAAACGCGTGACCACCATGAATCTCAAGGTGGTGGATATCAATCACGATGACAATCTCCTGCTGATCAAGGGTGCGGTTCCGGGCCCGAGTAATGGTCTGGTTCTTATTCGCAAGACGAACCGCGTCAGATGAGCCTGAGCAAGAGCTGAGTGGCCAGAGGAAGGTTTATAGATCGCCATGCCAACAGTAGATATTTACAGTATGGATCGCGAAATTGTGGGGCAAAGGGAGCTTAGCGAGGATATCTTTGCCGTGGTCGTGAAGCCCCACATTCTCCACGAGGTTGTCCTCTACCAACTGGCCAAGCGGCGTGCTGGCACTGCCAAAACCAAGG
This sequence comes from uncultured delta proteobacterium, assembly GCA_963802715.1. Taxonomy (GTDB): domain Bacteria; phylum Desulfobacterota; class Syntrophobacteria; order Syntrophobacterales; family Syntrophobacteraceae; genus CAWDJT01. Next base: position 39,565 of record CAWDJT010000023.1, read on the forward strand.
GTCGCAGTGAGGTGGCCGGTGGTGGTAAGAAGCCATGGAGGCAGAAAGGGACTGGCCGGGCTCGGGCTGGAACGAGCCGCTCGCCATTGTGGCGAGGCGGTGGCACGGCCCATGGGCCTCAACCTCGGGATTATTGCCAGCGTGTGCCCAAGAAGGTTCGCAGACTGGCGCTGAAGATGGCTTTGAGCCAGAAGGTCCTGGACCAGCAGATGACGGTTTTGGATGAGTTACGTCTGGAACGGATCAAGACCAAGGATTTCGCGGCAATCATCAAGCGTTTTGAACTGAATAAGACTTTGCTGGTGCTCGGCAAACGCGACGAGATCATCGAGAAATCCGCACGGAATCTGTTCAATATTAAGGTCCTGCGTGCCGAGGGTTTGAACGTTTATGATCTGATTAACTACCCCAACGTCCTCTTAACCCAGGAAACGATCGGGGCCATAGAGGAGGCTCTGCAGTCATGAAGGAAAAAGCCTATCAGATCCTAAAACGGCCCTTGCTCACTGAAAAGAGCACGACGCAAAAGGAGAGCTTCAATAAGCTATTCTTCCACGTGGATCGGCGTGCCAACAAGATTGAGATCAAACAGGCGGTGGAGCAGATCTTCAAAGTGGATGTGGTCAACGTGACGACCCTTACCATGAGCGGAAAGGTTAAACGCGTCGGCCGGATATTGAGTAAACGTCCGGACTGGAAGAAGGCCATTGTGACCATCAAACCAGGGCAACAAGTGAAATTCTTCGAAGGGGCATAACAAGGATTCAGAGCCAAGAGAGGCAAGCAGGCAACGACTGCCACAGTGCGGCAGTAGGCGCTGACCCTCAAGGCGCTCGGGGTTCCCAGGTGAGGTTATCATGGGTATCAGAAAGGTCAATCCGCGTTCTCCAGGCCGGAGATTCCAGACTTACGCGACATTCGACGAGATCACCAAGCAAGCGCCGGAGCGGAGCTTGGTGAAGCCGCTCAAGAAGACCGGCGGCCGCAACAACTTGGGGCGCGTTACCGCATGGCACAGAGGCGGGGGCCACAAGCGTCTCTATCGAATCATCGATTTCAAACGAAACAAACTGGATATTCCTGCCAAAGTGGCCAGCATTGAATATGACCCTAATCGCTCCGCCCGTATTGCCTTGTTGCACTATGTTGATGGGGAAAAGCGATACATCCTGGCGCCGGTAGGCCTTGCCGTGTCGGATACGGTGATTACCAGCGATACTGCCGACATCAAGCCCGGCAACTGTTTGCGGCTGGCCAGCATTCCCCTGGGCACGGTGGTTCACAACGTCGAAATGAAAGTTGGCAAGGGCGGGCAATTGGCACGTTCCGCCGGTTCTGGCGCACAACTGATGGCCAAGGAAGGAAGGCACGCCACTCTGCGGTTGCCATCCGGTGAGATGCGAATGGTCCCCATCGACTGCCGGGCAACGATTGGTCAGGTTGGCAATATCGAACACGAAAACTTGTCCCTGGGAAAAGCTGGGCGCAAACGTTGGTTGGGACGGCGACCCCACGTCCGCGGCGTGGCTATGAACCCTGTAGACCATCCCATGGGGGGTGGTGAGGGTCGGAGTTCTGGTGGTCGCCATCCCTGTACTCCGTGGGGCGTTCCCACCAAAGGGTACCGGACTCGTAAGCCTAAAAGCAGCGACCAGCTGATTATTCGTCGCCGTAAATAATAGCAGTGTCAGCTAGGAGGAAGAAGTCGTGCCTCGATCTCTGAAGAAGGGTCCTTTTGTCGATGACCACCTGATGGAAAAGGTGATGAAGGCCAGGGAAACCGGTGACCGGCGCGTCATCAAGACTTGGTCGAGAAGATCCACCATAGTGCCGGAGTTTGTTGGCCTGACGCTAGCGGTCCATAATGGCAAGAAATTCATCCCCGTATTTATTACGGAGAATACCGTCGGGCATAAACTGGGCGAGTTTTCGCCGACCAGAACGTTCTACGGACATGGTGGCGACAAGAAGTCGCGCGTGAGAGGGAAATAAGCATGGAGGCGAAAGCTGTTACCAAATACCTGCGCATTTCACCCAGCAAGGTGAGGCTGGTGGCTGACTTGGTAAGGGGTAAGGCCGTGAGTGAAGCTCTTACGATCCTGCGTTTCACGCCCAAGAAGGGAGCGCGTCTGGTGAACAAGACCCTTCGTTCAGCGGTAGCCAACGCTGAAAATGCGCGTACCATGGACATGGAGAGCTTGTATGTTAAGACCATCACCGTGGATGTCGGCCCTACTCTGAAGCGCTGGAGGCCTCGAGCCATGGGGCGAGCGAACCGCATCATCAAGCGGACTTCGCACGTTACCGTGGTTCTATCCGACGGCTAGAGCCGGGTTGAGACGGGCAAGAGACAAGGTTTGCTTCATTAAGCGGGACGTTGGAGGTGGAGTTTGGGACAGAAGGTTCATCCAATTGGGTTTCGTTTGGGTGTGATCAAGACCTGGGATTCAAAGTGGTTTGCCAATCGCGAGTATCCCAAGCTTGTCCAGGAAGATCGAAAGATCCGGAACTATATCAAGGAGCGGCTTTACCACGCCGGGATAGCCAAGGTGGAGATTGAACGCGCGGCTAACAAGGCCAAGATCAAGATCCACACCGCCCGACCAGGGATCGTCATCGGCAAGAAGGGGACCGAGATCGAAGCTCTGCGCAAGGATTTGGAGCGGAGATTCAACCGGGAGATCCTGATCGATATCCAGGAAGTCAGACGTCCGGAATTGGATGCGACGCTGGTGGCGGAGAACATAGCACTGCAATTGGTGCGGCGAATTGCGTTTCGGCGGGCGATGAAGCGGGCGGTTACGGCAGCGCTCAAATTTGGTGCCAAGGGAGTACGAGTGGCTAGCGCGGGACGGCTTGCAGGCGCAGAAATGGCCCGGCGGGAATGGTATCGCGAGGGTCAAGTCCCCCTTCATACCTTAAGAGCGGACATTGATTATGGCGTCGCTCTTGCCAAAACCACCTATGGGGTGATCGGAGTCAAGGTTTGGATCTACAAGGGGGAGATTTTGCCTTAAGGCTGCCCAGTATCCCGACGCTAATCTAACCCGCACGCGGCCTTTGAGCTTTTTCGACGGGGAGACCGGTTGTCGGGGTTGAGGTGCGGCCAGCCGCCCAAGCTATCAGGAGAGTAAGCAATGTTAGCACCGAAGCGAATCAAGTATCGCAAGCAGCAAAAAGGACGCATGCGTGGAAATGCACAGCGCGGAAGCAAAGTTAGTTTTGGCGACTTTGGTTTGAAGACTCTGCAGTGCGGCTATGTCACTTCCAAGCAGATTGAAGCCGCGCGCATCGCCATAACCCGATATGTGAAGCGTGGCGGCAAGATTTGGATTCGGATCTTTCCTGACAAGCCGATTACCAAGAAGCCCGCGGAAACCCGCATGGGAAAGGGGAAAGGTTCTCCTGAAGGGTGGGTGGCGGTTGTCAAGCCGGGCCGGGTTCTCTATGAAATCAAAGGGGTGCCAGAGACTGAAGCCCGGGAAGCCTTTCGGCTGGCTTCTCACAAGCTATCGGTTTCCACGCGCTTTGTGACAAGGCAGGACATCATATGAAGATCGCTAGTCTTCGTGAAATGACCAAGGATGAGTTGCTCCAGAAGGAAAGGGAGCTCCGCGAGGCTCTGTTCAATCTCCGGTTTCAGCATGCCACCGGCCAACTGGAAAACCACGCACAGATCCGTAGGACCCGCAGAGGCATCGCGCAGGTGCTGACCATGCTGCGCGAGCATGAAGCAAAGGCCATGGCGAAAGGGCAATAGAGATGGATGACACTGCAAAGAAGAAGACCCGCGTTGGCGTGGTGGCAAGCAATAAAATGGAAAAAACGGTGGTGGTCGCGGTTGAACGGATCGTGCCTCACCCCAAGTACAAGAAGTTTATCCGCCGTCGAAACAAGTTCAGTGTGCACGATGCCGCGAATCAATGCCAGGTGGGCGACCGGGTGCTCATTGAGGAGAGCCGGCCTTTGAGTAAGACCAAGCGCTGGGTGGTTGTTGAAATCCTTGAAAAGGCTCAGTTGCTTTAGCGACTTGCCGGGCTATGGGCACACAATGTGGCGACCAGGGTTCTCGCATCGAATCGTTGAGACCCTGGCGCGGCGTCGTGTTCAGAGGGGGAATGAGTCATGATCCAGGCGGAAACCCGATTGTATGCCGCTGACAATTCAGGTGCGAAGCTGCTCTACTGTATCAAAGTGCTGGGGGGAACCCGAAAGCGTTATGCGACAGTCGGGGACATTGTGGTGGTGTCCGTGAAGGAAGCTATACCGAATGCCAAGGTGAAGAAGGGTGATGTCCTAAGAGCGGTCATTGTTCGCACCAAGAAAGAGGTGCGACGCGCGGACGGTTCCTACATCAAGTTTGATGAGAATTCCGCGGTGCTCATCAATGCAGCCAAAGAACCGATCGGCACACGTATCTTCGGCCCTGTTGCCAGAGAGTTGCGTGCCAAGCAATTCACCAAGATTATTTCGCTTGCACCTGAAGTGCTCTGATAGGGAATGATGGAGTTGGATTTCATGCTGAGCCACAAGAAGTATCACATCAAGAAAAGTGACATAGTGATGGTCATTGCCGGCAAGGAAAAGGGCAAGAGCGGCCGAGTGATGAGAGTCATTCCCAAGAAAGACCGGGCAATTGTCGAGAAATTGAACATGGTTAAGCGACATATGCGCCCAGGGGCTCAGAACCGCCAGGGCGGGATTCTCGAAAAAGAATCTCCGATCCACATCTCAAATCTGATGCTGGTTTGTTCAAAATGTACCGACCCTACCCGCGTGGGCTATAGAATCCTCGATGACCAGCAGAAAGTCCGTTTCTGCAAGAAGTGCAATGAGATCATCGAGTAGCGGCGTCCACCACATGCCACAGTGCAGGGAGGGCAGCGGAGGTTATTCATGGCGCGCTTGCTAGAGAAGTACCGAGTAGAGGTTGTCCCAAAGCTTAAGGAGCGGTTTCAGTACCGTAGTCCGATGCAGATTCCCAAATTGAGTAAGATTGTACTCAATATGGGTTTGGGAGAGGCCATCCAGAACATCAAGATCCTGGACTCAGCCGCGGAAGAGCTGGCTGCGATCAGCGGGCAAAAGCCGGTAATCACAAGGGCCAAACAGAGCATTGCCACATTCAAGCTTCGCAAGGGCATGCCCATTGGTTGCATGGTCACGCTGCGGGGCCAGCGTATGTATGAGTTCATGGATAAGCTGGTCAATGTGGCGTTGCCACGAGTCCGGGATTTTCGCGGGGTCTCCCCACGGGGTTTCGATGGACGCGGCAATTTCACTGTTGGCATCAAGGAGCAAATCATATTCCCTGAGATCGATTATGACAAGATAGACAAGATCAAGGGAATGAACATCACCATCGTAACCACTGCCGAGAAGGATGAGCAAGCACGAGAATTGCTCACCCTGCTGGGCATGCCGTTCAGAAGTTGATCGTCGCTGGTTCTGGATATGCGATCAAGGAGGAGACCTTGGCTAAGAAATCAATGATTGCAAAAGCCAATCGGAAGCCCAAGTTCAATGTTAGGGCGTACAATCGTTGCCCCCTTTGTGGGCGTCCGCGGGCTTTTTTGCGCAGGTTTGGCATTTGCCGTATCTGTTTTCGCTCCATGGCTCTCAATGGAGAGCTTCCAGGGGTGGTGAAGTCCAGCTGGTAGTCTGTTGAAACGTGGTGATGGTGGGAGGAGTGCATTTTTATGGCCGTAGCAGATCCCATTGCTGATTTCTTGATTCGAATCAAGAATGCGCAAAAAGCTCGGTTCGAGAAGGTGGATATTCCCGCTTCGGGGATCAAGGCGAGCATCGCCAGGATCCTCAAGGAAGAAGGTTATATCCGAAATTTTAAATACATACGCGATGAAAAGCAAGGAATCCTCCGGATTCAGCTCAAGTATGGTGAGCACCGGGAGAACGGTATCACCAGCATGAAACGCATCAGTAAGCCCAGTCGCAGAGTGTATGTCGGTCACGGTAGTATGCCGCGGGTAATGAACGGCCTCGGTATTGCCATCGTGTCTACCTCCAAGGGCTTGATGACCGACCGCGAGGCGCGCAGACAGCGGGTTGGCGGTGAATTGTTGTGTTCGATCTGGTAACTGCTTCGGCGCCCGCTGACAAACATCAACCGCGGTGGGAGCATTTTCAAGAGCTACATGGAGAGGAGCAACACGATGTCACGCGTGGGTAAGCGGCCCATTACCTTGCCAACGGGGGTTACGGCCTCGTTACAAGGACAGGTGTTGACGGTCAAGGGGCCAAAAGGTACCTTGTCACGTACGGTTAACGCCAAAGTGGATGTCCTAATCGATGCTCAAAGTATTGTGATCAAGCGCCATGACGATATCCATACCACCCGGGGCCTGCACGGTCTGATGCGGGCTCTGATCAGCAACATGGTGGTGGGGGTTAGTCAGGGCTTCTCCAAGAGCCTGGAGATTGCTGGTATCGGATACCGAGTCAATTTGCAGAACAACGTCCTTAATCTGAGTCTGGGATATTCACATCCGGTAGAATTCACATTGCCGTCGGGGATTACAGCGTCCATTGAAAAGCAGAATGTAATCCGGCTGGAGGGCATTGAGAATGAGCTGCTGGGGCAAACTGCTGCTCGCATCCGTGAGTTGCGAGCCATTGAACCTTACAAGGGTAAGGGCATACGCTACCTGGACGAGCGCGTGTTTCGCAAGGTTGGCAAGGCTGGCGGTAAGAAATAGCAAGGGGGAATGAAACATGGCCTCAAAAACGAATCCACGCACGGTAGCACGCCTAAAACGCAAGCTGCGCGTGCGTAAACGGATCCAAGGGTCCTCAGAGCGGCCTCGGCTATGTGTGTTTCGTAGCGATAAACATATTTATGCCCAAATCATTGACGATGTTCAGGGTGTGACCTTGGTGTCGGCCTCAACGGTGGCGCCGGAGTTCAAGCAAGAGGAGCCGGTCCGGGGCAAAGTTGGAGCCGCGCAACGCGTGGGGCAAATGATAGCCAACAAGGCAAAGGGCCAAGGGATCGCCAAAGTGGTATTTGACCGGAATGGATACATCTATCACGGCCGGGTTCGCGCTCTGGCTGATTCGGCACGCGAGACCGGTTTGGATTTCTGATCACTTTTGTCGTCGTTTCGACGGACAGACTCAGGAGGCAAGGCTTGTTGTCAGTGGAATCCAGCGAACTGCAGTTGATCGACAAGGTCGTCCACATCAGCCGTGTGGCTAAGGTCGTAAAAGGTGGACGTCGGTTCTCGTTTAGTGCCATTGTCGTAGCCGGCGATGGCAACGGCAGAGTCGGATTTGGCTTAGGCAAGGCCAACGAAGTTCCGGAAGCCATTCGCAAGGGGCTGGACAGTGCTAAGCGAGGTATGTTTGAGATACCTATCATCAATGGGACCATACCCCACGAAGCCGTAGCGTCTTTTGGTGCGGCAACCGTGGTGCTGCGTCCCGCTTCCCAGGGTACCGGGATTATTGCCGGTGGTGCCGTTCGAGCCATCATGGAGGCTTCTGGCATCGGCAACATCTTGACGAAATGCCTGGGTTCCAGAAATGCGCATAATGTGGTGAAGGCCACGCTGAAGGGTTTGAAGAGTCTGCGAAGCGCTGAGCAGGTTGGCAGACGGCGTGGGCTAGATCCCCAGGAGATCAGAGCCTGATGCGTGTCAATCAGGGGAGGTAGACAGATGGGTGTACCCATTCAGGTGAAACTTGTCCGTAGCCCTATTGGGCGACCCGAAAAACACCGGAGGATCTTGCAGGGATTGGGACTCACTTATGTGAATAAAGTGGTGACCGTTTACAGCACCCCACAGATGCTGGGTGCCATCCGCAAGGTCCAGCACTTGGTTCAGATCAGTGAACAACAAGCATGAGATGCAGCTCTCAGGATGGATTGTTCGATGAAACTTGAAGATCTCGCTCCAGCACCTGGGGCAAAGAAAACGAGAAAGCGCGTCGGTCGTGGTTCCGGTTCAGGTCTGGGCACGACCGCCGGCAAGGGAACCAAAGGGCAAAAGGCTCGCTCTGGCGGTGGTACGCCGCCATGGTTTGAGGGTGGTCAGATGCCGCTGCAACGACGAATTCCAAAACGCGGCTTCACCAATATTTTCAAGAAGACCTACGCCATTGTCAATCTTCGAGACCTTGGGCAGTTTGCTGAGGGTAGCGAAGTGGGGCCGGAATTACTGATGCGGGCCGGAGTGGTCAAGAAGATTCGCAGTGGTATCAAGCTGTTGGCTCAGGGTGAGATTGACAAGGCCTTGATTGTACGTGTGCATGAGGCTAGCGCGGCGGCCAGGAGCAAGATTGAAGCCCTGGGTGGGCGGGTTGAATTGATATAGAGTGTCAGAGGGGATTTAAGCAGTGCTGACGGGTTTTCAAAATATCGGCAAGATACCAGAGCTTAAGCGCCGAATAATCATGAGTCTGCTGTTGCTGGCGGTGTATCGCATCGGTTCTCATGTTCCCACTCCGGGGATCAACAACGAGGCATTGGCGGCCTTTTTCAAGGCGGCCGCAGGGCACGCTGCTGGGGCTCTTTGATATGTTTTCGGGCGGCGCCCTAAGCCAATTGTCGGTGTTCGCCCTCGGCATCATGCCTTACATCAGCGCTTCCATTATCCTCCAGTTGCTTACCGTGGTGGTGCCGCATTTAGAACGACTCAGTAAGGAAGGGGATGCCGGAAGAAAGAAAATCACCCAGTACACTCGTTATGGCACTGTGGTTTTGAGTATTATTCAGGGCTTCTTTATTTCCGTGGGCCTGGAAGGAATGACCGGTCCCGGTGGCGAAATGGTGGTCTTGAGTCCTGGGTGGGGATTTCGGATCATCACGGTGATCACCCTCACTTCGGGCACCGCTTTTATCATGTGGTTGGGTGAGCAGATCACTGAACGTGGTATCGGTAACGGCATATCTCTCATCATTTTTGCTGGTATTGTCGCGGGGATTCCCAACGCTTTGGGCAACACCTGGCGTCTGGCGCGAACCAGTGAGTTGAGCATTTTTGCAGTATTGTTGTTGGTGGTCCTGATGGTGATCGTGGTCGCCTTCATCATCTATGTGGAACGCGGCCAACGTCGAATAACGGTGCAGTATGCCAAGAGAGTGGTGGGAAGGCGGATGTATGGTGGCCAGAATACCCATCTACCGCTCAAGGTCAACACGTCGGGGGTGATTCCCCCCATATTTGCCTCGTCCATCATCATGTTTCCGGCGACGGTTGCCAATTTCATCAATGTTCCATGGGTACAGTCCGCCGCCGCCGCCTTGGGGCCAGGGCATTGGTTGCACGACCTCCTCTATGTGGGTTTCATCATCTTCTTCTGCTATTTTTATACGGCCATCGTGTTCAATCCGTTGGATGTTGCGGACAATATGAAGAAACATGGAGGGTTTATTCCAGGTATCCGTCCGGGAAGGACTACCGCTGAATATATCGATCGGGTTCTTAGTCGTATTACCTTGGGCGGCGCTCTCTATGTGGCCGTAGTGTGCGTTCTGCCGACTTTTCTCATTAAGTAAATTCAATGTTCCGTTTTATTTTGGCGGGACCGCCTTGCTGATTGTAGTGGGTGTGGCCATGGATACCGTGGCGCAGATAGAAGCCCATATGCTGACCCGCAACTACGAGGGGTTTCTCAAGAAATCGCGCCTTCGCGGGCGTCGCTGATGGATTGTGCAGGTCTGCCGTGGGCTCTCATGCCATCGGTGGCCCTGTGTTGGCATGGCATGGCGTAGGATTGGCCGAGCTCACAGAGATGGGATAGGGAGGAAGGACAGATGAACATCATTCTGTTGGGCCCACCGGGTGCAGGCAAAGGAACTCAAGCAAAGCGATTGATTGACCGCTATGGTATTCCCCAGATCTCCACCGGCGACATGTTGCGCGCTGCTCTCAAGGAAGGCACCCCTTTGGGGCTTGAAGCCAAGACATTTATGGACAAAGGAGCTTTGGTGCCCGACAGTGTCGTGATCGGCCTGGTTAAGGAGAGGATCCAGAAAAGTGATTGTGCCAAGGGCTACATGCTGGATGGCTTTCCCCGCAATGTGAGCCAGGCGGAGGCCTTGGATAACATGCTTAGCGGTCTCAGCCAGAAAGTTGATGATGTGATCAGTATTGAAGTGCCCAATGAGGAACTCATTGGCCGCCTGACCGGGCGCCGGACCTGCCGCAGCTGCGGTGCTGGTTTCCACGTGATGTTTGATCCCCCAAAGAAACCGGGGGTATGTGACAAATGTAGCGGTGAACTCTATCAGCGGGATGACGACAACGAAACCACCGTCAAATCGCGATTGGAAGTCTACGACAAGCAAACCAAACCGCTCATCGACTACTACCAGAATCAGGCGAAGCTGCGAGGGATTGCTGGGGTCGGGCCGCATGGAAGAGATTTTTGGGCGTATTACCAAGGTCTTGGGCTAAGAGGCGGGATTCTTGGTCATAATTAAGTCCCCGCGGGAGATCGAGAAGATCCGAAAGGCTTGCAGGATTGTTGCGGAGATTCTGCAGGTTCTCAAGGAGGAGATTCAGACCGGATGTCACCACGTGGCACCTGAATGTGTTGAGTGAGGAGCTTGCCTCGCAACGCAACGCAAAGCCTGCATTCAAGGGATACCATGGGTTCCCCTATGCACTCTGCACTTCGGTTAACGAAGAAGTGGTCCATGGTATGCCTTCGCGCGGTAGGCGTCTCAAAGAAGGAGACATCATTAGTATCGATTACGGGGTGGTGGTGGACGGCTACTATGGTGATGCTGCCATCACCGTCCCGGTGGGCCGGGTTGAGCAAGACGCCACGGAACTGTGCTCGGTGGCGGAAGCTGCTTTGCACAAAGGGATTGAGCAGGCAAGGGTCAACAATCACCTTTCTGATATCTCGCATGCAATTCAGAGCTTCGTGGAACAGCATGGGTTTTCCGTGGTCCGGGAGTTTGTCGGGCATGGAATCGGTCAGCGTCTTCACGAAAGCCCGCAGGTTCCCAACTACGGGCTACCTGGCAAAGGTATCAAACTGAAGCCGGGGCTGGTGTTGGCCATTGAGCCCATGATCAATCAAGGGAAGGCGGAAGTGGAAATCCTCCCTGATCGCTGGACTGCGGTCACTTGTGATCGCGGGCTTTCGGCCCATTTTGAGCACACCATTGCCATCACTGAGAACGGTCCTGATATTCTGTCGCGGCTTGAAGATTGATTTTGACAATGGTGGCAAGAACAAGTAGATTTATGTGTTTCGGATGGAAGCTGTTTTGCGGTCGGTAGTGCGGCCCATCAGGAAAGGATTTGGTGGCATGGCCAAAGAAGACGCCATTGAAGTCGAAGGAACTGTGATCGAGCCTCTTCCTAACGCCATGTTTCGTGTTGAGTTAGCCAACGGACATAGGGTGCTGGCCCACATATCCGGCAAGATGCGTATGCACTTCATTCGCATCCTGCCCGGGGACAAAGTCACTGTTGAACTGTCGCCCTATGACCTTACTCGCGGACGCATCGTTTACCGGTCCAAGGCATGAACTGTGGTTTGCGGACCAATGGGTGGCAACCCTCTGGACGCGAACGAATGGAGTAGACAACATGAAAGTCCGAGCATCGGTCAAACGCATCTGTCGAAAGTGTAAGATCATTCGTCGGCATGGGACAGTGCGGGTGATCTGCGAAAACCCCAGACACAAGCAACGACAAGGCTGATCGGAGGATTGGGCATTGGCACGCATTGCAGGTATCGACCTTCCCAAAAACAAGCGTATCGAGATTGCGCTCACCTACATCTATGGTATTGGGCGATCTACGTCACAGAAAATTCTGAATGAAGCGAACATTGATCCGAACACCAAGAGTGATGTTTTGACTGACGACCAGATCGCCACGATCCGGCAGGTCATCGATTCCAGCTGCAAGGTGGAAGGTGATCTTCGGACGGAAGTGTCGATGAACATCAAGCGGCTCATGGACCTCGGTTGCTATCGGGGACTTCGGCATCGACGCGGGTTGCCGGTGCGTGGCCAGCGGACACACACCAATGCTCGCACTCGGAAGGGGCCACGCCGCTCCGTTATGGGTAAGCGCAAGAAGTAACCGAGGATGGAGAGATCTGAATTATGGCACGAGTGACATCGCGAAAGAAAAAAGAGCGCAAGAACATCCTGAACGGTGTTGCGCACATTCGATCGACGTTCAACAATACCATCATCACCATCGCCGATGCGGCAGGCAATGCCATTGCTTGGGCCAGCTCAGGTAGTCAGGGCTTCAAGGGGTCGCGAAAAAGCACCCCTTTTGCGGCTCAGGTGGCGGCTGAGTCTGCGGCCAAGAAGGCGATGGAGCACGGCGTACAGAACATCGAAGTGTACGTCAAAGGCCCCGGCTCTGGACGAGAGGCTGCTCTTCGGGCGCTACAGGCAGCCGGATTCAATATTACCCTGATTAAGGACGTCACAGCGATTCCGCATAATGGGTGTCGTCCCCCCAAGCGCCGCAGAGTATAAATGGGTGACGGTCCGTTTCGCAAGCGGGAAGAGACCCTGGGGTGGAACGACACGGTTGAAAGCCCTTATCTTAAGGAAGAAGCGTAAAGGAGAATTGCCTTGGCTCGATACACCGGTTCGGTTTGCCGCATCTGCCGGCGTGAAAACATGAAGCTTTATCTAAAAGGTGACCGTTGCTACTCTGACAAATGTGCCTACGAACGTCGCAGTTACCCGCCTGGACAACATGGCCAAGGACGTGGGAAACTGTCCGGATATGGGTTGCAGCTTCGTGAGAAACAGAAGATCCGGCGGATGTACGGAATACTGGAGAATCAGTTCAAACTCTATTTCAAAGAGTCTGATCGGCAGAAGGGGATTACTGGTACCAACCTTCTGGTTCTGATGGAACGACGTTTGGACAATACCGTCTATCGACTGGGGTTTGCCAACTCCCGTGCGCAAGCTCGCCAATTGGTGCGCCACAATCACTTTCTGGTCAATGGCAAAAGGGTTAACATCCCTTCTTACCTGCTGCGGATCGGGGATGTGGTCGCTGTGCACGAAGGTAGTCAGCAATTGGGTGTTATCAACGAGGCGTTGGAAGCGCTACCGCGGCGAGGTTTGCTACCCTGGCTGGAGTTGGATAAGTCCAAGTATGCCGGCGTTTTTAAGTCCCATCCAACTCGCGAGGAGATGAACCTCCCAGTTCAGGAACAATTGGTGGTCGAGCTCTATTCCAAGTAAATGCTGTTTGGTTTCCTGATCGTTAATAGATTGCGGCTTTCAGACATACTGAAAGCCTTCCTATTTCTAACCAAAACCGCGATTTGCCCGGGCTATGCAAAGGTTTGCATTCCCGCTCTTTACGAAGAGGAGACGGCATGCAGAGAAACTGGCGCGAGTTGATCAAGCCTAAGCGCTTGGCAGTCGAAACCAAAGATAGTCCTGAAACGTACGCGAAATTTACCTGCGAGCCGCTGGAACGAGGATTCGGTACAACGCTCGGGAATTCGCTGCGGAGAATTCTGCTATCATCGTTACAAGGCGCTGCCATTACCAGCGTCAAGATCGGGGGGGTGCTCCATGAATTCTCCACGATCCCGGGTGTGATTGAAGATGTGACTGACGTTATCCTTAACCTCAAGGAAATACGTTTCAAGATGCGCGGTGAAGGGCCACGACAACTGGTCATCGAAAGGGATGGCGAGGGCGTCATAACAGCAGGGGACATCCGTGGGGAGGCGGGTGTTCAGGTGCTTAACACCACCAAGCACGTCTGTACATTGGCTAAGGATGCCAAGTTAAGGATGGAGCTGACGGTGAAAATGGGGAAGGGTTATGTCCCTGCCGACCTGAATGCGGAAGAAAACCAGCCCATTGGTGCCGTTCCTATTGATGCCATATTCACGCCGATCCGAAAAGTGAGCTATAATGTCTCGCAAGCCCGTGTCGGTCAAATTACGGATTACGACAAACTCACCATGGAAATCTGGACCGACGGCAGTGTCAAACCTGAAGACGCATTGGCCTATGCAGCCAAGATCCTGAAAGATCAATTGACGGTGTTCATCAATTTTGAGGAGGATGCAGAGATCGAGGACGCCGAGGAGATCCAGGCCGAGCCATCACTAAATGAGAATCTCTTTAGGAGTGTCGACGAGTTGGAATTGTCGGTGCGCTCAGCCAATTGTCTCAAGAACGCCGACATCCGATATATCGGCGAATTGGTACAGAAAACCGAAGCTGAGATGCTCAGGACAAAGAATTTCGGGCGAAAATCTCTTAATGAAATTAAGGAAATCCTAGCTGAAATGGGATTGACTCTGGGGATGAAACTCGACAGTTTCCCCAGTCGAGATGAGATTGAAGCGAGAAAGGAACAAGAGTAGCCATGCGTCACGGGATATCTGGCAGGAAACTGAATAGAACCACAAGCCACCGGCTGGCGATGTTCCGCAATATGGTGACTTCCCTGCTCGACCATGAGCGGATCTTTACCACCATACCCAAAGCCAAAGAACTTCGGCGCTGGACGGACTGGATGATCACTCTGGGCAAAAGGGGCGACCTGCATGCGCGCCGCCAGGCTCAGGCGGTAGTGCGCAGCAAGGACACGGTTCACAAACTGTTTGCTGAGATTGCATCGCGTTTTCAGGACCGACAAGGTGGCTACACCAGGATCGTCAAGGCTGGTTTTCGTCGTGGCGACGCAGCTCCCATGTGTCTGATCGAGTTGGTGAGCGACAAGGGGCAAGTACCGAAGAAGAAGACCAAGGCGAAGAAGACGGAACCAACCCGCGAACCAGTTGCTTCAACACCCCAGCCGGTTGCGCGGGCAGAGGCTGAGGCGATGTCGCTTGGAGCAGGTGATTCCGCGGCTTCCAGTCAGGTTTCAGACCATCCTGATGCGTGAAGGCTTCATGATATTTGGGCGTTCCTGGAAAACAGAACAACCCGCTTAGAAGCGGGTTGTTCTGTTTTCAGACCAATGTCTGTCAATCGTTCCCGGAGGCCTACGGTGGCAGCAGCTTACCCACCCGCTAGGCTGCTACAATTCAACGTCATCCTTGTGCTGGTAGTACTCACACTGTCTGCACGTGAAGCCACTCCACATCCCTTTGGCGGCCTTGTCAAGGCAGGCATCATAGTGCTGGCAGGCAAAGTTGCGTAATCCTCTTCCTTCCTTGCAGAGTATCGGGTTCTGGTTTCTCCTACCACTTTCCTGAAGTGTAACAAGTTGACCCATGCGATTCATCATATCCCTTGGCATCCTTGTTCTACTTGATTGACTCATTTCTTGTCGATGATGGCCCTGTGATGGATTCCGCCTATACTACAGACTGTCTTGCCTGGCTCTTCAGCACCAGCGCTCGACCAGATGATCGGTGTCACCACTGGCCGGAAGCACTTCGCGACCGCTTACGAAGTGGACGGGCATCCAGATCATGACGCGTGATCGAGACAGTCCCGCCAACCGCGCAGGTTCGTGCTGAACCGATCTTGAAAATGAGCAGTTCAGCAAGTGCCAAGGGGCCGTCTGACGGATCAACTGATAATTCAGGCGAAATCCCTTGAACAACAATTATAATCGTGCCGGCTGAGAATTTTCAAGAGATGTGTTGTGATTTTGATGAAGCGGGGGCTGGGATTCTGTTAATGCAGAACCAGTGTCAGAGGAGTGGGGAGATGTCTAGGGAACCTTGACACCTCCTTTCTTATTACATACAGTAGCGCGGCTTTTGCTAGTCTGTCGTGGATATTCGCTGGCAATCTTTTTGAAGAGGGCAAGTGGTCTTCAATGGCCGCTTGGGGTGACGATTATGGCTGACGATCGCCAGCTCAGGAAGATACGCAACATTGGAATCATTGCCCATATCGACGCGGGCAAAACTACCGTGAGTGAACGGATACTCTATTATACCGGTCGGTCGCATAAGATTGGTGAAGTTCACAATGGCACAGCGGTCATGGATTGGATGGAACAGGAGCAGGAGCGCGGCATCACCATCACTTCCGCCGTCACCACTTGCCATTGGCGGGGTCATGAGATTCACCTGGTGGATACCCCTGGGCATGTGGACTTCACGATTGAGGTGGAGCGTTCCTTGCGGGTGCTCGATGGCGTCATCGCGGTTTTCTGTGCGGTGGGGGGGGTGGAGCCACAATCAGAGACAGTCTGGCACCAAGCAGATAAATATTTGGTCCCGAAAATCGCCTACATCAATAAGATGGACCGTATAGGAGCGGATTTCGATAACGTGGTCGCCCAAATCCGCTCGAAACTGAAAGCACGCCCTCTCCTTCTACAGCTTCCAGTGGGGCAAGAAAATGGTTTTAGGGGTGTCATTGATCTTCTTGAAATGCGGCAAATCGTATGGATGGACGAGACCCTTGGAGCCCAATATGAATATCGTGAGATCGAACCCGAGTATCTCGACCTGGCCCTGGAAGCCCGCGACCAGTTGGTGGCACAAGTGGCGGAGTGGGATGATCATCTGATGGAGCGCTACCTGGGGGAAGAAACGATCGCGGCGACGGATCTGGTGCCGTTGATTCGCCAGCATACCCTCAGTCTGGATGTCGTTCCCGTGTTATGTGGTGCAGCACTGCGCAACAAGGGTGTTCAGCCGTTGCTTGACGCTATCGTTGATTTGCTTCCTTGTCCGCTGGATGTCCCCTCCCTTCGGGGAATCCATCCCCAAACCCATGAAACTGAGGAGCGCAATAGCGGTGATCGAGAGCCACTGACAGCATTGGTCTTCAAGATCTTCATGGAACAGGGCCGTAAGTTGACGTACGCCAGGATCTACTCAGGGGTTTTGCAGGCAGGCGCCGACGTTTATAATGTCTCCAAAGGCACCAAAGAGAAGCTTTCACGTATTTTTCAGATGCACGCGAACAAGCGTGAGCGCCTGGAAACGGCTGGGACGGGCTCGATTGTAGCCCTGATGGGACTGAAAACCGCCACTACCGGGGATACCCTGTGTGATCCACAACATCCTATCCTCCTGGAGTCTATCGAGAGCTATGAACCGGTGATATCGGTTGCGGTGGAAGCGAAGACCCGTGGTGACCAAGAGAAGTTGGTGGAAGGCCTGGGCAGACTCACCGAGGAGGATCCCACCTTTCGTTTTCAGGAGAATCCCGACACGGGCCAGACCGTCATTAGTGGCATGGGGGAACTCCACCTGGAGGTGCTTGTCACCAGGCTTGGACGGGAATTCGGCATTGCTGTGAATGTTGGCAAACCTCAGGTGGTTTATCGAGAAACCGTACGTGCGAAGGCTCAGGCCGAGATGGTTTTTGATCGGGAATTGGGCGGAAGCAGGCACTACGCCATGGTGTTGGCGCAGTTGTCTCCACGGTCTCGTGGCACGGGCAACAGCGTTGTGAACGCGGTGGGTGATAAATCCATTCCTGAAGGCTTCTTTCCAGCAATGCAACAGGGGGTTGAGGATGCCCTGAACAGCGGGATTCTCATGGGCTACCCGGTGGTGGATGTGGAGACCAGCATTCTTGGCGGAACCTTTGTGGAAGGGCTGTCCAGTGAAATCGCTTTCCGCGTGGCTGCATCCATGGCCTTCAGACAGGCGTGTGAACTGGCTTCACCGGTGCTGTTGGAGCCCTACATGGCGGTTGAGATACTAGTCCCTGATGAATTTCTGGGCGAAGTCCTGGGAGATTTGAACATGAGAAAGGGGCGAGTGGAAGGAATCTTGGCGCGCAAGGCGGTGCAGGCCGTGGAAGCGATTGTGCCCCTTTCGAAGATGTTTGGCTACTCAACGGCGTTGCGGTCTTCCAGCCAAGGACGCGCCACGTTTACCATGAAATTCTCTCATTATGATGTGATTAGCGAACCTCTCGAAACCTGATCCATACCCCCTGCAGTTTGAAGAAATAAGGACTGGACAAAAGGATGAAGCTATCTTGGTTGGGTACGACCGTCGGCCATGTGTTGGTGCTCGCCATCCTGTGTTTTGTTCTGATCTTTTTCGGTACTTTCGGCTATATGGTATTGGAAGGATTCACCTTCCTCGACGGGCTGTACATGACTATCATCACGCTCACGACGGTCGGCTTCGGTGAGATCCACCCATTGCATGATCAGGGGCGCATTTTCACAATCCTATTGATCCTCATGGGGGTAGGTTTTGTGGCCTACAATCTGGCCTATTTCGTCCAGATACTGATGGACGGGGACCTGCTGCAGATGTATCGGAGGCGTAAATTGAGCAAAAAGGTGAGCCAACTGGAGAATCACTACATCATCTGTGGCTACGGCCAGATGGGACAGATCATCGTCCAGCAGCTGCTGGATCATTCGGTCCCCCTGATTGTCTTGGAGGGCGCCGAATCAGCTCTCGCTCGTCTGCGGGAGAAGGGGGTTTTGTATATAGAAGGCGATGCCACGGAAGAGGAGTTCCTTCTTGCGGCCGGGATCCATCAGGCGCGCGGCTTGGTTTCCGTGGTCAAACAGGATACTGACAATGTGTTCATCGTGCTGACCGCCCGCGGCATGAACAAGAATCTCTTCATCTGTGCCCGAGCCGGCAGCCACGGTACCGAAAGAAAGCTATTGAAGGCTGGCGCCGACCGAGTCGTCTCTCCGTATGCCAGTGGTGCCGCGCGCATCGCTCACAACATACTGCGCCCTACGGTGACGGATTTTATGGAACTGGCTTTGTCGGGTGAAGGGATGGAATTGAGCATGGAGGAATTCTCCATCCCGGCCGACTCAGAACTGGTGGGCAAACGGCTAAAGGATTCGGGCATTCGACACGATTACAACCTCATCATTGTGGCCATCAAACGCTTGGATGGCAAGATGATCTACAATCCAGCTCCTGCCGAAGCGCTGGCGGCGGGCGATATCCTAGTGGCGATCGGACCCAGAGACAACCTCGAGCAATTTGCGCTGAAACTCTATGGTCGTCGTTGCCCCGTTCACACTCAGTGCAATATCCCCCCAATACCCCCGGTGCATGATGACTGACCGGAATGCGGGAAGGTGCTGCAAGGAACACCATGTGGCCGCATTTGTGAAGTGCTTGGCTCAGCACTACCAGGTTCTGCAAATGAAATCAGTTACAGTTTGACAACTTCGAGGTCTTCCCCTATAAGCTCCTTGTTTATGTATCATCGCTAACTTGCGCTGGTTCTTCCCTGGATCGTGATGTTGGATCGAGAGTTGGCTCTATTCACGCGGCACGTTGGTATCCTGGTGACGTTCTCAAGACGGCGTAGAGTTGCACCATTCGGTGGACCCCCCATCCAAATGAACTGGGGGCGCACCTTCGAGGTGCGCACCCAGTCAGCATCTTCTGACCACTGAGATTCCCCCAGTCCCTTTTTTGCGGAGGGGCAATGTGCCGACAGGCCCGGAAAGCAACGCGCTGCTGACTGAGGTGGTGGCGTTCGTGCCAAACCCTACAGATCCCCAATCGAGTGGTGTCGGAGGTGAACAATGGAACAGGCGGTCATTGTAAGTGCGGTTCGTACACCTGTGGGAAGTTATGGCAAATCATTGGCAGGGATATCGGCTGTGGAGCTCGGAGTTGTGGCGCTTCAGGCAGCCATGCAGCGGACCGGTATTGAGCCCTCGCAGATTGATGAAGTGATTCTCGGCAATGTGCTCCAGGCGGGCTTGGGGCAGAATCCCGCTCGACAGGTGGCCATCAAGGCCGGTTTGCCGCAGGAGGTGCCGGCTTTTTCCATCAACAAGGTCTGTGCTTCGGGGTTGAAGTCGGTCTTTCTGGCCGCTCAGGCGGTTATGCTGGGCGATGCCGAAATCGTCATCGCTGGAGGGATTGAAAACATGTCCCAGACTCCTTTCGCACTGCGTCAGGCGCGTTGGGGCTATCGGATGGGGGATGGTGAGCTGGTGGACTTGATGATTGTGGACGGTCTCTGGGATGCCTTCTATGGGTATCACATGGGCACGACCGCTGAGAATGTTGCGCGCAAGTATGGGATCACGCGCGAAGACCAGGATGAATTTGCGCTGGCCAGCCAGCAAAAGGCTGAAGCGGCCATCAAGGGGGGTCGTTTTGTGGATGAGATTATCCCGGTGATGATTCCGCAACGCAAGGGAGACCCCAAAGCCGTCGATACCGACGAACACCCCCGCTTCGGTACTACCTTGAATGCCTTGGCAAAATTGAAACCCGCGTTTCAAGGGGATGGTACAGTGACTGCCGGGAATGCCTCTGGTATCAACGATGGAGCGGGCATTCTGGTGGTGATGTCGGCCACCAAAGCAAGCCACCTGGGACTCCGGCCCATGGCAGCCATCAAGGCTTACGCTTCCGCTGGGGTAGATCCGGCCATCATGGGTACCGGACCGGTCCCTGCAAGTCGCAAGGCTTTGTCCAGAGCGGGCTGGAAAGCCGACGATTTGGATCTCATTGAGGCTAATGAGGCCTTTGCGGCTCAGGCCATCGCCGTGAATCGAGATATGGGGTGGGACCTGTCAAAGGTGAATGTGAATGGTGGGGCCATCGCCTTAGGGCATCCAATTGGAGCTTCCGGTGCCCGCATTTTGACGAGCTTGCTCCATGAGATGAGCAAGCGCGGGGCTAAGAAAGGTCTAGCCACACTGTGTATCGGTGGCGGGCAGGGAGCGGCTATCGCGGTTGAAGGGGTTTAGCGCCTGATACTTTCTGGATGGAAGTCTTGTTGAGAGGATATTGATCATGACATACGAAACGATTCTCTACGAGGTTCAGGATGGGGTTGGCCTTGTCACCATCAATCGTCCCAAAGTCCTCAACGCACTCAGTCCTCAAGTTCTGATTGAAGTAAGCGATGTTGTGGACGAAATACAGAAAGGCACCGCTGTCCGCGTGCTGGTGATTACCGGCGCCGGGGACAAAGCTTTTGTGGCGGGAGCTGATATCAGTGAATTCCCCAAGATGAACCCGTTGCAGGCACGAGGCTTCGCCGAGAAGGGACAAGCTCTTTTTTTTGCTCTGGAACAATTGCCCATCCCGGTAATTGCCTGTGTCAACGGCTTTGCCCTGGGAGGTGGCTGCGAACTGGCCATGAGCTGTGATTTTATCTATGCGTCTGATAAAGCCAAGTTCGGACAGCCGGAAATCAATCTTGGCATCGTTCCAGGATTTGGCGGCACTCAGCGGTTGGCTCGTTTGGTGGGGCGAGCCAAGGCCAAGGAACTGTGCATGACCGGGGAGATGATCGACGCGCAGCAAGCCCGGGAATTGGGACTCGCAGCCAAGGTCTTTCCCGCGGAACAGCTTCTGGAAGAGACCATGAAAGTGGCCAGGAAACTGGCCGGGTTGAGTCAGGTCGCGTTGCGAGCTATCAAGCAACTGGTTGACCGTGGTATGGATGTGGATCTGAAAACTGGTTGCACCCTGGAGATGGAAGCATTTGGCGTGTGCTTTGCCAGCAATGACGCCCGTGAGGGAGCGTTGGCTTTTTTGGAGAAGCGAAAACCGGACTTCAAGGGTGGCTTCAACAGCTAGTGCTTTCTCGGCGGACCTGTCACCCCGCACAAGGGGAGGAGAACCGATGCTTTTTGAGCTGACCGACGAACAGAAGATGATACAGGAGATGGCCAGGAAGTTTGCGGAGCGTGAAATCAAACCCGTTGCCGCGGAACTGGATCGCACCCACCGTCATCCGGAAGAGATCGTCAGGCAGATGGGCGAACTGGGATTGATGGGAGTCACCATCCCGGAGGAATATGGCGGAGCGGGTATGGACTATATCTCTTATGCCCTGGCCATGATAGAAATCTCCAAAGCCTGTGCATCCTGCGGCGTCATCATGAGTGTCTGTAACAGCCTGTACAATTTCCCAGTCTACAAGTACGGGACGGAAGAACAGAAACAGATGTACTTGCGGCCGGTGGCCAGCGGGGAATTCCTGGGCTGCTATGGGCTGACCGAGGCCGGGGCGGGTTCCGATCCGGCCAAGATGAGCACCACTGCCGTACTGGATGGCAATGAGTGGGTCATCAATGGTTCCAAGAAATTCATCACCAATGGCAATGTGGCCAAGTTCTCCGTGGTTGCGGCATCCACGGACAAGAGCCAAGGTTACAAGGGAATCAGCTCCTTTATTGTCGATCTTCACAATACCCCGGGTTTTCATGTGGGAACGGTGGAGGAGAAGCTGGGTATCAACGCTTCAGGGACTGCGGAACTGGTTTTCGAGGATGCCCGGGTTCCCAAGGAGAACCAGCTGGGGAAGCTGGGCGAGGGTTTCAAACAGATGTTGACCACACTGGATGGCGGCCGTATCGGTATCGCTTCTCAGGCCATTGGAATTGGTCGCGCTGTCCTCGAGGAAGCCATTGAATACAGCAAAACCAGGGAACAGTTCGGGCGCTCGATTTCCTCCTTCCAGGCTATCCAGTGGAAACTTTCCGACATGGCCACCCAACTGGATGGGGCCGAACTCATGACATTGCGGGCCGCTTGGTTGGAGCAGAATGGCCGTGGTTACGAAAAGGAGGCCGCGATGGCCAAGCTGTTCGCATCTGATACAGCCATGTGGGCGGCGGTGGAAGGCGTGCAGATTCTGGGTGGCTACGGGTATTGCAAGGATTATCCCATGGAACGTCACATGCGCGATGCCAAGATCACCCAGATTTATGAAGGTACCAATGAAATCATGAGGTTGGTTATTGCGCGCAACCTCCTCAAGTAGGTCATGCTGCAAGACGCAGGGAATCGGCCTCACTTGGCAAAGGAAACGCCCCGGACACGGGAGCTAACTATCCCGCGTTCGGGGCGTTCAGATTTTAATCAAGAGCAAGAAGTTTGCCGCACAGTGATCGAATCTTCCCACGCGGCATGGCCACCCGCAATGCGTTCGTCTGAATACACCTTCTGTTGAGAAAGAACCGTGGCCGCCTTTGCTCTCTTACGGAGCACCGTGGAATGAACTCCAAGGCTAGGGTGAATTCCCGAACGGGCACTAGGCAGTCCGCACCATCCGCCGCTCACGCCGTTGGATGCGTTTGATGGCTTTCTTTTTCTTGATTCGGCGACGTTCTCCCTTGGAAAGGTAGTAATTGTGCCGCCGCAAAACCGGCTGAACGTTCTTCTGGAAGTCCTTGCGCAGCTTACGTATTTTTTTCTCAAGAGTTTCCTTGGTTTCGGCTTCCGCCATCCAGTTTTCACCTGCCTTTCTGCACAAAAAAAGGCCTCTGCGGGCCTATGATTTGGGGCGTCCATTGTGCCGATTGACTACCCCTGTGTGAGAGCCCCGGCCAAACGCGCCGAGTCCCCCTTTGGGGCCAGCGGTTTTCAAGTCGGCCACATCCCCGGAACCCTAAGAAAACTATATTAGCACACGATTACCGGAGGTACAAGCCAAATGTCGCAATCACTTCGCACTTGAACGGTTGAAAAGACCGTGGAAAATGATTAAAAGCATAATCAATATGAGCCTCTTGCAAAAGTCCTTTTCACCCTTCGATACATCAGGGCGAACGGATTTCTGCCTTTGCAGCATGCTGTATTTCCGTTGGTGGTGAGGTGTCGAACCATAAACGGAAATAGTTTTGCAAGAGGCTCAATATGTTTTCAAATATGGTCGGGAACGTTTGCAGTGGAGGTGGGAGGTATCAGAGCATGGACTGGCTTGTTCTAGCTTACATCGGACCAGAAACAATACTGCCTATTGCCTCGGCGTTGGCCTCCATTGTGGGTGCGGTGCTGATGTTCGGCCGCCGCTTGTGGAGCCTGCTTACCCGATTGATACGGCTCCCGTTCCGGAGGAAAGACTAGCATCACTGGGTGCCCCCAAGACCCTGTTCAAGAATCCAACAAGCCCTTGAATGGTGCGCTAAAGTGGCTTACATCGGCCTGTGACATAGATCTATGCGCAATCGCCGCTTCACCAAAATCATCGTTGTAGGGCTGGATGGCTTGGAGCCTGAAATAGCTGAACCCATGCTGGCTTCCGGTAATCTGCCCCATCTAGCGCGTATCACCGGGAAAGGCGGATATACCCGGGTACAGACCACCTACCCGGCCCAGACCCCGGTGGCTTGGTCAACCTTTGCCACCGGCGTTAATCCCGGTGCGCACGGGATTTTCGACTTTGTGCGACGGGACCCTCTTACCTACTTGCCGGATTTGGGGCTGAATCGGTTCGAGCAGAAGAACCCCTTTGTACCCCCTAGGGTGGTCAACCTTCGACGCGGCAGGACCATATGGGATCTCCTGGCCGCTGATGGGGTCCCGACCACGTGCTTGCGCTGCCCCTGTACCTATCCCCCGGATGCCACTTGCGAAAAGATGTTGTCAGGCCTGGGAGTCCCAGACCTTCGTGGGGGGTTTGGGACATACACCTTCTATACCTCGGCGACCCAGCAGGAATCGCATGAAGGGGAACACATCGTCCACCTCGACCATGGCGCGGATAAGCGGATTGTGACCTACCTGCCGGGTCCGTTGGATCGCCGCACTCGCTCCCCGCACCGATTGGAGATGACCATTGAGCGCCGGCCAGCGACGCGCGACGTGATGGTTCGGGTTCAGGGTAGCAAGGAAGTGCTGGCGGTTGAGGAAGGGCGGTGGAGCCCCTGGCTGCAGGTGCGGTTCAAACTGGGGTTCCTGCAGTCAGTAGCCGGGATTGTTCGTTTCTATCTGGTGCGGCAGGACCCGACCTTTGAACTCTACGCCTCTCCCATCAATTTTGATCCGCGAGAACCGGTGTTCCCGATTAGCTCTCCGCCGGAATACTCGGGGAAGCTCGCCGAGGCGCTGGGAACGTACTATACGGCGGGAATGATTGAGGAACACAACAGCTTCAACAACAGTCGCCTTGACGAAGCGGCGTTTCTTGATCAATGTCAACTGGTGTGGGATGAGCGGCAGCGGATGATGATTCTGGAACTGGAGCGGTTCAAAGAGGGGCTTTTCTACTGTCTGTACGATACCCCGGATCGAATCCAACATATGTTCTGGCGGTTTCGCGAGCCGGACCACCCGGCCAACCGGGAGCATCAGGCTGCAGCGGAGTACCGTGAGGTGATCGAGGAGCACTACCGCATTGCCGACGCAGTCGTGGGAAGATCACTCGAATACGTTGATGACCGAACCCTTCTGATGGTTCTGTCGGACCACGGGTTCAAGAGCTTCCAGCGCGGCGTGAACCTCAACACATGGCTGCACGGACAGGGGCTCTTGGCGATGAAGGATGGTCTTCGGCCGGGTCCCGATACCACCGACCTGCTGCAGTTCGTGGATTGGAGCCGCACCAAGGCCTATGCCATCGGGCTGACCGGTATCTATCTCAATCTGCAGGGGCGCGAGCGCGACGGAATCGTCCGGAGTGAGGCTGCGGACGAGTTGAAACGATCGATTGCCGCGAGGTTGAGCGGTCTCATTGATTCGGCTCGAGGGTCCGTGGCCATCCACGGAGCGGTGACGCGCGAGCAGGTCTATCGAGGCCCTTACTTGGAGGAAGCACCGGATCTGTTGGTCAATTACGCACCGGGGTATCGTACCTCGTGGAGCACCGCCATGGGCGGGATTGCCCAGGATGAGTTCGAGGACAACACCCGGCGGTGGTCGGGCGACCACATCGTTGATCCGGCGGTGGTGCCCGGGGTTCTGTGGATGAACCATCCATTCCGCCAGGATGCTCGGTTGCTGGACCTGGCTCCTACGATTCTGGAGGCACTTGGGACCGAGCCTGCTCCCGAAATGGAAGGAAAATCGTTATGGCCATGAAGCTTCTGGTCATGGGCCTGGATTGCGCCGCTCCCGATTTGCTCCTAGGCGATGAGCAACTGGTCAATGTGCGCCGCTTGATGGAAATCGGTTGTTATGGGCGGCTGGAATCGGTCATCCCACCGATCACCGTGCCGGCATGGATGTGCATGGCGACCAGCCGCGACCCTGGAACACTGGGTGTGTACGGGTTTCGCAATAGAGAGAATTATTCCTACGACGCCTTGAGCATTGCGACTTCGCGTTCCATCAAGGATATGGCCATTTGGGATCAAGTGGCCCGCGAGGGCAAGCGCGCGCACATCATCGCAGTGCCGCCTAATTATCCGCCACGCAAGACCAGTGGTTATTCGGTGGGATGTTTCCTGACCCCGGATGCGGCCTCTAACACCTATACACGCCCACCGGAGCTGGCCGAGGAGATCCGGCGGCTGGTCGGAGAGTATGCCGTGGACGTGCGCGGATTCCGCACCGACAATAAGCAGTGGCTCAAGGATGAAATCTATGGGATGACCCGGCAGCACTTCCGGGTCGTGCGTCACATCCTTCAGGGCACGCCGTGGGACTTTCTGCAGTTCGTCGAGATTGGCCTGGATCGGATTCATCACGGCTTTTGGAAATACCACGATCCGCAACATCGTCAGTATGTGCCCGACAGTCCTTATCGAGATGTGATTCGCGACTACTATCGGTATCTCGATGCTGAGATCGGATCGCTCCTGGAATTGTTGGATGACGAGACGGCGGTGCTGATCCTCTCCGACCATGGAGTGCAGCGGCTGGACGGCGGGTTCTGCGTCAACGAGTGGCTGATCCAACAGGGCTTGCTCGTGGTAGACTCCTATCCCGAGTCGCCCACCGCGCTCTCGGAATGCAACGTGGATTGGGATCGCACCTTGGCTTGGAGCGAAGGCGGGTACTACGCTCGAGTGTTCCTCAATGTCCGCGGCCGGGAGCCGCGTGGAACGATCAATGCCGATGATTACGAGCGGGTTCGCGATGACTTGAAGGCTCGGCTGGAGGCCACTGTGGACGAGGATGGAAAGGAGCTGGGTACACGCGTCTTCAAGCCCGAGGAGATTTACCGACAGGTCCGCAACATTGCGCCGGATCTGATCGTCTACTTCGGAGACCTTTACTGGCGCTCGGTGGGGAAGGTGGGTTACCGAACCATCCACATCCAGGAAAACGATACCGGGCCGGATGACTGCAACCATTCCCAGTATGGTGCTTTCATCCTGGCCGCTCCGGGTAGTCCTCTCCAGGGTGAAATGGATAACGTCCATTTGCTTGATCTGGCGCCGACGCTCCTGGAACTCGGTGAATACGACCCGCTGCCGGAGGCCCAGGGACGAAGCCTGTTATCCGGCTCCCACCAGCGTTCGGACGGCCCTGAAGACCTGTCTGCGGCAGACCTGGAGAACGTACGGCAGCGCCTGAGCGGATTGGGGTATATGTGATGAGCAGATACCGGATGTCCAATAAGTAACTATCTCAAAACTGGTTCGGGAGTTCCTCGGACCGTTCGTGCCGAGGTATCGAAGCACGAACAGAAACGCTCTACGGCTCGCCCTTGGATACCTCAGGCCGAACGGAGGGAGTTTTTAGATAGTAACTTAATGGCCATTTCCTATGGACTCGCCATGAACTGATGGTGCGGAAGCCGAAAATCGGATCTGCCAAGGACTGGAGATAAAATGATCAAACGGGTTTTGGTTCCTTTTATGATCTGCCTGGCGCTGGCCGGCAACGCCTGGGGCGACTTTCAAACAGCCGTCGAAGCCTATAAGAAAGGTCAATACGAGCGGGCACTGCGAGAATTCAAGCTCCTGGCGGATCAAGGTAGTGCTGAAGCGCAGTTTAATCTGGGGGTCATGTACTTCAGGGGAGAAGGTGTTGATCAAAACCATGCCGAAGGCGTGATATGGTTTCG
This sequence comes from uncultured delta proteobacterium, assembly GCA_963802715.1. GTDB lineage: Bacteria > Desulfobacterota > Syntrophobacteria > Syntrophobacterales > Syntrophobacteraceae > CAWDJT01. Next base: position 67,169 of record CAWDJT010000023.1, read on the forward strand.
GCGTGCGGCCGCTCAAAACGATCCGGATGCTCAGTTCAACCTGGCCATGGCCTATTCAGAGGGCCAAGGAGTCAACCGCGACTATGCGGAAGCCATCAACTGGTACCGGAAGGCTGCCGACCGGGATCATGACTCCGCGCAGCTCAACCTCGGCACTCTGTACTACCAGGGCAAAGGTGTGCCGCAGGATTACGCGGAGGCCTTGAAGTGGTACCGCCGGGCTGCCGACCTTGGCAATGGCCGCGCTCAATTCAACCTCGGGGTGATGTACGCCAAAGGGCAGGGTCTACCCGTCGATCTGGTTCAGGCCTACAAATGGTTAACTCTGGCACAGGAACGAGGTGACAAGGATGCGGCGGCATTGCGGGCCGAGATATCCAAAGGCATGACCCCCGATCAGGTGGCCGGCGCACAGGATCTTCTCCAGACCTGGCGGTTAGGCACCGGCAAGTAGCGGGTAGCTTCCCCATGCCGGCCTTGTCGGCCGGTTGCCTAGATCCCCAAAACCTCATTGACCAGAACGACTTTCACGCGCCCCTTGGGGGATGACTTCTCGGTGATGGTCCAGTGGTTGCAAATGCGATCAGGACTCTTACAGTCTTCACAGAAGGAGGTCTTGACGCAGGGAGTCCTCTTGTCGAGGCGCATGGCGTTGATGGGTGCCGTTTGGTTCTTCACCTTGTACATGGCTTCTTCCAGGTCGGAAACGATCTTGTTACGCCCTGCCAGAATCACCACGTTCTTGGGGCCAAATGTAATGGCCGCGACCCGGTTGCCGATGCTATCCAGGTTGACCAGCACGCCCTGTTCGGTGATGGCATTGCTGCCGGTGAAAAATAAGTCCGTAAGCAACGCTTGGCGGCGACGTTCCAGCATCTGCACAGGCGCGATGGTCTTGTCGAAAGTATCGATGATCTCGAGATCCGGGCGTCCTTTCAGGAGTTCGTAAAGCCCCGTAGTGACGAAGGTCATCGACCCTCCCCAAGAGATACGCCTGGCACCCGTGGCTGGGAGTATATCTTCCAGAACGATCTGTTGAGCCATCGCGGCATCGTCTGCAAGAAAGACCTCGAAATTGTTCCCTTCCAGGTTCGTCTTCACTTCGGCAAGACGAATCTTCCAGAACTGTTCAATGGGCTTATCCATTGTCACCTCCACCGGTTCTTTGGATCAATCACTCCATTCCTGAATCGTGGGGGATTGTATCTTGAAGAAGGCAGCAACGAAAGGGTGTTGTTGAGTTTTACTGGTTTCAATGCTATTTCTTAAATAACTCATGAGGCTGGATGGATGCCGCGAGCTTGGGAGAACGTTTGATTCGCTACCGGTCCACATGATCCCGGACCATCAGTGGCGCGTTACCCGATCAAGGCTACCCTGGCCTGCACAGCTTCAGTTTTCTGCCTTATAGAAACCGCGATCTATGTTTGATTGGCTGAACCGAGTTGAGGGTTTGTGCGGGGAGCCAGCCGAGAAGACCAGGCAGGATGGGGGGCGGCTTCAGTACTTGGAGCGCTTGGCCCCACCGGCGATTCCTCCCCCCGTAATGCCAACTAGTTGTGCAACTGGTTTCATCGCCCGAGGTGAGCGCTATGGAAACGATCAAGACCTACATTGGAGAAGACAATACCGTCACGGTTCGCTGTGCCCTTTGCGGCCGAAAGAAGACTATTGATGCCGTGGAATACAAGACTGCCAACCGCCAGCTCCCCGTCAAGTGTCAATGCGGGCACAGTTTCTCGGTGTCCTTTGAGTGGAGGAAGTTTTATCGAAAGGAGGTTGCGCTAGCCGGCGAGTACGTCAAGGACAGCGGAACCGATCAAGAAGTGGGTGAGATTCTGGTGGAAGACATCCGTTGGGGTGGAATTGTTTTGGAGAACCTCTGCATGGGAGGTTTGGCCTTCCGGACCAATAGCAAAAATAGCCTTAAGGAAGGCGATATTATTCAGGTGAAGTTCACCCTGGACGATGTTCCCGGTTCGCAAGTTACGAGAAATGTGGTTGTTAAGAGTGTCGATGCCCGCACAGTTCGGGCTGAGTTTTGTGACAACCAGCCAGGTCGGGCACTGATGTTCTATCTGATGGCGTAAATGAATCTTGGAGCGTGCCTGCTAGCAGACAATCCGTTACATCCTGGAACCGATATCGGCGTAAACGGATTTCCGGTGCCTGATACCGATAATCCAGACCTCGGACTCAACCACCTTAAACACGACCCGGTAATCACCCACGCGAAGCTTCCAGTAGCCTTGCAGCGTTTTTCTCAAAGGCTCGCCGTAGTCGTGCGGCGCCTTCTGCAACCGTTCTTCAATGGCCTTGCGGATTCTGTCTTTCGTCCGTTGGTCAATGAGCGGCAAATCGTCGGTGCGGACAGCAGGATGATAGCGCAGCGTAAAGGACATGGGTTATTCCCACACGTCTTCATGAGACAATGTCCTTTTGATGTCGAATGTCTTCATCCGTTCATCGGCGAAAGTTGCTAAGGCCGCATCTTCCCTCAATTCCATAGCCTCCCGGATCAGATCACGGGCCAGCGTGGACATGGAAACGCCCTGGATGGTTGCCAGATCACGCATGGCGCCGTAAAGGGGAGGCTCAACGACGACGTTTACTCTCGGGTTTTTGGTCGGCATGCTTTTCAATCCCCACTTTCCCTATTTGGCTTTCGTGTAACACTTATGATGAACCCTGTCAAGTTTGTTTATGAAATTGACTACAGAGGGGATGTCTACAAGTAGTAGAAACCTTTGCCGCCCTTGCTTTTCTTCCATCCGTTATGGACGACCGACGGCCCATCCCAATGCCCAGTTCGCTGGTTCTCTACCAAGGAGAATTCAGTAAGAACTGGGTGGAGAAAATATCGAGATATTTAATGCTGTTGGGATATCCACCTCGCCACCGTTCCTTAGGGATCTAACATAGCCCCTTGAACAAAAAAAATTCTTAAAGTCCCACCAATGGATTACCGATGAGTGAATCAAAGGCAACAATGATCGAAAACGATCTGGAAACAATCGCGAAAGGAGGACGAAACCAAGCAAACATATTGAAAGTCTGTTAAGAGCGCCGATGAAATCGGCACAATCACAACGCTTCGGCAAGAATTGCCGAAAAAGAACCTAGAAAAGGAGTAATACCATGGCTATCAGTGACATTTCCCTAACTGCTGGAATGCGGTCCAACCTGCTGAACCTTCAGAGCACGGCTACGCTTCTTGATCGCACCCAAACTCGCTTGAGCACCGGCAAGAAGGTTAACACCGCACTGGATGATCCCGTCAACTTCTTCAAGGCCCAGTCCTATACGAACCGCGCGAGCGACCTTGCTGGTCTCAAAGACGGTATGTGCCGATGCGATTCAGACAGTCAAGGCTGCTGATACAGGAATCACGGGCATCACAACTCTGATTAACTCCGCAAAGTCATTGCAACGGCTGCACAGAACTCCGCCGGTACTACTGACACTCGCTGCTTTGGCAGACCCAGTATGATGCAATCAGAACTCAGATTGCCAATCTGGCTGGGGACTCCGGCTATGGTGGGATAAACCTGCTTAGAACTGACACTTTGACGGTGACTTTCGATCCGGCTGGACCAGCACTGCTTACCATCACCGGACCAGTTCCGACGTGGCAGACGACTCGCCGGCTAACGCGATCACTGCTGCTGCTGGCACTTGGTGCGCAGCTGATACCACCGCTATTGACTGCTGACTATCACGCAACTCGATGATCGCACTGACGAGCATTGAGGACACAATCCTGCGACATTGTCTTCAAACTTGTCCATCATCACCGCCCGTCAGGATTTCACCTCGAACATGATCAGCACGCTACAAACTGGAGCCGACAATCTCACCCTGGCCGACATGAACGAGGAAGGGGCCAACATGTTGATGCTCCAGACGCGGCAGTCTCTCGGCGTCACTGCGCTGAGTCTCGTCGTCGCAGGCTGCGCAGTCGGTACTGAGACTGTTTGGTTAACAGACAGTAAGGTAGAAGACCGGGAGGGAGGATACCCCTTCCTCCCGGTCTTGCCTCAGGTGGATGAGCCATGAACATCAACAGCATACAGACAAGTGAGGTCGTGCCGGCAATCCTTCGCTCACCTGAAAGGAATAACGCCAGGGTTGATGCGGGGAAGGGGCTTTCCCCTGAACCATCAGCTTCCGTTCTCCCTAGTTCGTCAGCTTCAACCAATGATACCCAGTCCCCTGTAATCCAAGCGCAGACACTGCTCACTCACATAAACTACATAAAGGAGCAGCTCGATAAGATCCTGGTAGATTTCCCTCCCTTTTTCCCGGCGGGGAGTTACCAGAGGATCGATCTGATCAAGGGGATCCGGGGAATACAGGATGAGGTTGAGAAATCTTCAGTCCAGAGCGACATGAAAAAGGAGATCTCTTCCAGAAGCTGAGCGAGAATGCGACAGACAGTGATATCTCTGCTGCTCTGGACAAGCTCTTTAGCCTCAGGGATGAACTTTCGAAGAGCATTCCCAAGACAGCCGAGAGTCCCCAGCCGGGGACTCTGGTAAGTATCAAGGTCTGAATGATTTTTCGGAAGAACGAAGGAAACGATGGCACTGAAGATAACCTTGAAGCCGCATGAGCGTCTGATCATTGGCGGCGCGGTGATAGCGAACGGCAGCACGGGGACCCATCTGGTCGTCGAGAACAATGTACCGATCCTGCGGCAGAAAGACATCATGAGTCTGAAGGACGCTGACTCGCCCTGCCGCAGGATCTATTTTGCGATTCAGCTCATGTATGTGGATGAGAAGGACCTCCCGGAGCATCACCGGATCTTCTGGGAACTGATAAAGGATGTTGCTGAGGCTGCGCCGAGTCAAAAGGGGCTGATTGCCGAGATCAGCGATTTGGTGTTGAACAGACAGTATTACCAGGCGCTCAAGCTGACGAAGAAACTGATAGAGTACGAACAGGAGGCGATAGACCATGTCCGCAAAGCAGATCGAAGCCTATAAGACTGCACAGAAGACGGTCATGTCCGGCCGGGAGATCGAGGCTTCTGCCCTTACCAAGGCGGCGATGATGCTCAAGGAAATGCCAGAACAACTGGGATGCGCCGGGTCGCGAAGAGGTACTCACACGAGGCACTCAAGTTCAACCAGGTGCTTTGGAGTATATTCCAGGCTGAACTTGATGGAGAAAGACAATCCTCTGCCGAAAGAGCTGAGGGAAGATATTCTGAGTCTGAGTGCTTTTATCGATAAGAGAATAATTGATATCATGGCTTTCCCTTCACCTGAGAAACTCACCGCTATTATTAACATTAACATGAGTCTCGCTGTTGGACTGAGAGGGGAACCGTAACTTCCTCATTATCCCTGCTCTGGCGAGCAGCCTCGATCCGGGCCCTGGTGTATCCTATCCTCTTATGAGTGAAGCATCTTTGGCTATCAAACAGACATCAACTCCAGTTGAGTGATTTGAATTCTCGGAAAGTCCCTTCGTCATTCCGGCGCAAGCCGGAATCCAGGAGAGTGACCAGACCCTCTGGATGCCTGCTTCCGCAGGCATGACAAAAAACTACGAACATCGTCGCTCAAATTGAGATCAGCCATAATTACGCCCCATCCTTTTTCCTCGGCGTTCAAGACGTTCCAGCGCCATAGCCTTCCCTGCCACCTCACACAGTTCTGCGCACAGGCTTGCGCCCATAGACTGAAGGAAGGATTCAAGATATATTGCCTTCTGACCGATAGTCTTGTTGCAGCGTAAACTATTGCATGGAAGACATGGAGCGATGGACGTCAGCCAGGTCAACGGCCCAGACATATTCAGTTACACCGTGCCGCAATCAGGTCAATTGGAGGGTCTGGCCAATAGTGCTCTCTCCAATGGCATCGATTTGTACACGAAAAAGAACTATGATGGGGCCATCAAGGCGTTCAAGAGGGCAATCGGTCTATCACCGACTTCATCATACTCGGTGGACGCGGCCAACTACATGGCCCAGGCCTACCTCAAATTGAACGACACCCAAGGGGCAATCGACGCATACAAGAAAGCCATCCAATTGGATCCAAGCCGGGACGATACTCATACCAGTCTCGGCAACCTCTATTTTTCTCAGAATCGCTATCAAGACGCTCAACAAGAATATGAGCAAGCCGTAAAACTGAATCCCAGTGCAAACAACCGGTTTTCCCTGGGCCAGGCCTATATGTACAATGGTCGTTACAGTGATGCAGAGAACCAGTTCAGACAGGTTCAGAACCTCGAGCCAGACAAACCCAACGGGTATTATGGGTTGGGTCAGAATTATGCCAAACAGGGCCTCTACCCTGAAGCAGTGAGTGCTTTCAAGAAAGCCATTGACCTGAAACAGGATTTCTATGATGCATATGCGGAGATGGGATATGCATATGCCGATTCTGGACAGATAGACGAAGCAAACAAGATACTTGATCTACTGAAAGATAAAGCCCCCAGCCTGGTTGATAACCTCAGCAATTCCATCTCCAAGAATGATCCTCCGAAGTTCTGGTTTGTGCAGTTGGCTAGCAGCTCTTTTCAGTACTATTATGTCCGCCGGTACGCAGGTTTCAGCTCTGGATGCCTACTTGGCAAATGCCAATGCATCTAAGACGTTTACCATGGTATTCCAGTTTGACAAAGAAATGGACAGGGAATCTGTTGAGAATCTAGCGAATTGGAAAATAAGCAGGGCCATGGGGAGTGGCCCCGGACAAGCATACAATTTCGGAATGGCTATCCCTTCAACGGAGATACAAATTGCCCCATTGCCCATAAGCGTCTATTATGATTCCACAGAATTGACAGCAACTGTGCAAGTTCAACATTCAACAGAACGCGTCTGCAAACGGGACCATTGATCCATCACATATAGAGTTCACTTTTACCGGCAAAGATCAGTTCGGGGTCGCGATGGACCCGAAGAAAGACCAATTCAGCGGATTCTCAGGGATTGCATGATCAACCAGCCTCCATGCTCGACTCGGCTTTTCCAAAAATGGACAACAAGGATTATCCGGTCTACATAGCATCCGCACTTGTAATTGCATTTCTTGTTGGTCGCTCATGGGATTGCGCGGCACCATTTCGTGACTGATAGCACTCAGTGAGAAGCAAAAAGACATCCTTGTCGGCGTTATTGCTTTCCACCGCCGCCTCGAGCAATGAAATGGCGTAATCGGTTCTCCCCGCTGAAATGAGCCTCTTGGCATGGTCATGAAGCGCGAGGGCGCAATCAAACCCTTTTCTTCTCATCTCATCCAAGATACTCCATTCCTTTATCTTTCCTGCTATCGACAAAATATGCCGCAGCAATCACTCCCATAGCTGACGGATATTCAGGCACTTTCTCGAGTAGGTCTTCAAGCACCTCGATCGCTCTTTTTGGCATTACCAAGGCAAAGCTCAGCAGATTGAGTAGTTCAGGGCAGCCTCTTTCAAATTCGTGTCGAGTGTCATGGCTTTTTTTGACGCGATAAGAGCATCTTCATATCGCTCAAGTTTTAAATTGAGCATATCCAATATTCAGAAAAGCGTCTGCATTGTCTGGATTGAGCCTTATCACTTTTTGCCACAATTCCAGAGCATCCTCAAACTCACCTAGTTCCCCTGCCTGAATGTGCGAGTTCAATAAGAGATTTCATGTCATTTTCCTTTTCTCTTAGTTTTGCTTTACCCAAAAGATAATATTCTTTTCCTTTGGAGATAACGTTTTCTTCATGTCGAGTTTGCCGTAATGGTGTATGGGTATGCTGCATTCTTTGATTTTTATACCTAGCTGTTATGAGTGATGGTTCCACGAGTTCATGAACATGACCTTCAAATCGGATACTGCTTGATCATTGGAAAATAACCTTACCTTCCTACTCGGATGCCATCCTGTCCCTGCTTCTTCTTTACCGTACTTTCCATCATTGGCAGTCCATCCTGTAATGCTCACAGCTTTTGATATAATTTCTCGTGATAATTGAATAAGCTACAGGCTTATGACGTTTTTTTCTTACTATATTGGATCAGCAGATACATGATCGAGTGAAGAAATCACTTCATCTGCATCGAGGACGAGTATCCAGTCTCCAGCAGCTTTAGACAAAGAAAAATTCCTTGCTTCAGCAAAATTATTCGTCCACTCGAAATCGTATACCTGCGCCCCGAATGCTTTTGCGATATCGATGGTCCTGTCGGTCGATCCGGTATCAACTACGATCATCTCGTCAACGACCGGTTTGACACTGGCGAGGCATCTTCCAATGTTTTCTTCCTCATTTTTTACAATCATGCACAATGAGAGGGTGCCTTTGTTCTTGGGAGTCTTATCTATTCTCTTTGCGCCGATCTTGCTCCGGATTTCAAGTGCGGCAGAAACGATACCATCATCTATACCGAATGCAATCATGGCTTCTTCAATCAATTGCATCGCCGCATCGTACTTGCCCTGCTGGATAAGAATATCGATAAGCAAGAACTTCAGCCTTTTATGGACCGGATGCAATGCGATTGGCATCGCGAAATACCCGTTCAGCTCTTTCAAATTGTCTGCAAGGGCAGTCACTGCCGAATGGTAGATCGTGGAAATATCCATGAGTGTTGGAGAGAGGATGAACCCTCGCTCGAGGAGGTCCAGACCCTCTTCCCTCTGATCCTGCCGCCCACTTCAACACGCCAAGGTTGGTGTATGGTTCTCCGTAACCCGGATCAGATGTGATAGCCTTATGGAAGAAACCCTCTGCTGCACTCTTATCCTCCCGTTTGTATGCCAGTATGCCTTTCAGATTGAGGGCCGATGCAGAAGCCGGATTGAGCGAAAGCGCACGGTCGGCAAAATCTTCTGCCTCATCATACAGTTCCAAGCCTTCCTTACTGTACCCTATCAGCTCGAGTCTTCCTCAGGTCCTGATCATCTGGAGGCATTTCATTCAGGGTATCGAGGGCATCTTTGAAGCGCTTGGCGTCGATCAGGATCTCCGCAAGGGTGAGGTACACCTTCTTGTCGTCCGGAGAATGTCTTATCGCCTGCAAAAAAGTCTCGATTGCCTGGCCGATTTGGTCTTTCTGATTCAACTCGCTGGCCTTTTCCATTGCATTTGAGGTGAGGAGTCTCTTGCCGAGGGGGCTCTGAGCATCTATGCCGAGTCCACTTTTCGTTGAAGATCTTCTTGTTTCTTGCCATGGCAGAGTTGAAGTCAATCTTGTTCCCGATGAAACTTCTGCTGCCATAGTGATGAATGAACACATCGCCTGCAATGAGATTTCTGTATCCCTCCAGGGCTGCCCTGAGACAGAAATCGTCATCCTCGAAGTTTCCCGAGCCGAAGCTCTCATCGAGTCAGTCCGACTTTCTCGACCAAGGCACGTTTGAACAGCATGCAGAAGCCGACGATTCTCCTCGATGGGTACGCGCCGATGTCGATTTTGTTCTCTGAATGCTTGGCATAGTCATTCAAGCTGGTCTACGGATCGAATAATTGGCATCTATTACCTTTTGCGGCCCACTGATATTGTTTGTCATCGGTCCGACAATGCCAACATCAGGAGCGCTTTGAGACATTCGATCATTCCCGAAAGCCAACCTTCGGTAACGACTACATCGTTATTCAGAAGTAAAATGTGCTCTCCGGAAGATGCCTTGATCCCTTGGTTGCATCCCTTCGCAAATCCGAGGTTTTCGCTGTTTTCGATCAGCCTGTAATTCGAATTCTTGGCGACGAGTGTCCTAAGCCATTTCACTGTTCCATCCGTCGAACCGTTGTCCACGAAGATAATCTCGTGGGTTCCGGGCGTGTGTCTTCTGATGCTTTCGACGCACTCCTTGGTGTATTCGAGTTGATTGAAGGTGAGAATGACAATCGAGACGATGTCGCTTACGGTCTTCTTCGACGGCTGCCCTGACAAGGTATTGATAGTGGTTGCTCTCCTCTTGGAGGGTCGAAACATCAAGTTGAGTCTTGATAAAGCCTTGATCACGTCCTGAGGTACTTCAGCGCCCTGCAAGTCGTCGCCTTCATCTCCTTGATGTCAAAACCGGCATCGTTGAACAGTTGAAGACGCTGTGTTCTTGTGAAGAATCGCAAGTGAGTGCGGTCGAGAATCCCGGCTTCTTGGTAGTCCCACCGTCCCTCCAGCAGTCCTTTCAGCACCGACCAGTGTCTCACATTCGGGATGCTGGCGACGATCTCACCCTTGTCTGCAAGTTTCTCTTTGATATGTTCCAGCACGAAAAAGGGATCCTGAAGATGCTCCAGAACGTCAGCAAGTATGATAGCATCGAAATGGCGATCGGGAAGAAGCGGAATAGCGTCTTCGACGGTCCTGTTGATGACTTTATCCAGTCTTTGCGTGGCCTTTTCCGCAACCTCCCCAACAAGCTCAATTCCCCAGACCTCAGCTCCCAACGCGTTCCTCAACTCTGCGCCCAAGCCTACCAGACGCACATCCGACATCGAGAATGCGTTTTGCGTCGGGCCGGACCAAGGCCCGCACTTCAGGCCGCGAGAACTCATAGTACTGCTGGTCGGACTTGGGCGCCGAGCTCTCTTGAGCATGAGTTTTGTAGATATGCTGCAGGGCATGTTCCAGGTCATCAATTGTCTGTTCTATTGAATACTTTTACTCACTTCGATGCCCCGCTGAATGAGACGCTTCCTGAGATCATTATCCTCAATGACCTCCTTCACAGCTCTAGCCATGGCGCTGGTGTCGCCCGGCGTGACGAACAGAGAGTAGTCATGAATGTCGTCATAGTCGCGGTATGCAGGAATATCGGTAACAACTGTCGGTAAACCACAGGCAAGCGCCTCCATGACAGGGCGCCCGAAAGAGTCCCCTTTAGG
>CAWDJT010000024.1:0-45545 GCA_963802715.1 uncultured delta proteobacterium
TGAAATCCGCACCATGATGGACCCCAGGATTTTCAAGGCTTGTACTGTTTCCTTATGACTTGGGCCCTAACGAGCGAGACTGTGGTGCTGTTCCCCGAACTAGTGTGGATGGTCGCAAGTTATTCGCCAAATGTCTTTCTCTCCTGCTCCTTCATGCGCTACCAGTTCCTGTTTGTCTTAGCTACAGCATGCTTATGACGGCGATCGTTCAGGGCGATCCGGCACACGGGAGCAACAGTGTGGCCCTCACGGTAGGGGTGGTCTACAAGAAACGGACGATGCCCATCCTTTATCTGGGTAGAAGAGGCGAAAAGGGCCACTTCCCTGGTTCCAAGGCAATGCCAACTTTCTGGTTCCGAGCCGAGCTATAGACTCAGATCGGCAGCCATTTCCAATGCTCCCCGTCCCTTCGAACTTGTTACAATCCGGCGGTTGTGGTTATCTTGACAAAATAAGCGTTTTCATACTTTTTACGAAACCATCAAATATGGGTGTGCACCAGGTGTGCTCGGATCGGCACGGAACAGCCACCCAAAGTATCCAACCCCAAAGCAGGCTCGTCTTCCCATCTTCTTGCGTTTGCACCATGAAGCCCCTTCATTCCCTTGCATGTTCTCCTTAATGGCGGGCCAGGGGCTCTGTGCCCCCGGCCTTTGATGGTTTATGCTGCCTCTTCGGATTATGCCGGATCCGCTGTCAGCTGGACATCTGGCATTTTCCGGGTGGACGTTTTTCTTTGATATCGTTATTCAGGATAACCCGTTTGATGTCCCCCCAGGAAGTGTAATGAGTCGATTCCTCATGCTCGATTTCGATCTTGCCCAGGCGGGATTCCAAAGACTCAGCCAGGGATATGAGCTTTCTTTCCACATCATCGACAAGCTGCTGTCACATGTCCGCCAGATGCGTAAGAGCGTGTCGAAAAAGCCGTCCCGAGTCACATTTGCGTCATTCCGGCGAAAGCCGGAATCCAGATTTTTCAAGACTTCCTGGACCCCGGTTTTCACCGGGGTGACGGCAGAGGCAATTTGCCACCGGACTTTTTGGACACGCTCTAAGGCTATCCTCACGGGCAGCAAGATCAAAGAAGTCCTTCAGTGAAGGCAAGGCAATTCCTATGCCATCAACGATCCACAAGGCATTCATCCCCGTTCTTACAGGGGAACAGCATGAGCACCATGGCCCGGTTTCGGGTACCGTCAACTACGGAGAGAAGCTCCCTCACATCCTCTGGAGCGATTGCCCTGGGTAAGGAATCGGGCACTTTCACCGCAATGCCCATGGATAGAACTTTCTGGCGAATCACGCCGTCTTCGCTTAAAAAGCGCAGGAATGCCCTCACGGAAGCAGGCTTCATGCCCCGATCCTGCTCGTGTTCGACAAAGGCCTCAAGATTGCTCCTGGTTGCCCCCCTCAAGGTGGGTGATCCCCGCCGTCTTCAGATACTCCAGCGAAGAGCCTTATGGATGTGCAGTTGAGCTCCAGGGTATTGGGACGCCGGTTCCTGCGATAGAGATGGAAAAGTTGGTGAACAGGAATTTACCGCCCGATGCAGCCACCGGATGTAGGCGCTCGCGGCCGACAAGCTTTTCGAATCTGGGGATTGCCGGACCTTCGGCTAGCAGGTAGAACCGTTCCGACGCAATCCAGAGTCGACTGAGCTCGGCATCATCAATGAATACGTCCGGCGCACCGGGGGCATAGGAGCCGTACTCGAGGTTGTAGACCCGGCCGTTCAGAAGCAGCGCTCGGCGGTTCGTGTAGAAGAAGACGGAAGAAAACGTGTAGTAATGAGTGCCGATGATCATCTGTCCCGCTGGTGCGCGTTCGAGCGCCTCGGCCAGAGGCCGGGATGAGAGATAGGGATCGAAGACCACGAGAGCGAGACGAGCGGCATTCAGAAACAGCACCATCATCAAGACCAGCGCCAGATATGTTCGAGTCTCTTTAAATCGCCACGCCCCGACAACTGCGCACAGAAACGCGAGGCCCGCCATAACTAGCGGCACGCGGAGATAAGCGAATGAGCGAATGGTCATGTCCCCTATGTGGTCGAGGGATAGCGTGTAAGTTTCGAAGTCCTGCTTCACGAGGGCGTTCGCGATGTCTCCCGGAGTGGGTATGTTCCAGACCTGGCTCAGGAGCCATACAATGACAATCGTTGCAGCGATAGCGATTGCCGATATCACCTTCGCTCCGCCGCGGGTCCAGGCGTCGGGACTCGCCATCGAGCAACCGATTAGGAGAGCCAGAGCCGGATAGATCGGCATCGAGTAGTATTCCTGCGTGGTCGAGAAGGTGAAGAACGTCAGTACGAAGCCGGTCCAACAGAGTGCCAGCAACCGCGTCCGACCGGCGCGATCAACGGGCCTGTAGCTCAATTTCGCGAGTCCGGGGAGAAAAGCGCTCCAGGGAAAGAACCATAGTAGATGGAAGAGCCAGAACAGTGCGCGGGGGACCGTGCTGTAGTCGTGCGGATAGCGGATGTTAAGGAAGCGGAATACATGCTCATTGAGGAAGTAGAACCAAAAGAAACCGTGGTATTGTCCAGGCTCGCTCTTCATGGTGAGATCAAAGTAGGGTGGATTCCGAAGGGTCGCGAGAATGTGCCAGGGAGCGCTGATGAGCAGAATGATACCGATACCCTGCAACGGCCGAAGTCGCTGCCAGGTACGCTTGACGAACAACTGCTTGGTTACAAGCAAGTACAGCCCGGCGGCAGCGACGGGAAAAACAGCTGCGACGAGGCCTTTGAGCAGAAGTCCTATGCCGATCGCCGCCGCGAAGATGATTGACCAGAACCGCGGGTGGCCATCCTCTTCTTCCATCGTGCGCAGGAATGCCCACATCGACAACGCAATGGTAAGCGTGAGGATCACATCGGGAATGAGGATTCGCGTGAAAAGGAAGAGCCCGATGCAGGTTGCGAGCACAATGCCTGCGTAGCAGCCGATCTTGGGCGAAAAAGCCCAACGTCCGATGCGCGCTGTCAGCCAGCAGAGCCCGATGGTACTCAGCGCGATAGGCAGTCGTGCAGCCCAGTCGTGTACGCCAAAGATCCAGTACGTGACTGCCATCATCCAGTATATAAGTGGCGACTTCTCGAGATAAGCGACACCGTTGAGATGTGCGGTCACCCAGTCGCCCGATTCCAGCATGTTGCGCGCGATCTGCGCCTGTACGGCGTCCACGTCATCCATGAGCGCGGGCGGGCTGATGCACGCAATCAGAAATACCAGCGCGGCAACCAGGACGACGATCAGGTCGTAGTGGGAATGATGATCGAATGCGCCTATCGGTTCCGCGCCGGTGAGCCCGCCTGCACTTTCCATCGATTGCTCCAAAGAAAAAATGTTAGCAAGCCCCACAAGTGGTAGCCGTAGTTTGCCCGTCGCCGCATATGCTCGTCGAGCACACCCTCGACCTCCTTCCAGCGGAACACGCCGGAGCGCTCGACGGTATCTCGAGTGAGGGTATCGAGGACCAGGGGCTTTAGGACGGTCCGGAGCCAATCGTGTGCTGGAATATCGAAGCCTTCCTTCTTGCGTGTGAGAACCGACTTGGGGAGCTTGTCTTTCATCAGTTCTCGAAGAAGGAACTTGAGCTTCGACCCGCGCACCTTGAAATTGTTAGGCAGGCGCGCGGCAAACTCGACGATGCGATGGTCGAGAAACGGAGGGCGCACCTCAAGTGAATGCGCCATGCTCATGCGATCGGTTTTATACAGGATGTTGTCCGGGAGATAGTAATTCTGATCGACATAAAGGAAATCGCCTTCAAGCAGCGACGGCCACTCGCGGTAGTAGTCAGGGTGGAGTAGCCGGCGGCGCTGGAGAGGAGAGAAAGTTCCATTCCAGAATAAGTGGGCCTGCTGCGGAAGAAGCAACGAGCCTTCGAGCAGGCGCTTGACTTTGTATTCGAAGCCGATCTTCTCGTCGGAGACGGGCAGGAGTTGCGCTATTGAGAGCGCGAAGCGGCGGAGATGGCCAGGGAGGTGTTGGAGCTTCGCCGCGTAATCATCGGCTATATACGTATTATAGCCGCCGAAGAGCTCGTCGGCGCCCTCTCCGCTCAAGGCGACCGTTACCTGTTGAGCACTCATCTTCGAAAGGAACCAGACAGGGACCGCTCCAGCGTCAGCGCCAGGTTCGTCGGAGTGGTAGGAGATTTGTTCGATGGCATTCCGCAGTTCAACCTCCGGGTTGAGGTCAAACTCGTGGTGGTCAGTTCCGTACCTTGCGGCGATCTCTCGGAACCAGGGACTCTCATCGAAGCTCCTCCCCTGGAAGGATACGGAGAAAGTTTTCAAGCGGTCGGTGGTTTGTTCGGAGGCATAATGGATCACGGTTGAGGAATCCAGGCCGCCGCTCGACCAGATGCCCAGGGGCACGTCGGCGATGAGATGCTCGCGAATCGATTGACGCAGCAGGGTGTCGAGTTCTTCTTTGGCGATTTCAAGGGCAACCGGCTGTGGGTCGAACCGCAGCGTCCAGTAGGCCTCGGTCCTGGTCCTGCCGTCCTGCCATTCGAGCCAGTGTCCTGGCGGCAGCTTCTCGATTCCATCGATGAGAGTGTAAGGGCCTGGAACATAGTTCAGCGAGACAAAGAGGTTCAGTCCAACGGGGTCCAATCTGCGCTCGATCTCCGGGTGAACGAAGAGTGTCTTCAACTCGGAGCCGAAGTAGATATCATCGCCGCGCCGGTGTATGTAGAGCGGCTTGATGCCGAGTCTATCGCGTACGAGTACCAGACGACGGTCGGATTCGGTCCAGATCGCGAAGGCGAACATGCCGCGCAGTCGCACGAAGCTGTCTTTACCCCATTGTTGATAGGCGCGAAGGACCACTTCGGTGTCGCAGCGGGAACGGAAGCGCACACCCAAGGATTCGAGCTCCTGCCTAAGCTCGAAATGGTTGTATACCTCGCCGTTGAAGACGATCACCAAGTCCCCGTCGCGGCTGCGCATGGGTTGGTCGCCGCCATCCGGGTCGATGATCTTGAGATGGACTGCGCCTAACGAGGCGGTGTCTGATTCGTAGGTGCCGGACTGGTCAGGGCCGCGGTGCGCGATGCAGCGTATCGACTCGGCAATGCGGGTGCAGTCGGGAGTCCGGTCGAGATGAGTGAATCCAGCTATGCCGCACATATCCGCTCCCTAACGGTCTCGGCTCTGAATGCCGCAACCGGAGCGCTCCCAATGGCATTGCGAGCAGGGTATGGTATCCCGATAAAGCAGACAAAAACGGCTACGCCTGCATTGATCCAAAAACGCAAGCTCCACCGGCGCTCCTGTGTCAGAGCCCTTTTGCACAAAAACGCACCAAAACGTAGCAGGCTTTTGTGAAGTTCGGGGAAGCGGTATCATGGTTGATCGGCGTTTGGCAAGGGCGAAGTTTGTTGCCCGACCGATTCGTTTGCCAGCGCAGGGCAACTGCCTGAAAACAACACTTGGCAATACCGCAAACCCCATAGCTCTTGGCTCTCACTCATCCATAGGAAGCTGCAGGCACTTTGCGTCAGAGGATGCTGGGACATGCCCGTTGTGTGTCCTGGAGCGTGGAAAAGATGTGGTCTCGGGTGGGGCTTGTGCTATTGCGTCTTTTCTCCTACCATGGTCTGCGCATGGACTTATTGAGAAGTTAATCCCAAGGGATACAAGCCCTGGTAAACTCAAGCTAATGAGTGGCTTCGGTCATCCAGTGAGAGTGAGGCTGGTCAAGCTTTTTTTTAGATTCTTTAACATACGCTGTGGGTAGATGCGAAATTTCGATTTCCCACTTCAACCCGCTGGATAAAGAAGCAGCAGATTGAACTTTCTTCGAATCATAGCCGGAATCACGGTCAGTCTCTTATGCCTTTGGCTGGCTGTTCGCAACGTGCCATTTTCAGACCTCGTGTCCGTTTTGGCCGGTGCGCGCTACCAATGGCTGGTCCTGGTAATACCAATCTTGCCGCTTGCTATCATCGTTCGTGCAAAGCTTTGGGTAACATTGCTGGGTAATGAAGCTCGACTGACGGACTCATTCTGGTCCGAAGGCATAGGCTACCTGTTTAGTAACGTTTTGCCCCTGCGCATGGGTGATCCTGTACGAATATTTGTAATGGCCAAGCGGAGCAGGTTGCCAATCGTCCAGGTAGCCACAGCCGCAGCAGTTGAACGACTCCTTGATGTTATCATGGTTCTTTTGGGGCTCATTGCCATCTTTCCTTGGATGAATGTGCCGTATCAGGCCAAGATGGCCGGCATTGCATTTGGATCAGTGGTTTTGGTAGTCGTCCTCTCTTTTATCATCTTGGTGAGACTCAATAGCCGAAGCGAGCGTTGGCTACGCTCGATAGGCGGATATTTTCCTATCATACCAATGGAAAGAGTGCTGACACTTTGGCGGGAGTTGGTAGAAGGAGCTTCCATACTGTCTCACCCCCAGGTTGTTATACGCGCTTTGGTGTTGTCTCTCGTGGCCTGGGCTTTGTCTGTAGGGGGGTATTGGTGTTTTCTACGCTCATTCCAAGCTGATGCCACATTGGTGGAGGCAACCTTCATGCTGGTTGCCGTGTGTCTTGCCATTGCTCTGCCTTCCAGCCCAGGTTTCATCGGGATATTCCAGTGGGTTGGGCAGCAAGCCCTGGTATTGCCTTTCAATGGTAAATACGATCATGCCAGCGCTTTGGCCATAGCACTGACAGTACATTTGGTAAATTACGTTTTCACATCGATGCTCGGAGTAATAGGTTTATCGCACTTTGGTCTGTCTTTTGTGAGGTTGCGCAAGGGCCTTGCTGCAAAGCCAAAAGATCTTGAAGCTGGGCAGTAAAAAGCTCTCTGCGGGATGGGCAGGGAGGATACGAGTGATGAACGGTTGGCGAAACGATGCAAACCCATTGAAACGGACCTGAAATCTGGCGGTGATAGGGAGATTCCATTTCCCGGGCCGGTGAACGGTTACTGAAAAGACTGTTCCGGTAGGAAAGCTTATCTGACCTAGGAGTCAGCAGCAGCTATGATGCTCAGGAATCCGAATCTAGCCCAGTACATGGAGCGTAGTCTAAAATACCTTAATAACAACATTGCTATTATGTCATATCTATTCATCATCGGGCTTCTTCGATTTCGAAATTTAGGTCACAAGACCATAACATATTGGGACGAACTATTTCATGCAATTGTATCTAGAAACATTATGAAGCATTTTTTTGTGCCGACATTATATGAGAATCCTTACCTTAATTATAACTACACAGATTGGACACAAAACCATATATGGCTACATAAGCCAATCATCCCGCTGTGGCAAATTTCCATATCTTATCTAATCTTTGGTATAAATCCATTTGCGCTTCGTTTTCCGTCAGCGATACTAAGCAGTTTATCAGTGTTAATAACATATATGATTGGAGTTGAGCTATATGACAAAAAAGTTGGTTTTATAGCAGCTTTTCTTCAGGCATTTAATCCTCTTATGATTAACCTAGTGCATGGCTATGTGTTTTCAGATCACATTGATATCTCCTTGATTTTCTGGGTCGAATTGTCATGCTATCTACTTATAAAAGGTATAAAAACTGGAATGACCAAATACTATGTTTGGTCTGGAGTTGCTCAGGGATTCGGATATTTATCAAAAAGCTACCTTTGCTTGGTGGTATTTGGGATTGCAATTTCGATACTTATTCTAACAAGGACTGGATTTCTAAAACCTTTACATAAACCAAATATAAGTATCAGGAAGATTGCCATCCAGGTTTTAAGTTCCGTATTGGTTGCCACTCCCTGGGTTATGTTTTGTCTCATAGAATATACAAAGGAGTTTATTCATGAGAACAGAATGGTAATGACTCATTTATACGACGAGGTCGAAATATGGCGGAAGCCGTGGGATTGTCATCTCTTTGAATACATGCCCGATCATTACCCGGATCGCTATCTTATCTTCTTGGTTTCTTTCGTTTTCTTGCTTGTTTCAGCGCTAAAACAGCGAAAACTTAGCGATATATATATCGTTCTTTGGATCGTCGGGATCGTAGCGCCACTGTCCCTTAGCGTTTCCAAAGTTCACGCCGGGACTGACATTGCAACCCCAGCCTTGCTGATAGGTTTCGCGTCGGTGTTTATCAGGATAATGCAAGGCAATTACGGGATTTCTGCAGTAGTCTACTTCGCCTTGTTTTTCTCAGTGTTGTCTTTCTCTCAATGGCCCATTAGGCTAGTTGAAGGGCTGGGGGAATCTGTAGGAGTCGTAGGCCTTGAAACCATGGAAAATCTCGCTCCTTCACTATACAATAACCCCGGGATTTTATGTCAATTCGCGTGCTACTTTGCGATACTAACGTGTTTTGCGATCGCATATAAATTATCAGGAGCATTTCGCAAGAGCCTAGCTCTAATAGAATATAAAAGAATCAGTTCTGTACTTATCTTGCCGCTTATAATATTGGTAGCCTATCCATTTATCATGAAGAGTGTGGAGATAACCAACGAGAGGAAAGTATCATACGATGAGTACAATAGCAAAGAGTATCATATGGGTGGATTTGAAGATATTGGTGGCTTTATAAATGAAAGCCTGCCAGCAAATAGTGCTATACTTTTGGAGTCAACTGCAAAGTGTGATTCTTTGTATCTGATGTTTTATGCCGATCGTAGTGTATATCAACTGGCTAGGGACCGATCAGGGGTGTTTAGTGATGAAATGGTATCTATGATGATTAGAAACGGTGGGGGTCTCCCGTTTCTTGTCAGTAGGAACTACTATGAGTATCCCTGTCTATTTAGAAGCCCGATTAGACCATTTTATGGTATCTACGTCTTAATGTAAGCTTGTGTTTATGCAATTATTCGGTAGTAGAGTGAGATAAAGGTGGTCTTCCCGCGCAACACATCCTCTGGAGGTGAGCAAGAGGAAGGTCCGTTTGGATCTTGGGTCAAGAGATGATGAGGCTGTACGCACACACCTACGGCAAGGCGTTACAGGGTTAGGCTTATTGGCATGTTGAAAGCGGTGATTTTTGATTTTGATGGGGTCTTGGCCGATTCGGAACCACTCCATTATCAAGCGTTTCAAGAGGTGCTGGTGCCGTTGGGTTTGGGCCACAGCTACGATCGGTACCTGGAGCATTTCATCGGCTTTGACGATCGTGATGCTTTCCGCGAGGTATTTCGCGAAGCAAACCTTTCCTTGGATGAAGCCGCATTGGCTGGCTTGATCCAGGCGAAATCCGCGGCTTTCAAAACGATCGTGGCCAAAGGAGTCCGACCTTTTCCCGGAGCGGTTTCTCTGGTGGCGGACCTGGTTCACAACGAGGTGCCATTGGCCATCGCATCCGGGGCACTGAAGGATGAGATTCGGTTTATATTAATGGCGTTGCGGCTGGAATCGGCTTTTTCCATTATTGTTGCCGCAGATGATGTGAAGCGCAGTAAGCCCGATCCGGAATCCTACCAGCTGGTTTATGAACGACTGCAGGATCTCCGCGGCAAGTACACCTTTGGTCGGCGGGACTGTGTGGTGATCGAAGACACCATTGCCGGTATTCAGGCTGCCAAGAGCGCCGGCCTGTTCTGTGTGGCGGTCACCCATACCTGTTCCGCGGATAGCCTCACTGCTGCCGATCATTTGGTAAGCAGCCTGGAACAGCTCAGCTACAAGGTTCTTGTTCAGGTGCTTGGCCGTCAAAGCGCCTGACCGCGAGCCGACTGCGACCAGAATGTGAAGAGCGATCCCATTTGGGGAAGTGATTCCATGTTGCCGGATTTCGCTGAGTTTCCTTCGCCTCAGGCCACGTTGACTTCAGCTGCCAAATGCATTATCCATCTGAAGACAGAACAACATCCCACTTTGGAGGGTCGTTCGCATGAAGACGCTATTTCGCTGGAAAACGTTGCTGATCATTGCGGCCATGGTTTTGATGGCCAATTGCATGTTGGTGGAGACATCAGCTTGGGCAAGGGCCGGCCGCGGTTCAAGCTCAGGCAGCCGCGGCAGCCGTAGCTATTCGGCGCCGGCCATGCCTTCTTCGCCGAGTCCCGGTTCGAGGCCGACTTCCCCATACAGCCAACCATCGCCAGGATCGAGACCCGGGATGAGCCAGCCCCCTTCCAGTTCATTTACTCGGAGTCCGTTTGCCCAAGGTCTGGCAGGAGGTCTTCTCGGCGGTCTTGTGGGTAACATGTTGTTCGGCGGTCGAGGCTATGCGGGTCCCGCTGGGTCTGGTTACGGTGGGAGCAGTATCGGCCTCCTGGATATGATCCTCATCGGTTTGGTAATCTATTTTCTCTTCAAGTTTATGCGACGGCGTCGCGATCAGCATGCAATGCAAGCAGCCTCTCAGGGTTCGGTCGACTACCAACAACCTGGGGTCTTTGGCGGAGGCCTTGAACAGCCCGTTGAAATGTACGAACAGCCGGAAATGCCTCCGGAAGCCAGAAACCTCCAGAACGGGTTGGAGCAGATCCGACGGGGTGATCCCGGTTTCAACGAAACCCAGTTTGTTGAAACGGCACAGGACCTTTTTTTCCGCATTCAGGCGGCCTGGATGAATCGCAGTCTGGAAGGCGTGCAAAACATCCTGACCGAGGAAATGGCCAGCAATTTCCTCATTGAGTTTGCTGAAATGAAACAGACAGGCCAGACCAATAGATTGGAAAACATTGCCGTGCGCAAAGTGGATATTACCGAAGCCTGGCAAGAACAGGGTACGGATTATATCACCGTGTTGTTCACGGCCAACTTGCTGGACTACACCGTGGATGACAAGAGTGGACAGGTGGTTGCCGGTGACCGGCGCGTCCCGGTTAAATTCGAGGAATACTGGACCTTTTGCCGCCTCAGTGGGCGTCCGCAATGGGCGCTAGCCGGGATCAACCAAAAGTAAACCAGCACCGGGTTGGATTTCGGCCGGCAGCCGCTGGGGTCTGGTTTGAGCGTTGGTTGAGCAGCAAGTGAGAGATCCGCTGATTTCCTGCCTCGCGAAAGATGGCCAGAAGCTGCGGGCCGGTCAGCTTCGCGGACAATTCACCGGAACAAAGCAGCCCCTCCCTAGCTGGGGAGGGGCTTTGATTTCTCAGCCTTCAATGCCTCGCCCCGTTCTTTATGCGCTCTTTCATGGTCTGAATGTTGGTAGCGTAATACCCTTGCTGAAAAATGGCCGAACCGGAGACAAAGACATCCACCCCGGCAGCGACCACCGAATCGATGGTTTTGGGACTAATTCCACCATCAACCGCGATTAGGACCGGCAGGGCGCTCTCGTCGATGATCTGGCGGAGTTGGCGAATCTTGGGGAGCATGCCGGGAATGAATTGCTGACCTCCAAATCCCGGATTGACGGTCATGATCAGCACCATATCCAAGTCGGGGAGCAGGTATTCAATGCAACTCAGCGGCGTCGACGGATTCAACGATGCCACGGGGTGGACTTTCAGTTCCCGGATGCGCTGCACCGTGCGGTGCAAATGCGGGGTGGCTTCGGCGTGGACTCCCAACCAATTGGCCCCGGCATCGGCAAACGCGTCGATATATCGATCCGGGTCGGAGATCATCAGGTGTACATCCAGTGGTAGCTTGGTGGCCTTGCGAATGGCCCGCACCACATCCGGCCCAATGGTGATGTTGGGCACAAAATTGCCGTCCATCACATCCACGTGAATCCAGTCGATACCTGCTGCTTCCAGTGCCTGAACCTCAGCCGTCAGTCTGCCAAAATCAGCCGAAAGTATCGATGCGGATAACTTTTTCATCTTGCCTCCTGCTAGCGTTGTCCCGATCAGTCCCGTCGGTGTTCTTCCCGGAATCCAGGCTCCCGATCCACTTTGAGGTCTTCCTACGGTCATGCCCGTCGCCAGCGGACGGCAAAGAATCCATCCGTATCATGGCGGTGGGGCCAGGTCTTGAGATGAGGTCCCAGCTTTGCGTACGTTTCAGCACTTGGTGGCAGTGTCCCTCCCTCTTCTACCAGAAAATCCGGATGTTGCGCAGCAAACCGTTCCACCACG
Source organism: uncultured delta proteobacterium (assembly GCA_963802715.1). Taxonomy (GTDB): domain Bacteria; phylum Desulfobacterota; class Syntrophobacteria; order Syntrophobacterales; family Syntrophobacteraceae; genus CAWDJT01. The sequence continues at coordinate 11,993 of CAWDJT010000024.1, forward strand.
GTTTCGTTTTCCTCCCCAAGCAAGGTGCAGGTTGCATAGACTAAGACCCCACTATGCTTAACAAAATGGGCTGCCTGATGCAAGAGTCGTCCCTGTAGCTGGGAAAAGCGATAAGGGTCCTTGAGGTGGCGCCGCCACTTGATATCGGGGTTGCGCCGCAAGGTCCCAAAACCGCTGCATGGGACATCCAGGAGCACACGATCGAATTCCTGCCAGCTCCCTTCATCCAGTGCCAGGATGTCGGCGGTTCTGGTCCGGATGATATCGATTCCTTGCCGTGCGGCATTTTGCTGCAACTGCTCCAGCTTCCACGCTCTCTCATCAACCGCCACGATACTGCCGCGATTCCCCATAAGCACGGCCAGATGCGTGGTTTTTGCGCCAAAACCCGAACACAGATCCAGTACTCGTTCTCCTGGTTGTGGAGCTACCAGTTGGGCAACCATTTGAGATGCCTCGTCCTGGATCTGCACCCAACCCTGACGGTGAATCTCGCTCGCGCCAAAATCCTGGCGTGTACCGGTGAGCCGAATGGCTCCGGGAAGGACCGGCGACGCTTCGGCTCGAACCCCCCGATCGCGACACCAATTGAAGACCTTTGCTGCATCCGCCTTGAGTGGATTGATCCGAAGTACCATGGGGGCCACCTGGTTGTTGGCGGTGCACAGAGCTTCAGTTTCCGCCAGACCAAGCTCCTGGATCCAGCGATTTACCAGCCAGGCCGGATGAGCTGTGGTCACCGCCAGATACTCGGCGGGTTGCGACTCGGGTGACGGCCAGTTCCAGGCGTTGTCGAAACGGATGGCGGTGCGCAGGATGCCATTGACGAAACCGGCCAGATGAGCGGGTTGGGTAGCGCGAGCGAGCTTCACTGCTTCATTGACTGCCGCATGATGGGGAATGCGATCGAGGAACATAATCTGATAGAGTCCCAAGCGCAGCAAAACCCTGATAGCAGGAAGAATCTTCTGCGATTTGGTGGTGCTCAGCTGATCGATATGCCAATCCAGTCGCCCCTGCCAGCGCAACACCCCATAGACCAATTCGGTGAACAGCGCTCGTTCGCGATCATCCCAATGCGGATAACGTTCCAGCATGGTCCGGATCAGGCGATCTGGATGGGAGAGATTCCGGTCTGCATGGAGGAGTAGTTGGTAAGCTAGAGTGCGAGCGTTGATCACGGATCACTCGCTTGGCCAGATAAGACATCGGCCAGTACCGCTTCCACATGTGCGATCGACACCTGGGTGTTGAGGCATGGACCGAAAGGCCGTAGGTTGAAGATGCCGTATACGGGGAGCGGCGTGGTGTCCTGGATACCACTGGTCAAATCCCGTTCGCAGGCCACCGCAATGATGAGATCGGGACGTTTTTCGACGACGATCCGCCTGGCTATGGTCCCACCAGTGGCTACGGCCAAATCCACATGGTATTTCTCGGAAAGCTGCAGAAGGTCCTTGATAGCGCATTTCCCACAACGCTTACAGTTCTCTACGGTGTGGGTGACTTTCACGGAGCAGTCCTTGTCTTGAAGGCAGTGGGGCATAAGCAGCAGAATGCGGTTTGGTCGCCGGCCGTTCTTGCAATGGGCCAGTACCAGGTCGTTGTTGACCGCCACGAAGGCATGCTGAACCTGTTCCCGTTTCAGTCCAACCAGCTTTCCGGCGACAATGAGCACCGGCAGCAGGCCCTTGACGGCGATCCCGCGCAGTTTGCGCGAGAACGGCACGTCATGTCCCAGGACTGTGACCGTGATCAAAAGTCCAGCGACGATCACGATACCGATGGCCAGGACCATGGTCGTCAGCCCCAGTATCAACGGCAGTTTTGGATGGATTCGACTCAAACCGTAGGTCGGAACAACGTAGATGAGAACCAGGATCAGGACAGTACTGATACAAGCCAGGCTGAGCAGACCGATCAGAGTGATCTTCTCGGGCTTCTTCCAGCCACCGGGCATGGTGCTGGTTGTTTGGGGATTGCTCAGAGTACTACGCTCTTCGCTCATTCCAAAACCGTTCCCTGAGGCATTTCGTGCCCACACACAAAGGCATCCGCTGACAGCCGCCGATGCCCCTCCAGTTGCAGTGCGCCAATACTAAGCGCCTGTTGATCACCCCCCAGCACCACCAGGCCGGTTTCCGCCAAACCCAGAATTTCTCCTGCCCGACCGTCACCCTTCCAGGGCAGCAGCACGGCATCAAAACACTTGATGCGTTTGCCCTGGTACTGACAGCGTGCTCCCGGCCAGGGGTCAAAGGCGCGGATTTGACAGGCAATGTGCTTGGCATCCTGCATCCAACTTATGTGATGTTCCTCCTTGCGGATGGGAGGGGCGTAACTGGCCCGGGCAGCATCCTGAAGCGTTGGTGTGATGGTGCCGGCTTTCCACCGCGTCAATGCCCCAACGAGAAGCTCCGCACCGAGAATCGCCAACTTGTCATGGACGCTACCGCCCGTGTCCCTTTCCTGGATGGCAACTTCCTGCCGTTCTAGGATCGGACCGGTGTCCATTCCAGAATCCAGTAGCATAACGGATATTCCCGTGCTTTGTTCTCCAGCCATTAAGGCCCTCTGTATGGGGGCCGCGCCTCGGTATCGCGGCAACATCGAGGCATGCACATTGATTGCCCCAAGCGGCGCACGATCCAGCAATTCCTGGGGCAGCAACTGCCCGTAGGCCACAACCACCAGGCATTCTGCGTTCACTGCCACAATCCGCTCCACTGCTTCCGGCGCCCGTAACCGTTGGGGCTGGAATACAGGAATTTCGAGCTTCTGCGCCAGCGCTTTGATCGGAGGAGGGGCGACTTTGCGGCCACGGCCCTGGGCCCGATCGGGTTGGGTCACCACCAGCCGGATGTCGGCGTGTGCATCTGCCAGCATTTGCAGAGATAGTAGAGCGAAATCAGGTGTCCCCAGAAAGACGAGGGACGGAAGGTCCCGAGGCAACCCTAGGCCTGTGCTTGCCTTATTTTTTTCTTCCATCTTCGTTTGAAGATATCCCGGGCAATGGGGTTTAGGTGGTCTATGAACAAGCGACCGTGCAAATGATCCAATTCATGTTGCAATACCACCGCCAGCAAACCCGACGCCTCAATAAACACCGGCTTTCCATCGGCATTCAGAGCTTCTACCGTCACTTGCTCGTGACGATTGACGTGGGCAAAATAGCCAGGCACGCTCAGGCACCCCTCTTCGAAAGAAACCTGTCCCTGAGCTGCCACGATCCGGGGGTTGACGAGGGTAATCAGGCCGTGTTCTTCCTCGCGATGCAAGTCTATGACCACCAGCTGCAGTAGTTGACCCACCTGATTCGCAGCCAGTCCGATCCCGGGAGCGTCGTACATGGTCTCCACCATGTCGGTAATGAGCTTGCGGATCTGATGGTCGATCTTCTCAACCGGAGCTGTTTGACAACGCAGAGGTTCCTCGGGATAGGTCATAATGGAGAGTAGAGCCATCAGCACTTCCTTCGCTGAGCTGGAGATCGAACCCGACCTCTCAAGAATTAGCGGTATATTATCACCATTGAATGACGGTTGAAATACTCTGTGAAACGATAAGTTTCACTGAATGAAGCCCGTCAGCTCCCTGTTAACCAACAACTCCGGGCGCCGCTCACACCAACTGGTTCCGTGGACCACGTTTTGGGTGGCGTCCGCCAGGGATTCTTCAATACCCTATTCAGATCATTAGTGTAAACAGAGGCCAACGGATTTGCAACTCCCTCGGGGCCCATGGAGTATCTCGATGCAAGTCAGCACCGCACCTGGCCATCGGAATGCCAACTTGCCAGCAGTGCAGGCGATTCAAGAGTGACTATCTGGAATAAGAATTCGGAAAACACCATTTCTTGTCATTCCGGCGGTCCTGCCCTGTCCTGTCTACGGCAGGACGGAAACCAGGGACTTTAGTGCTCAAAGCACCACTGGATCCCGGCTTGCGCCGGGGTGGCGACTTTTTACGAATACATTAGGAGTTGTCCAAATTGCCTTCATGGGTAGGCATTAATGAAACACTCCTCATCCGTTGTAAGGACTGAAAGATGGACTGAGCGAGCTGTGGAGAAATACCCGGGACCTTTTCCAGGTCATCCGACGAGGCCTCACCGATGCGTTCCAGACTACCGAAGGTTTGGATCAGGAGTTGACGACGTTTGGGTCCCACCCCCGGGATAGTATCCAGGATCGATGCCAGGTGTTCACTACGATGCCGCTTCTGGTAATAGGAAATGGCGAAGCGGTGGGCTTCGTCCCGAATCCGCTGCAGCAGATGCAACACCTCTGGAGCCCGATTCAAAAACTGCGGGTTCTTACGGCCCGGCAAAAACACTTTGTCGAACGCTCCACGTCCCTCCAGACCCACATCGGCTTCCGTTTCTTTGGCCAAAGCAATGAGCGGGAGTTCGTGAACTAGCTCCCTTTCTGTCAACAAGTGGTGAATGCGATTGAGTTGTCCCTTCCCGCCATCCACGATCATGAGATCCAAACCGGCTGCGAGTTGTTCCTCCTCATCCAAAAAACGGGTCACGATCTCCGCCATCATGGCTGGATCATCCGGCTCACTTCGTTCCCGGATGCGGTAGCGGCGGTAACTCGCCTTATCGGGTTTGCCACTGCGAAAGACCACCACCGATCCCACCGCATGGCGTCCCTGCAGGTTGGAAATGTCGACGCAAGCCATGGCCCGCGGTATTTGTGGGAGATGCAGGATTGTCTGCAGACGTTGTAGGGTCTCTTCGCTGCCTTTCTGCCATCTTCGGCGAGACAACAGCCGTTCCCGAGCGTTTTCCTGCGCCAGTCTCAGGAGATGTCGACGGTCACCGCGTTGAGCCGCCAGGATACGCACCCGCTTTCCTCTAAGCTCACTTAGCCACTCTTCCAGCAGCACTTTTTCTTCCAAATCCGCCGACACCAGGATTTCTTCCGGGGTGAAGCGATCCCCCCCGTAAAATTGCTCGATGAATGCAGAAATCAGCTCGCTCTGGCCACCTCGAGCTTCATGCAGATCGAAGCCGCGCTGCCCCACCAGCACCCCCTGACGCACAAACAATACTGCCAGCTCAGTCCCAGCCTGATCCTGATAGAGGCCCAGTACATCCTGATCGACGAAGCGGCTTGAGAAGATGTATTGCTTTTCCAACGTGGTAGCAATGGCCTGAAGACGGTCCCGATAGAGGGCGGCCCGCTCGTACTCCTGGGCGGCGGCCGCTGCCAGCATCTGTTCCCTGAGTTGTTGCTGAAGCACATCGGTTTTGCCGCGAAGAAATAGCACAACCTCCTCGGCGGCCTTGTGATAGTCCTCCTGAGTGACCTTGCCGGCGCAGGCCCCCAGACACCGTCCCAGGGAATAGTTCAGACAGGGGCGCTGGCGCGGCTGCAGCCGCCGGGATTTGCATTGCCGCAGCGGAAACATCGAGTTGAGTAGCGGCAAAGTCTCGCGCACCGCATGAGCAGACGGGTAAGGACCGAAATAGAGGGCCCCATCCTTCTTGAAGCGACGCACAATTTCAAGGCGCGGGTAGGGATCACGCAAATCAATGCGCAGGGCCGGATAGTTCTTGTCGTCACGCAGGATTACGTTATAACGCGGTCGGTGTTTCTTGATCAGGCTGGATTCCAGCAGCAACGCTTCCTTTTCGGTACCGGTGACAGTAAAATCCAGCTCCACCGCCTTTGCCAGCAGGCTGCGGGTCTTGACGTCCAACAGGGTAAGGCTGCGAAAATAGTTTGCCACCCGCTTTTTCAAATCCCGGGCCTTACCCACATAGAGCGGTTCCCCGCCCTGATCTTTGAATAGGTAAACTCCGGGGCTGTGCGGCAACCCAATGGATCGCTCGGCTAGGGGATGAAGGGGTGTTTTGGGTTTGGACATGGTGGGCATGGTCATGCCCTCTTGGAGTAAGGTGATAAGATCGCTTCTTGGAGGTTTTGAATAGCAGGTCGCCGGGGGGTGGTCAAGAGCATGTTTCGTCCCAGGTTCTGACGAGGCACGACAAGAATTGTCATTCCATGGCGGTCGGCCCCTGATGCGGTGTCCCGAGCTCTGGAAAACATCCGAGAAGTCTACCGCATTCCTCAAACAGGCATTCCTCAAACAGGTTGACAGTCCAGGCGATTGCAGGTATGTCTTCCTCCTTAATTAAGAACCATGATTCACTTCGGTGTTGCCCGTTTTCTCCTGCCAGTCGGGCCGGAGCCGAAAAAGCATGGGACTGATATTAAACAGCGGGCGTGGCGTTTTCATCTTGCGAAAAGACAGATGCGGGGCTCCACCCTTCCACTCCCTTCCGGAATTTCGGTGGTCATCCCGGTTTACAATAGCGAAGCTACATTATTTCTCGTTTCTGATGGATACGGTCACTGTTTTTTCGGGGGTACAGCTTTTCGCCCTGGGGATTATTGACGAATACCTGGCAAGCAAGCATTGCCGGATGATGCAACGTCCGCTACATGTCTCCGGGAACCAATCGGGTCTTCAAACTTCGGTTGAGAATTGATTTTTCGCGCGACGGTTGCGTCTTCAAGAATTGGATCTTTTAAGGATGAACCAAGCAGACAACGGGCCCTATATTCTTCACGAACATGAGGTGAATGCATCGATTCATCGTCTGGACTCGGCATGGGAGAATCCTTTCACTTTCGCTTTTATGGCAGACAAGAGTGGGATCTCTCTTGAATGGGTGCAACAATCCCTAGAGAAGTTACCTCCAGAATTGCGGATAGGTCATTTCATTCTTTTTACGTCCGGGAGCACAGGCTGTCCGCGCATGGTAATCGGAGACCGTCGTCGCGCTGAGCGATTAGCGGTCTTGTTGCACGATTTGCAGGAGGGAGAACCGGTCCAAGAAACGTTGGTTGCTCTCCCTTTGACTTATTGTTATGCCTTCGTCAACCAGTACCTGTGGGCGCGGCAATTCGAGCGTGGCCTGGTCTTGACAGATGGATTCTCGCGGCCGGACTTGTTCCAACTGGCGCTGGAACAGGCCAAAGATGCGATGCTATGCTTGGTGGGCGCGCAGGTTTCTCTTTTGATGCAGTTCTTTGCAGGGAAAATCTTCCCTGGTTTGATCCGGCTTCATTTTGCGGGAGGCCGTTTCCCGCAAGCCTCCCTGCCCTTTCTCCAGCGGATGTTCCCCGCGGCAAAAATCTTCAATAATTATGGATGCGCGGAAGCTATGCCCCGTCTGACTCTCCGACGAGCAGAGGAGAGCGCTTTGGCGCACCACATCGGTTGGCCTCTGTCCGGAGTTGAGATGAAAGCGGACGATGCCAGCCGGATCTTCTTCCGGAGTCTTCATGGTGCGGTTGCTCTTGTGGATGAATTTGGGCTTTGTCGGATTGACGAAACCACCTGGGTCCCAACTGGTGACTTGGGACAGGTTGAAGCCGATGGTCATTGGGAATTGATCGGCCGGGAAGGAGAGGTGTTTAAGCGGTACGGGGAAAAGGTATCCGCTGCCCATCTGTTGAATGAACTCCGCGGAATTTGGAAAGGACAGGCTGATTTCTTCAGAGACTCAGACAGCCGGGGAGAAGAAGGGTTCGTCCTGGTGCTGGCCCCCACGCCGGGAGAGCAGCAGCTCCGACAGATCTTGAAGCATCTGAGGGATTGCTACTCGCGGCCACATTGGCCTCTGCGGATTGAAAGCGCCGAAGCCCTGCCGCTTCTTCCAAACGGGAAAATCGACCAGCAGGCGCTGAGTAGACTCTCCGATACGGTTGTTCAATGGAGGCAACGAATTTAATGACAAATCGGGAAAAGCTGAAAAACCTGCTTATGGATGTTTTCCTTCTGGAAGAGGCGGATTTTCATTTCAATTTGAGACGGGAGGAGATCCCCACCTGGGATTCCCTCGGCACCGTCTCAATGGCCGTAGGGGTGGAGGAGACTTTCGGATATCATTTCTCGCAAGAAGAGGCTCTAAGCATCCAGAGCATCCCGGATATCCTGCGGATTCTCGAGGACAGGAACATTTCTTTTCATGAATAAGCCGACCTGGGTCCCATTTGCTGACTTGCCGGCGAACCTGCCGGAGCAGACCGGTATCTGGGCAGTTCCCACTGTCCGGGACCGGGTTCGGGCGGTTTTCCCTTTTCCACTCCTTGCGATGGGGCAGCGTTTTGCAGGGCAGCGGGCATTGTTGGTTGTGGGGGGCGGGACGCTGATTGATGAAGCGAAAGTATGGCGGCATGAGCAAGCCCCGGACCTGGAACTGGTGGCGATCCCCTCCCTTTGGGGTAGTGGCGCTGAAGTTTCCCCCATTGCTGTTCTCGAACGTGAGGGGAAAAAGGTTTTCCGGAAAGATGCACGCCTATTGCCGGACCGATATAGTTTTTGGCCGGAACTTGCCTCCACGATCCCGCTCCATCTGGCTCAATATGGGTGCGGAGACTGCTGGGCCCATGCCTTCGAAGGATTTTTCTCGCCGCTTGCCTCGTCTGAATTGAGGCAGGAAATAGCCGGATTGATTCATGAGATGCTGGAACTCGATGATTTCCAATCTCCCCTCTGGTTTGAATGGAGCGCCCGTGCCTGTGCGGCTCAAGCCCGCTCCAGCGTCGGGTTGGTTCATGGGATTGCCCACCAGCTCGAACCAATCCTGAAGGTGCGCCAACCGGAATCGCCCTGGGGGCATGCCCGGCTTTGTACCCTTTTTCTTTGGCCGGTTTTGGCTTTCAATGGGCAGCAGTCCACAAAGGGAGAGCAGCTCCTGCTCGATCATCACCTTTCACTCGCCGGCGTTCAGGAAGTCGCCCGGCGGATGTTCGAAAAAGCAGATTATCAGCGGGTTCTTTCTGTTTTGGTGGAATGCTGGTCGGCAATCCTTCGAGATCCTTGCACACGCACCAATAGCGTGCTCGTTCGGCCTGCCGCTTTGGATTTTTTTCGCCAGGGAACGTTTCCATGAGCTCTCTTCTAAAGCGGGCGGTTTATGGCCCTCGCGAGGACAGACTCCTGTTGGAGGAACTGAATGTCCTAACCAGGCATCATCTTCAAGGTTGTCCGGCCTATGGACGAGTCTGGCCGAACTGGAGTTCCGCTTCCCGGTTTGAAGACCTTCCTTTCCTCCATGTTGGAATTTTCAAGCAGTTCGTATGGCGGACCACCGGGGAAGGGATTCGACATCAACGAACGCTGCTCTCCTCCGCCACCACCTCAGGTATCTCCAGCCAGATTGCCCTTGACACGGAAAGCTCTCGCCTCCAGGCTGAGAGCGCCAAAGCCATCTTTCAACATTACCTCGGCACTGCCATCCGTCCGCTACTGATCCTGGATTCTGCCCGTTCGCTCCAGCGGCATGGGGAAATCTCAGCGCGTATCGCCGCCGCTATGAGCCTGAAACCCTTGGCCAGTGATTTATATTTTCTTCTGTCAGATTCCGGCGATCCGGAAACCCTGCAGTGGGACATTGTAGAAAAGGTTTGTCGGCAGAAAGATGAAATTCTGGTTTATGGGTTTACTTGGATGCTCTGGCTGGCTTGGGCAGGGGGAAAAGTGCCTGCCTCCGTGCGGGATTTGTTGCGGAAAAAACGGATTCTTTATGTGCACAGCGGCGGATGGAAAAAACTGGAGGATCTCGAAATCACTCGGGAACAATTGGAAGGGGCGTTGCTGGAGACCGCAGGCCCCGGTTCGCTGGTTTTGGATTTCTACGGTCTTGTGGAGCAGACAGGCTTGATCTATCCTCTCTGCGCGGCGGGGCGTCGTCATGCGCCGGTCTGGGCCCAGGTTTTGGTGAGGGATCCTTATTCCCTGCAGGCGCTGCCTGCGGGGGAAACCGGAATGCTCCAATTGATGAACCCCTTAGCATGGGGTGCCCCCTATCACAGCGTGCTTACGGAAGATCTGGGAATGCTGCTGAATTCTCGCTGCCCTTGCGGTGTAAACGGACCTGGTTTTCAGTTGCAGGGAAGGATTCCCAAGGCAGAAATTCGAGGCTGTGCCAGTGTGTAATCAGTTCCTTTTTTTCCGCACTCCTACCCATTCGGTTGTCTTGGCTCTTCCTTTCCATTTGGAGGAGATCATTGAATCGTGGAGTCGATTGCGCTTCCCGATGGCCAAGATGTGCCCAGACGCATTCTCGAGGGACGAGTGGGCCTATTTGACGAGTTTCCTCGATCGGGAACACCTCTGGCAGGTTGTTCAAGAAGCCATTGGTCTCCGGGAAGAACAGCCTAGCGGAACCATTCGATTGTTGCTTCGTCCCCGCGGCAGAGTGGCGGTCTGGCTACCCAACAATGTGACGCTGCTGGGGCCGCTATTGTTGGTCCTGCTCAGCCTGACGGGCAATGAGTTCCAGTTGAAGGTGGGATCACATTGTGCGGATTTGACTGGTGCTTTTCTGCATTTTGCCCTCGGCCATCAGAGGGACGATGCGGTTGGGTCCTACTTGCGGGAACGGGTCCAGATCGGATCTTTCGGGCATGAAGATCTCCGTCAACAGGAGATGGCTGGCGAAGCTCAAGTCCGAATCGTGTTTGGAAACGACGCGACCGCTGGAACCATTCATGCCTTGCCAAAGCCCCTGGAGAGCATAGGTTTCTCATTTGTTGATCGACAATCGGAAGCTTGGGCGGACGAGGACTCTCTGACCGAATCCGTTTTGTCCGATCTAATCAAGGTCTTCTCCATTTATGGGCAAGCAGGCTGTACAGCCCCCAGACGGTTGGTTCTAGTCGGTACTTCCATGGAAAGTGCGCTTCAGTTGCGTGACAGACTCTCTGCACGCTGGCCTCACGTTCTCCCCCAACGCCTCCCGACTTCCCTGGCTTCCAGCAATGTGTTGGGCTGCCAGCTGGCAGCTGCGCTGGGATGGCAGGCAACCCTGGTGGAAGGAAATCAAGCAGTGCTGGCCCTTGGAACCTTGGACTTGCCTGAGGTTCGCAGTCCCATGACCTTGATGATTTCACCCGCCACCTTGGAGGAAGCGGTCCGGCGTTTGCCTCCTCAGATTCAAACGATCGGTTACGCATTCCAGGATTCCAAGGATCTTCGATGGCTGGAAATAGCAGCCCGAAGCCGGATCAAACGGTGGGTGCCGCTGGCTCGAATGCATCATTTTGGCGCGGTATGGGACGGGCACTCATTTTGGCGGCAGACATTTGAAGAAGTGGAGATCGGCCCTTGATTCGCGAACATTCCTTCAATTCAAGATCTTGGGGAAAGCCGGTGGGCTTTGTGGAAGACGCCCGTTTCTTCGATCAATCCGAGGAAGTGCGGCAACATTTGCTCAAGCCCTACGATTGGGCGGAGTTCCGCTCTTCTCTTACGGCTGTTCCCGATCCGCGGAAATTGGCCCATTCCGGGTTTGGCTGGGTGGACACGCAACTTCATTTTCGCATCGCTCTTTTTCAGCAGAGCCCCAAGACGTGTGGTGAGGCGCTGGAGATTCATTCCGCTTCGGAAGAATCATTCTCACTGAGTTCGGATGAGTTAGCCCCTTTCCAACACGAACGATACCGGTTTCTTCCCGGGATGACCTCCGCGCGTCTGCAGGAACGCTATGCCATGTGGGCCAACAGCTTGATTCAAGAACAGCCGGAGTGGTGTCTGCGGGTTTGCATGGGATCCAAGGTTTTGGGGTGGTTCTTGTCCAGCATGAAGGAAAAAAAAGGAATGAACCTGACCTTGGCCATGCTGCGAAAAGAGGCCGGCATATCCGGTCTTTTGCTCTATCAAAGAGCCTTGGCTGAATATGCTTCCCGCGGAGTGCGAATCGGCTGGGCCAGTTTTAGCGCCGGGAATCTGCCGGTTTTGAACATTTATACCCATCTGGGCGCCCGATTCGTCGAAGCATCGAGCTGTTGGCTCTGGTGGCGAGATTCTTGTTGAAAGGATGAATTGCGCCAGTGACTGCGAGAGCATTCAGTGCGACTGTTTTTCATCAAAGCCGGCATCTGGAAGATAAAGACACCTATGACTGCTCGGAGAATTGCCCGATTTGCGGGGTTGGCAAGAAGAGAAATGTCGTGGGCCAGATTCAGTTCAATCCCCCGATTTTTCTGCTGGATTGTAGCAATTGCCACGGGGCTTCGGCTTCACGCATGCCGCAGCCGCGCATCCTGGAAGAATTTTATAGCCAATACTACCGTCCCGAGGAGCAGGTGCATGTCACCTTTCACAACCCGGACCGGTTTGCCGGGCATATTGCCGGTCTTATTCATCGCAATGGGTTTTCCGCGAAAAACCTCCTGAAGATGCTGGACTTTGGAGGAGGGGATGGCACAGTGGCCCTGGCTTTGGCTGGCCTGCCTGCCAGTCCCCTGTCAAATCACCGTCGTGGATTACGAAGATGGGACAGCTGGTGACGGAAAGATCATTTGGGCAAGGAGTCTGGATGAGGTGACTGGCCCGTTTGATTTGATCCTGGCCAGCGCGGTGCTGGAGCATATTCCCGAAGTGCAGCCGGTCTTTGAGCAGCTTTTCTCCAGGTTGGCTCCCCGGGGGATCTTCTATGCCCGTTCTCCCTGGATTGCCCCATACATGAAGCATTTCAGACAATTTGATTTTGCCTATCCGGGGCATGTCCATGACATGGGAGCTGCCTTTTGGAACCGGGTCCCCCGGACTTTTTCCCTGGAAGCCGATCTGGTCGCTTCCCGTACTTCCATCGTGGAAACAGAATTCTCTCGCAATTTCTGGCGGACCCTGACGGCCTATCTGGCCAAGACCCCGGCGCTGGTTGAGCAGTTTGTGCGGCCCAGGGGGCGGGATCCCTGGTGGAAATATGTGGGGAGCTGGGAAGCTGTCCTGACGAAAAGGGGTTGATCGCTTTCAGGAGCCAGTAAAGTTCTGGAGTTCGACTTTCCAGAGACGCACACGGCTGCTGTTGCTACCACCCAATTGGCTATGATCGGCAATTCAGCAGCTGTTGGTTTGAGATATCGCCTGGATATCCCCAAGTGAGTCCATTGTCGGAAAGATCCGCAGGCCTTTCCTCACCGCTTTTCCGCCGCCAGTTCGCGGATGGCACCGGCAATCTTGCTGAGTTCGCCCAGCCGGGTCTGGGCCTTTTCCAGATAGGGTAAGGCCTCCGGGTTGTTGTGCTGGCCCAGGGCCTGAGCTGCCCATTTGACCACGTGGGCGCTTTGGTGTTCGGTCAGGCGGGTTAGCAGGGCGAAGGATTCGGCTGTGTGAATCATCCCCAGCACCATGATGAGACCGGTTTTCAGTTCGTCGAAAGCCGGGTTCTCATCGATCACCTGGGTGATCTGCGGCTGCGCCCGCGGCCCAAGTCTTTCCAAGAAAGCGAGGCACAGCTGGGCAAAATGCGGTGTACGAAACATCGATAGCTCCGCCAGCAAACGGATACTTTCATCCGTTCCCAGTGCAAACAGCACTTCGGGCACGAACAAGCAGGCCCAGGAGAACGTGTAGGTAAGGGGCAACAGGTGGGGAATGATGGCTGGGCCGGCCTCCGCCAGTTGCGCCAGGGTCGGTGCCAATGCCTGATGGCGCATTTCCAAACCTTCCTGCTGGCGGCTCGGGAAACGCTTGCCGTCATTGGCCATCGACAACTTCTCGGCCAATTTCTTCAAGGCAGGATCATCATTGGCAGGGTACTTCTTCGCATAGGTTGTTGCCCGCTGGGCAATCCAGAATGTGTCCAGCCAAGTCGAAGGCGAGAAGAAGTGAACGATCTGTTTGCGGTCCTTGCCTTCCCGTTGGTGGTAACCATTCTCCTGGTAGAAAAGCTTTTCTTCCTGAGCCACCTGCCAGCGGCGCCGAGCTCGCACGAAGGCTTCTTCGTATTTGCCCGTGGCGAGGTCTCCAGTCAGCACGATATCGTGCACCCGATCATCCTCGGGAAACGATTCCAACAGCTTCATGGCTAAGCGCCCGGCCCTGTCGTAGTCCTGCGAAAAGAGCAGATCCCGAGCCATGCTGGATGTCTTGCTCGAGTCTTTCACGGCGGCGCTGCAGTTCTTCGGCTTCCTGCCACGCGTCGGCGGGAAGGTTCTGTCGCAGTTCTTCATGCTTGGACAGGCAACATTTCTTGTATTTTTTGCCGGAGCCGCAAGGGCAGGGTTCGTTTCGCCCCACCTGCTTGAATGTCAATTGGTCGGCCATCGCCATCTGACGCCGGGTTCTACGGTATTCCTCCAGGCGCCGGTCCAGTTCGGCACGACTGAGCTTATACCTTACACAGACGGTTTCCGGGTCTTCTCCCCGAAGAACATCCATGATGGGCTGCATGGGGTCGCTGAGGGTTGCCGTCGTCGGCCATTGATCTTGTTCCATGGTGACGTCCTTCCTGAACCTTCCCGGTTGCACTCTGCCGGGATCGGGTATTAGGCTGCAGTCTCTCGGCCGCAAATCTCGAGCACCAGAAAGAGCTTGTTTGGTAAATATCCGAAATACTGGCGGGCGGGCCTAATCCCGCGAGGCGGCCACCCATGCGAGCGGTCAGCCGTCTTGTTTTGTAGGGTCGGGGTTTATCCCCGACCGCTGGATTCCACGATACGGGGTCACACTAAAACCACACAAAACAATTCCCAAACAAGCTCAAAGACCGCGCCAATACCACGCCTTTCCTGAAGCAGGCGCCGGTGTCCGCCCGAAACCATCGAGTTCTCGAAGGGTCGCAGGCAGATCCAAGGCATGCCCCCATCAGCAGCGCTCTAGGGATAGTTTCTTATCGGACGGCGACTACTTAACACCTTTCATAATGCATGTCAAAATCGGGCCTTTCCCCGAGTATGCCTACATTCAGAAGCTCAACTGCGCCAGGGTGTTGGGAACCCAGATGGCCCCTGGGGCAACCGCCAGCAATTGAAATACCGCAGTGCCTCGATCCGCCGCAAACATTCTATTCTCCATTGAGCAAGGGCATCAGTTCGGGCACGGAGGCAATCAAGAAATCGGCACCCGCCTGAGTCAGTTCCACAATCCGCTGCGGTTCCATAGAAACACCAGCGCTTAGAGTGCCGGCCGCGCGGCCGCACATCACATCCGTGGGGTGGTCTCCCACCATCAGAACGTATTGGGGTGACAACTGCAGAGCCCGTATGGCGCTTAACAGGTGTTCGGGGTGAGGCTTTACCTGAACTACGTCATCACGGGTGAGCAACACTTCGTGATGGAGTGAATAGCGCGAGGTGATGGCTTTGACCCCTTTGTGACCATTCCGGGTGATGATACCCACACGGTACTCCCGGACCGCAAGCTGCTCCAGTGTTTCCATCACCCCCGGAAACGGCGCTGCATACGGACAGGTTTGCATTTCGAAGCCTTCAATGATATCCATGGCTTCACGTTTCAAGGCTGCCGAGCGTTCCGCATCTTCCTTCAAAACCTGACAGGCTGCTGCCACCATTTCCAGAGGGTAGTCACTTGGAACCAGGACCGAAGCGCCCAAGCCCCACCGGTGGATCAAATCGGTGATGGCCCGCCGCATCCCGGCAAAATCAATTTGGGTCGCAACCAGCGTGCCGTCAAAATCAAAGACCACGCCGCGCACGGCTTGGAGGCGGTCGCGCGGTATGTTCCGGCGGAGCCTTTCCAAACCTTGAATCTCGGTATTCATGGACATCACCTTATGATTATGTTGGCCCCCCCCGGATATAGGAGGTACCTCAGTGACCGATGATCTCGTTTTCTTGGGTGGCCTGGCACACCAAGCCGGTGCCGCAATTCTAGAAATCTACGGCGGGGAATTTGCCGTGGAAGAGAAGGCCGATCATTCTCCGCTTACACTAGCCGACCTTAGATCTCATGCCATCCTTTCTCAAGGTTTGCAGGATCGGTATCCGGATATCCCGATCCTGTCCGAGGAAGGGAAGGATATTCCCTTTGCGGTTCGCCGCTCCTGGTCGCGTTTCTGGCTGTTGGACCCGCTGGACGGCACCAAGGAATTCGTCAAACGAAACGGGGAATTCACCGTGAACATCGCTTTGGTGGAAAGGGATCTGCCGGTGCTGGGCGTGATCTTTGTGCCCGTCAGCGACCACCTCTACTTGGCTGATACCCGCCACGGCTGCTGGGAAATCGCCGAAGACCATACGCGCGTTTTGCGAATCGAAGAACCTCGTGCCGACCAACCCGTGCGCGTGGCCACCAGCCGTTCCCATCCTTCCCCGGACCTCAACCGCCTTCTGACACTTCTACCTCACTACCAGACCATCATCAAGGGCAGTGCCGCCAAATTCTGTGCGGTTGCAGCCGGGGAAGCCGACTTCTACCCGCGCCTCGGTCCCACCTCGGAATGGGACACCGCTGCAGGCCAGGCTATCGTTACTGCAGCCGGGGGCGTCATGTTGGACACCGAGGGCCGAGCGTTTCGCTACAACAAACCCGATCTGGTGAACGGCCACTTCTTCGCGGCCCCTAGCCGCCGCTGGTTGGAACGGATGGGGATTCTGCGTCCGCACGACCTTGAGACTCAAAAAATCTGATAGACCCCAGGCGATCGGTCCTCAAAACAAGGAAGCTGACCGCGAAATTCACTCATATCGAACCGGTCCAGGGTCGCGAGCAGCCGACTTTCTTGATCATCGGCTTCCGCCAATACCATCCCTCTGGGCGACACCAACGCGGATCGGCCACCATAGATGGTCTTGCCTTCACTGCCGCAGCCGTTGCAACCCAGCACAAACCATTGGTTTTCGAGGGCGCGAGCACGTAGCAGCAGCGACCAATGATCCACCCGCGTTGCCGGCCACAGGGCCCCAAGGCATAGCATTTCAGCACCATCCAGAGCCAGCCGTCGGGCCAACTCGGGAAAACGCAGATCATAGCAGGTCATGACGCCCAACCGCCCGGCCTGGGTTTGACAGACCAGCGGCTGCGATCCCCGGGCAAAGTGCCGATGCTCTTGGGTTACCGAGAATAGATGGATTTTTCGGTAGGCACCGACAAGTTCCCCCCCGGTATCCACCACGTAGGCGGTATTGTAGACCGCATCTCCCACCAGCTCGGGCAAGCTTCCCACCAATACCAAGCCGTGCTGGTGGCACCAGTTCTGGAGATCATTCAGGACGGCGGGCGTTTCCTTGGCCATGCCCCGCAGGTCATCGTAGAAAAACCCGCAAGACCACATTTCGGGAAGAACCAGCAGTTGGCAGCCTTGATCGGCAAACCAGGAAAGCGCCATCTCCACTTGCCTGAGGTTCTTCTTCACTTGGCCAGGATGGACGCGGAACTGGTAACAGCCTGCAATCAGCTTTGAAGATGCCGGTGGTTTCATGTTTCCCTCCCTCCGCTGCCGCCCAAATCGTCAACCCCATGCAAATGGGCATCAGGAGCCACTCGTGCCACCGTAACGGCAGCCACTTGGTGCGCTCCCGCCCGCTTCAACACCCGGGCGCATTCACTGAGGGTGGTACCGGTAGTGAACACATCGTCGATGAGCAATACCGATCGATCCCGCACCAATTCCGGTTTTACTACCGTAAAGGCCCCCTGCACGTTTTCCAGGCGTTCCCGGCGACCCAGCCGCGTCTGTGGCTGCGTCGCCCGCTGGCGCACGAGCACGCCGAAGCGCACCGGAATCGACCAGCGTCGGCCGAATTCCCCGGCCATCAGTCCCGCCTGGTTGAACCCACGCTCCTGCAGTCGCTGTCGGTGAAGCGGCACCGGCAGAATGAAATCCACCGGCGGCAGAGCTTCTTCCCCGCCACTGGTTTTCACCAGCAGATCCACCAGTGCCGAGCTCCAATGGAGCTGACGACCAAATTTCAACTGATGGATCCGCTCCCTGACCACTCCTGCATAGAGTACCGCGGAACGGGCCACGTCAAAGGAAAATGAATTCTTCAAGCAATCCCCGCACAAATGATCGTCGGATTGGGGACTGTCCAAAAAGGGGGTCCCGCAGGACGGGCACCGGGGCGATCGTATCCAACCAAGATCTGGCATGCATTGGGAGCACCAGCAGCCCTGTTCGGCAAGCATCCAGGTCTGCCGGCAGCCCGCGCAGGTTCGCGGTAGGCACAGATCGAGGATGGACGCCGCCAGCCGGTGAATCATACCGGTATGCTTCCTTTGCATCTTTGCGCCTTGGCGTCTTTGAGTGAGAATGCTTTTTGGTTCACATCCGATCCACCATGGCCTGGGCGAAAGCAGAGCATTTCACTTCCTGGGCGCCTTCCATCTGGCGAGCCAGGTCGTAGGTAACGATCTTATCGGCGATGGTCTGGTCCAACGATCGGGTCACCGATTGGGCTGCTTCCACCCAGCCCAGATGTTCCAGGAGCATCACCCCGGATAGAATGAGCGATCCCGGGTTGACCTTGTCCAACCCGGCATATTTGGGAGCTGTGCCGTGGGTAGCTTCAAAGATGGCGCACTGGTCACCGATGTTGGCACCCGGCGCCATTCCCAGCCCGCCCACCTGGGCCGCCAGGGCGTCGGAAAGGTAGTCACCGTTGAGATTGGGCGTGGCTACCACCTGGTATTCGTCGGGTCGCAGCAGCACCTGCTGGAACATGGCGTCGGCGATGCGGTCCTTGACCACCACCCGGCCAGCGGGGGCGCTGCCGGAATGCTTTTCCCACAGCTCGGCTTCGGTCAAGGTCTGGGCGGCGAATTCCGTGGCCGCCAGCTGGTATCCCCATTCACGGAAGGCCCCCTCGGTAAATTTCATGATATTGCCCTTGTGGACCAGGGTTACCGAAGCCAAACCGTGCTCGATCGCATGCCGGATGGCGCGGCGTACCAGTCGCTGGGTGTTGGCACGGCTCATGGGTTTGACCCCAATGGCAGCTCCAGTAGGCAGGGTTACCCCAAACTGTTCCTTGAGAATAGCCGCCAGACGCTCCGCTTCGGCCGATCCTGCCGGCCATTCGATACCGGCATAGACGTCCTCGGTGTTTTCCCGAAAGACCACCATATTGACCAGCTCGGGACGCTTCATTGGGGAAGGCACCCCCGGAATGTAGCGCACCGGCCGCACGCAAGCATACAGGTCGAGGATCTGGCGAATGGCCACGTTGAGGCTCCGCAAACCGCCGCCCACGGGTGTGGTGAGCGGTCCCTTGATGGCCACGACGCAGCGGCGCAAACCTTCGATGGTGGCGTCCGGGAGCCACTGGCCGGTGTCCCGAAAGGCTTTTTCTCCGGCCAGGAGTTCCACCCAATGGATTCGACGCTTGCTTCCATAGGATTTGGCAACCGCCGCATCCATAACCGTGCGCGTAGCTGCCCAAATGTCCGGACCGGTGCCGTCGCCCTCCAGGAAGCCAATGTTGGGATGATCCGGCACGTGAAGCGTAAGGTCTGTACCGGTCTCTATCCATTGTCCAGTTGCTTGCGGCATTGGTGAACTCCTTGATCGGGTCCGACTGCTGCAGAGAGGCTGCACGGGCCTGAGCCGCCCGTTGCCTTGGGGATGCCTATTGATAATGTCTTTGGGCCAACTTTTCCAGTCTCAGCAAGGATTTTTGATGTGCATCCGCCAACGCATAGCGACTGCGTACGGCATCCCAAAGAGCACCGGCAAAAGGTTCGATATGATCGGGATCCTGACAAAGGAGGAAAAAATCGATGCTGGCCAGTAATCCTTGACTGGCAATATCGGCCCAGGTGAAACGGCCGTTTAGGGCGGCCATGTCCAGATCGTCGCTGCACAGCACCCCTTTGAAGCCCAGATGTTCCCGCAGCCACTGCTGGTTGATGATGGGCGAAAGGGTGGCCGGCCACCTGGGATCCAGGTCCGGGTAATGGGAATGGGATGTCATGATGCAGTGCACGCCCTCGTCAATGGCCGCGCGAAAAGGGATAAGGTCCCGCTCTCGAGACGCGGTATCCGGCCAATGGATGACCGGGGCATGGTGATGGGGGTCGAGTTGCGCCTGCCCGAGTCCCGGATAGTGCTTGGCGGTGGCAGACACCCGATTCTCCTGCAAGATGCGGATCCACAACCTTCCCAGACGCGCCACCGCTTCAGGATCAGAGCCCAACGACCGAGTCCCCAGGAAGTGGGTTCCCCCCTCCGGCACCACGTCCAGGACCGGAGCAAAATTGATGTGAACGCCCAGCTCTCGCAGTTCGCGGGCGCAGGTGCCGGTCCAATCGGCTACGGCTTCCGGCCCCTCGGTGGCGAGTTCCCGAGCGGCAGGGAGCTGGGTGAAGGGGGGGATGAGTCGCTGTACGGTGCCGCCTTCCTGGTCAATGGCTACCCACAGGGGCCGCTTGTAGGTTTCGCGCGCCACCGCTTGGGTTTCTTCCAGCAAGGTGCGAAGTTGTTCGAGGCTTTGCATGTTGCGCCGAAACAACACAATGCCGCCAACGGCAAATTCGCGCAGCAGGTAAACTAGTTGTTCACCGACGCTAAGCCCTTGAAATCCGATGAGCAAGTGTGAACCCAACTCTGCCTTAAAATCAATTTGCATCAATTGCTCCCATCCTTGCCGTTATTTGGCGGACCGAACTCGAGCAGACACCACTCTCCCGCTTGACGTTCCATGTTTAAACGCAGAACGCCGTTGGCATAGGCAGCGACCACCATGTCGCGCTGCTCCTGGAGAATGCCGCTTAGCACCAGGTGTCCCATGGGGCCCAGTTTTTCCTTGAGCGTTTCCGCCATCTGGATTAGCGGCAAAGCCTGGATGTTGGCCACGACGACGTCAAAACATCCGAATACCTGCTCAATCCCCGCGGTGGCCAGACCAATGTCGGGTCTTCATGTCGTTTACGGTCAGGTTCTCCGCTGCGACCTGAACCGCTTGGGGGTCAATGTCGATGGCAACCACCTCGCGCCATCCCAGCAAAGCTGCTCCAATCGCCAGGATCCCGGTTCCAGTCCCCACATCCAGGAGGGCCGGCTTGGGAGCCGCGGGGTTCTGCCTGGTGAGCATGTCATCGTAGTTTTCCAGCCATTCCAGGCACAAGCGGGTGGTTTCATGATGGCCGGTTCCGAATGCCTGTCCGGGGTCGATGCGGATCACCCGGTCGTTTTCGCCGGCCAGAGGTTCTTCCCAGGTGGGACAGACAATGAAGTGTTGCCCTACGCGAAGAGGTTTGAAGTGTTCTTTCCAGCGGTCGGCCCAGCCTTCGTCTGCCACCAGGTGCGTGATACAAGGCAGCGGAGCGTCAACTCCGGAGAAAGTACGGAATTCGTCGAGCACTCTACCGAGTTCCGCTTCCCAATCTCGCTCACGCATCGTCTTGATGGGCAAGTAGAACCGAACTCCATCCGCTGTGATTTCGACCCCCACGGCAAACCGTTCGGCCACGTGTGCGGCCAGCTCGTCGCCATGGTCTGCACTGCAAGTGATGGTAACACAGATCCACTGGGGTTCACCGCTGCTGCCGGACGCCGACTGTATCTCACAGGTGCCTCTGCTGGTTGGGCTGGGTACAGGGGTCGCACCATCCCCAGACTCGGGTTCCTCGACCAAGATCCATCTCCTCTAGTTTAGCGGCTACCAAGCCTTTGCGACCACTAATCAACGATCCTGCATCTCATCTAATCCTCCCACATTCTAATGGGAATCGAGGCTTTTTCAAGGCCATTAGGACCTCTTGACCTAAATGGGCACATGAACCGTACTCTCTTTTCATGAACCAGGGCTCTCTTCCAATGAATTCCATTGAAGAGATTGCAGAGCCTGAAACAGAAATGGTATTAGGACCGTGGACTAGCAACAGCAAGACGGCTAGGGCAGATTGGCACTTAGCGAAAGGAAAGGCACAGGTCCTATCCATGCGCATTGTTGGTATCATTCCAGCACGCTACGCCTCCACCCGGTTTCCTGGGAAGCCGTTGGCGAATCTTGCCGGCAAGCCCATGATCCAATGGGTTTATGAACGGGCAGGGCAATCGTCGCGTCTGGATCGGCTGTTGGTGGCCACCGACGATCCTCGAATTGTGGAAGCGGTAACATCCTTTGGCGGCGAGGCTCTGCTCACCAGCGCCGAGCATCCCAGCGGCACCGACCGTCTCGCAGAAACGGGGCGGCGGCTCGATCTGGGCGAGGATGATGTGGTGATCAACATCCAAGGGGACGAACCGCAGCTGCAGCCAATCATGGTAGACTTGCTGGCTGATGCGCTGGTTGAGTCAGGGCCGTGCCCGATGGCGACCCTGGCCTGCGAAAGCGCTGATGTTATCGCTTTTGCCAATCCCAATGTGGTTAAGGTGGTGGTGGATGATCGGTGGCGGGCGCTCTATTTTTCGCGGGCCCCCATCCCTTGTCGACGAGATCGGGACCCGACGCTTCAGCCCTTTTTGCGCCATCTTGGCTTCTATGCCTATCGGCAAGGGTTTCTCCAGCAATTCACGCAATTGGCACCCGGGAGACTGGAACGATTGGAGCAGTTGGAGCAACTGCGAGCCCTGGAGCACGGCCATGCTATTCGAGTGGCCTTGTCCCCGGTGGAAACCGTGGGGGTGGATAATCCCGAGGATTTGCAGATAGTTGCGGCGCAATGGATGGAAAGAAGCTAGCTGGTCGACCAGGGTGCCGACCCAGTCAGCATAACAAAATCGTGCCAAAATGTGCACGAAAGGGTTGCTATCCAGACGGTTGTCGTTAGAATGAAGCGCTTCTGAATAGGGTTGGATTTTAGTTCCGCAGAGTTGATTTTGCATGAGGGCAAATCATGGCTTCCATATGGGATAGACCCAGGGCGCTGTTGGTGCTCGAAGACGGTACGGTATTTCGCGGTTATGCCTTTGCCGGTTCGGGGCGAGCGCTCGGGGAGGTGGTTTTCAACACCAGCATGACGGGGTATCAGGAAGTGCTCACCGACCCATCCTACAAAGGCCAGATTGTGGCCATGACCTATCCCCTGACGGGGGTCTACGGCATTAACGATGACGACATGGAATCGGCCGCAATCCAGGTGGAGGCTTTCATTGTTCGCGAGTATCAAGATTTTGCCAGCAACTGGCGGAGCACCAAAACACTGAAGGAGTTCCTGGAAGATCATGGCAAAGTGGGGATCGAAGGCATCGACACCCGCGCGCTCACCCGCCACATTCGCCAGGCTGGCGCCATGCGCGGGGTGATCGCCACCGACACCGACAAGGTGGTGGAACTCATCGAACAGGTGCGCGCCTTCCCCGGGCTCACCGGACTCGATCTGGTGCGCCACGTGACCTGTGGCAAGCCCTATCGCTGGCGTGACGGCCGGCCGGTGCCGGAAGAGGTTTCCTGGTCGCAGGGCGCTCCGGGATTTCGCGTGGCGGCCCTGGATTTCGGTATTAAGTACAACATATTACGAAACCTGGAACGGACCGGGTGCCAGGTGTTGGTGTTCCCGGCTCAAGCCGGTGCCGACGAAGTCCTCGCCAGCAATCCCGACGGGGTGTTTTTGTCCAACGGTCCAGGCGATCCAGCCGCGGTGGATTATGCTATCGAAACAGTGCGCGAACTATTGGGGAAACGCCCCATCTTTGGGATATGTCTCGGTCACCAGTTGCTGGGGCTGGCTCTTGGCGGGCGCACTTTCAAGCTCAAGTTTGGCCACCGTGGAGTCAACCAGCCGGTCAAGGACCTGAAAACCGGCAAGGTCGAAATCACCTCCCAGAACCATGGTTTCTGCGTGGACATGGAATCTCTTGCCGGTGTGGCGGTACGTTCCACTCATTTCAATCTAAACGACAATACCCTGGAAGGAATGGAACACCTGGAACTGCCGCTCTACAGCGTCCAGTACCATCCAGAGGCGTCGCCAGGACCGCATGACGCCGTCTATCTGTTCGACCGATTCATTCAACTGATGGAGAAGCAAGCCTGAAAAGCCAAGCCGCAACTGTGAAGAAAACGAATCACGAAAGCACGAAGACCACGAAAGCACGAAAAAATGCTGAGATGTAATTCCGCTCAGGAGTTTCATGGCTTTTTTCGTGCCTTCGTCCTTTTCGCGGTTTCGTTATGATTTTTGGGTACCCACAAGGAACACCGCCCCCATGCCGAAGAGAACCGACATCCACAAGATCCTCATCATTGGTTCCGGTCCCATCATCATCAGCCAAGCCTGCGAATTCGACTACTCCGGCACCCAAGCCTGCAAAGCCCTGCGCGAAGAAGGCTACGAAATCGTCCTCATCAACAGCAACCCCGCCACCATCATGACCGATCCGGAGACGGCGCAGCGCACCTATATCGAGCCGATCACCCCGGAAGCCGTGGCCAAGGTCATCCGCCGCGAGCGCCCGGACGCCCTGCTGCCGACCCTTGGCGGCCAAACCGCACTCAATGTGGCGGTCAAAGTGGCTGAAATGGGGGTGTTGGACCAATACGACGTGGAAATGATCGGGGCCCGCGTGGATGTCATCAAGAAGGCTGAAGACCGGGCACTCTTTCGTGACGCCATGAAGCGCATCGGGCTGCGTGTTCCCGCCAGTGGCATCGCTACCACCATGGCGGAATGCGAAGCTATTGCCGAGGAGATCGGTTTCCCTATCATCATCCGGCCGTCCTTTACCCTGGGAGGCACCGGCGGTGGCGTTGCCTACAACCGCGAGGAACTCCTGGAAATGGCTCAGGCGGGGCTGGATGCCAGCCTCATCCACACCGTCATGCTGGAAGAGTCGGTGCTGGGCTGGAAGGAATTTGAACTGGAAGTGATGCGGGACTACATGGACAATGTGGTCATCATCTGTTCCATCGAAAACATGGACCCGATGGGAGTCCATACCGGCGATTCCATTACCGTGGCCCCGGCGCAGACGCTCACCGATCGTGAATACCAGGTGATGCGCGACGCTTCCATCGCTATCCTCCGGGAAATCGGGGTGGAAACCGGCGGCTCCAACGTGCAGTTCGCCATCAACCCGCGGGATGGCGAGATGGTGGTCATCGAAATGAATCCGAGGGTGTCGCGATCTTCGGCGTTGGCATCCAAGGCCACGGGTTTTCCCATTGCCAAGATCGCCGCGAAACTGGCCGTGGGTTATTCCCTGGATGAAATCGCCAACGACATCACCCGCGAAACCCTGGCATCCTTTGAACCCACCATCGATTACTGCGTGGTCAAGGTACCGCGATTCACCTTCGAGAAATTCCCCAAAACCCAGGATCTTCTGACCGTATCGATGAAATCCGTGGGCGAAACCATGGCCATCGGCCGCACGTTCAAGGAGTCCCTGCAGAAGGCCATCCGGTCGCTCGAAATCGATCGCTATGGCTTCGTGGACCCGCCTGCCGAGGCCGGCGAAGAATATCTGGAGGAACTCAAGGAGAAGTTGCGCCGTCCCAACTCTCAAAGGCTTTTCCAGCTCGGTGAAGCCTTCAAGCTGGGTCTGGGGGTTCAGGAAATCTTTGAATTGACCCAAATCGATCCATGGTTCCTGTACCACATCCAGCAGATCATCGAGATGGAAGCCGCGATCCGCGATGATGGGTTGTTGAACGATCCGGAACGGTTGCGGCTGGCCAAATCCTGGGGGTTTTCCGATGTGCGCCTGGGGCAGTTGACCGGTAGCGACGAAGAAACCATCCGACAAACGCGGCTAAAACACGGCATCGTCCCGGTCTACAAGCTGGTGGATACTTGCGCGGCGGAATTCGAAGCTTACACGCCCTACTACTACTCGACCTACGAAACCGAGGACGAGGCCCGGCCGAGCGACCGTCCCAAAGTGGTGATCCTGGGTGGTGGCCCCAACCGCATCGGCCAGGGCATTGAATTCGATTACTGTTGCGTACACGCTTCCTTTGCATTGGCGGAAGAAAACCATGAATCAGTCATGGTCAATTCCAACCCCGAAACGGTTTCCACCGACTACGACACGTCCGACAAACTCTATTTCGAACCTCTCACCCGCGAAGATGTGCTGCACATCCTGCATACGGAACAACCCAAGGGTTCCATTGTCCAGTTTGGCGGCCAAACTCCACTCAACCTGGCAGTGCCGCTGGAACATGCCCATGCGCGCATTCTCGGGACTTCTCCCGATGCCATCGATCTTGCCGAAGACCGGAAACGTTTCCAGCAGATGCTGCAAAAGCTTGGTCTCAAGCAGCCGCGCAATGCCACTGCCTTCACCGTGGAAGAAGCCTTGTCGGCTGCAAGCGCCATCGGTTATCCTGTAGTGGTCCGGCCGTCCTATGTGTTGGGCGGGCGCGCCATGGAAATCGTTTATGACGACGACATGCTGCGCCAATTCATGGGGACGGCGGTCCACGTGTCGCCGGGGCATCCCATCCTGATCGACCAGTTCCTGGAAGATGCCGTTGAACTGGATGTGGACGCCATCAGCGACGGC
Source organism: uncultured delta proteobacterium (assembly GCA_963802715.1). Classification (GTDB taxonomy): domain Bacteria; phylum Desulfobacterota; class Syntrophobacteria; order Syntrophobacterales; family Syntrophobacteraceae; genus CAWDJT01. The sequence continues at coordinate 38,154 of CAWDJT010000024.1, forward strand.
CATATGACTGTGGTGGGCGGGATCATGGAACATATCGAGGCGGCCGGGATTCATTCCGGTGACAGCGCCTGCGTGCTCCCGCCCATTGGTGTTTCCGTCGACCTGCAGGCAGAGCTCCGGCGCCAGACCAAGCTCATGGCTCAGGAAATGGGTGTGGTTGGTTTGATGAACGTTCAGTTCGCGCTGCAGAAGGGGGAGATTTTCATCCTCGAAGTCAACCCGCGGGCTTCTCGGACCATTCCCTTCGTGAGCAAGGCCATCGGCGTGCCGCTGGCCAAACTGGCCACCAAAGTGATGTTGGGAAGGACTCTGGAAGAACTGGGGTTCACTCGGGAAGTCATTCCGCGGCACCTGTCGGTCAAGGAATCGGTCTTTCCTTTTAGCCGCTTTCCTGGTGTGGATATCCTGCTTGGGCCGGAGATGAAATCTACCGGCGAGGTGATGGGGATCGGCAACGATTTTGGGCTGGCTTTTGCCAAGGCGCAGGCGGCCAGCGGCTACGAACTGCCGACAGCAGGGACGGTATTCGTGAGTGTCCACGACCACGATAAGGAAAGAATGTTGCCGGTGGCCCGCAAGTTCAGTGACATGGGGTTTGGACTCATCGCCACCAAAGGTACGGCGCGTTTTCTGCAAGAACACGGTGTGCAGGCGCAACACGTTCACAAGCTCAGGTGAAGGGCGGCCCAACGTGCTGGATCACATCAAAAACGGCAAGATCCAGTTGGTGATCAACACCAGCCTTGGGCAAGAAGACGTCTTCGGACGCCTACAAGATCCGGCGTGCCACCCTGGTTTACGGAGTCACCTATACCACCACCATCTCCGGGGCTCGGGCCATGGCGGAAGCGGTGGAAGCACTGCAACGTGGTGATTGGGGAGTTAAAACCATTCAAGAATACCACGCGGAGAGTCGATAGCGCTCGAGTATCTCAGTGATTTCTTTAGTAGCAGGGTGTGACCATTCCCTGCAGAAAAGCAGTTTGGCTTGGCAGCCGAAGGCATATGACCATGACAGATTCTTTGACCCCAGCGACCACCGCATTCAGCCATTTCCGTCCAACGCGGCGTGAAGAGTGCGGTATCTTTGGCATTTACAACCATCCCGAGGCGGCCAAACTCACCTACTTCGGACTCTATGCCCTGCAACACCGCGGCCAGGAAAGCGCCGGTATCGTTGTCTCCGATGGCCGGCAGGTGCGCGAATATAAGCGCATGGGACTGGTCTGCGAGGTTTTTCAGGAGCAGACCCTGAAGTCTCTTCCCGGTCATCTGGCTATTGGTCATGTCCGCTATTCCACCACCGGTTCGTCGTTGCTGGCCAACGCCCAGCCTTTTCTGGTGCTTCACGGCAATGAGTATTACGGCATCGGGCACAACGGCAATCTGGTAAATGCCGCCCGATTGCGCCGTGAACTGGAAGCTCAGGGAGCCATTTTCCAGTCCACCATGGATACCGAGATCATTGTCCATTTGGTGGCCCACAACCTTAAGAACGGTTTTGAAGAAGCCCTGGTTGAATCCCTGAGACGTCTTGAGGGAGCATATTCCGTGGTGATGTGCACCCGCAACAAACTCATTGGTGCTCGTGATCCCCACGGATTTCGACCCCTGTGTCTCGGCACCGTGAACGGCAGCTATGTGCTGGCTTCGGAAACCTGTGCTCTCGATCTTATCGAAGCCGAATACATTCGCGATGTGGAACCCGGTGAAATCGTCATTATTGATGAGCATGGTCTGCGTTCCCTGAAACCCTACCCCCAGGTCCGGCCGGCCTACTGTATTTTCGAGTTTGTCTATTTTGCCCGCCCTGACAGCAACATCTTCGGCCAGAACGTTTACATGTGTCGCAAGCGCTTGGGACATCTTCTGGCGCGGGAGAGGACGTTGGATGCCGACCTGGTAATGCCCTTTCCGGATTCCGGGAACTATGCCGCCATCGGTTACGCGGAGGCGGCCGACCTGCCCTTTGAGATGGGCGTGATTCGTAATCATTATGTGGGCCGCACCTTCATCCAGCCAAGTCAAGCCATGCGTGATTTTGCCGTGCGGGTCAAGCTCAACCCGGTACGCGAGGTGCTTCAGGGGCGGCGGGTGATTCTAGTGGAAGATTCCATCATTCGCGGCACCACCAGCCGCACCCGCATCGAGACCCTCCGCAAGGCCGGGGCCAAGGAAATCCATATGTTGGTGAGTTGCCCGCCGCACCGCTTTCCTTGCCCCTACGGGATCGACTTTTCCACCAAGGGCGAACTCATTGCCGCTTCCCATTCGGTGGAAGCTATCTGCGACTATATCGGGCTTGATTCCCTGTACTACTTGAGCCTCGATGGGCTTCTGGAAGGCGCTCAAGCCACCCGCGAGGATCATCCCTTCTGCCTGGCCTGCTTCACCGGCTGTTATCCGGTGACCTTCGAAGAACAGGTGAGCAAGCATTGTTTCGAAAAGGAAATGCTGGCTGAACATGCCTGAACCAACGCCCACCCATTTGGTTTGCCTGCCAGATGTTTCCGGGTCTGATCTCGGTCCCCGGGAACTCCTGGCTATCGCCCGGGAAGTCCTGCAAATCGAGGCCGAAGGCATCCTTCATCTGCTGGATCATCTGGACGAATCTTTCGCCACTGCGGTGGAATGGATTTTTGCCGCCCGCGGTCGGGTGATCATCACCGGCATTGGGAAATCCGGGGTGGTCGGGCGAAAGATCGTGGCCACGCTGAGCAGCACTGGGACCCCGGCCCTGTTTCTCCACCCGGTGGAAGCCATGCATGGCGACTTGGGCGTGGTGCGCGGCGGCGATATCGTGTTGGCGCTCTCCAACAGCGGTGAAACCGATGAGCTCAACCTCATCCTGCCGACTTTGCGGAGCGTCGGCACCCGCATCATTGCTTTCACCGGCCGGCTCGATTCCGCTCTGGTCAAATACTGTGATCTGGCTATCTACACCGGTGTGCCCCGAGAAGCCTGCCCGCTGGGCCTGGCCCCCACCGCCAGCACCACCGCCATGTTGGCCATGGGTGATGCTTTGGCGGTGGCCCTCATTAAGAAGCGCAACTTTCAGGTCCAGGATTTCCAGCGGACGCACCCTGGTGGCCACCTGGGCGAACGACTCGAGATTCGACTAAGCGAACTGATGCTTACCGGCGAACAGATCCCCGCTGTATCGCTGGACACAAGCATCGAAAAAGCCCTTGCGGAAATGGATGCCAAGATGCTTGGCGCGACCCTTGTCTTGGGGCCTAACCAGGAACTGGAAGGGATTTTTACCGATGGCGATCTGCGTCGTGCCATTCGACGCCACGGAGACCTCCGCGGTAAAGTTGTGAACGATCTGATGACAAGACGCCCTACCTGCTTGAACCCAAACCAGTCGGTGGGCGACGCCTTGGAAGTCATGGAACAACGCCTGATTACTGTCCTACCGGTGGTGGATCATCACAACCGCATCGAAGGGATTCTCCATCTACATGATCTCCTGGGCAAAGGGCAGATCTCTTTCAAAGCGCAAGACCCAGGACGTTACCCCAAGGGCAATCGGCTAGATTAGCGCCCATACGGATTCAGCGGGTCCAAAGGACGCCCTTAAACCCACGAATACCCTATTCCACCATCTGATACCCGCTAAAGACTCGAAATCGCTTTTTCCCAGGTTGTGCGTATCGGCAAGCAGCTGCCGAGCAAGGTTGGGAAGGCGGATAAGTAGTGGCGTATCCAGGCCTTGGCCACGGTTTCGTTGGAAGAACTAGGCTCTTTTTTGCCGCAATACTCTTGTTTCCGAGACTCACATCCGGCTTCCGCCGGAATGACGGTTTGAGGATATTGGATACCCAATTCTGCGAACCTGTACCATGTTCACAATCACGTTTTGGGGAGCCAAACCAATTGCAGCGACCCCCTTGTTGCGACCCGATACGTTCGGCTAGAATCCAGTTCTTGTTGGGTTGAATCTATTGTCACTCTGAATCCTTGGTGATGCTGAATCATGTACAGCCAGATTATCTACTTCATCATCGCGTTACTGCTCTTGACGCTCCAACAGCCGGGAAGCAAGCCATTACACCCGCCAGCGCAAACTATCTTGCTAGTGCTGGTTCTTTTGGGTGGTTTTGTTGCCGCCTGCCGGGCAGCTTTTCACCCGTTGCGAAAAGCCCTTAACGAGCAAGGAGCCGATACTGCCGCCATCCTGCTTTACCACCGCATCCAGGGAAGACTCAATGTGTTGGTCATCCTGGTATTGGTCATCCACGTCTACGTGCTGGATGTCAAGTACTACCTGGGAGCTGTGCCCGGTTTTGCCGAGTTCATGAGCATTTCCGGGGTAATCGGACTGGGCTTTTACCTGCTCCACCTGGCCATCATCTGGTACCTGAGTTATCCCTGCCACGAGCAGATCCATCGGACGAGCACGGCGCGCGGCCAATTCGTGTGGGGCAATGTGCGCTTCTACCTGGCGTTGCTCATACCATGGCTGTTGTTTTCCCTGCTCTCAGATGGACTCCAGTGGCTCCCCAAGACCTTCCGTTGGGTATTTTTGAGGAGTGAACTGGGACAGCTGCTGCTTTTTGGCGTCATCCTGGGATCTTTTCTGATCTTGGCGCCATGGCTGATGGTGCGCCTTTGGCAATGCCGGCCGATCCCGCCCATTCCTGCCCGGGCCGCTCTCGAGAGTTTCTGCGAACAGCATCGGTTTCGCCTGGGGGGGTTTTTGTTTTGGCCGATTTTCGCCGGGGAGGCCATCACCGCCGGGATCATTGGGGTCCTGCCACGTCTACGCTACATTTTGATGACTCCAGGAATTATTCGACTCCTGGATAACGATGAACTGCAGGCTGTAGCCGCTCATGAAATGGGGCATGTCCGGCGGATGCACATTCCGTTTTATCTGGTTTTCTTTCTGGGCTATTCGTTGTTGGCGTACGCCTGGAACGATCTGCTCCTGCTGCTTCTTTTGAAACAACCCCTCCTGCTGAATTGGGCGCTGTCGCCGGATTCAAACCAGCAGACGCTGTTTTCCGTGGTCTACAGCATCCCCATTGTGCTCCTGATGGTGCTCTATTTCCGCTATGTGTTCGGCTACTTCATGCGCAACAGCGAACGTCAGGCTGACCTGTACGCGCTGGAACTCGTGGGTCACCCGTTCACTCTGGCGTCCTCCCTGGAGAAGATCGCCATCGCCAGCGGTCATACGCACGACCTGCCCAGCTGGCACCACTTCAGCATCCGTCAGCGCATCCAGTTCCTTTTGGACAGTTACCGCCACCCGGAACTCCGCCAACGACATCACCGCAAGCTCTACACCATGGCGGTGGTATTTTTCGTACTGGCTGTCGGGTTGGCGACCGCCGGTTTCCAGTTCAAGAAAACCCCGCTGGCCAAATCCTGGCAGAGGCAAGTGGTTTTCTCAGTGTTGGAACGTCAACTGGAGGATTGGTCCAACCATGTGGAACTGATGGGGATGGCCGGCAGCGTGCTGCTGGAACAAGGCCGATATGCAGAAGCCAGGGATCTGATGAAAAAACATCTGGAACGCTCGCCCAATGATCCTCAGATCTCAAATAACCTGGCATGGCTCTACGCCACCGCGCCTCCACCCTATGCAGACCCGGTGGCTGCTCTGGAGCTGGCCTTGAAATCCGTGCACCTGGACCCCGAACCCTACGCTTTGGACACCCTGGCGGAAGCATACTATGTCAATGGACGCTATCGGGAGTCCTTGAACACCATCCAGCGAGCCATCGACATGAAGCCTGATAATCTCAAGTATTTGCTGGAACAGCAGGAGAAATTCGGCAAGGCTCTGCAGGATGTCGCTGCGCCCCCTCCTTGAAAGGAAAGCCCATTATTTCAAGGTAAAAGGGCTGATCCAAACGCCTTCCAGGATTTTCCGCGTTCTTCATGTCCTGGCAAACATCTTGCCTTGGGCTTTTCATTGCCATTCTTAGATCGTATTGGTTATAAGGGCATACGCTGAGGCCACGGGGGTATGTCCCGTGGCAGCGCCATTACAGGGATGAGCGAGAGGATCCAGAGCATGAGCAAAAGCAACCAAACAGTCCATTCTTTCCCCAAGAACCCCACTGAAGAGATCCGAGCATCCTTGAGCAGCTACAAGGGTAAACAGTATTTGGATCTTCGCGTCTATTACCTGGGGGATGACGGCGACTATCATCCATCCAAGAAAGGCATCACCGTTCCCCCGGATTTGTTGGGAGACTTGGAAGGACGGATACAAAAACTGCGGGATGCGGTGGGAGAGGATTGATAGAAACGGGATGTGGAGATGCGGAGGCAAGGAGATACGGGGAGGGGCCTGAGCGAGCCTTGACCCAGCTAGCTCCCTGAGAGCTTGCAGGACCGTATCTCAGCGTCTAGCCAGCTTTATCTCGGCGCTCCATGCGTGTCTGTGTAACACTTGACGGTAGCTGATTTGGGTGTGGCGGTAAGCCGGTCAACCACTCGGCGAAAGATCGTGCCGAAGCGCGGTTCTTCGGCATGCAATGCGCCGTGGGGGCATACTTCGACGCAGCAGTAGCAGCGGATGCAGCGGTCGTAATCGAAGTGTACCCGGTTGCGGTAGTAGCTGATGGCTTTTGCCGGGCATATTTCCCAGCATTTCGCACACCGCGTGCAGGTAGCGATCACCAGGCCGGCCGCTGGAGCAGATGTCTGCGCAGACACCGTGAGAGTTGGGGGCCGAAGGTCAGCGGGACCATGACCGGGAAGCGTGAATCTCGCAACCGCGGGGAGGGGCTCCTTGCACTCGATGGGGCCACCGTGAAGACCCATTTGTCCGGCGATCTTGATGGTCAACAGCTTTCCGGGGCATTCCCAGCATCCGGCAGACGGTGGTGTGCGGGCAAATGCGTTGGTACTTCCCAGGATCACATTGAGGGCCCGCGGTATGCCCCGCCTGCCCGGACCTTCACCTTCCATGGCCAGGATGCCGTCGAGAAGGGTGATGGTGGGTTTGATCTCGCTGATGGATCTGTACCAGCAGTTGCGCGAACATCTCCCGGTCCATTCCGGCTCGCAGATGCCATTCGGGCTTGCGGTAGCCGACAATGCAACGAAGAGGTTCTTCACCCCCAGGGTGAGCCCCATCTGCCCGTGGGTCTTGAGCTTGGGCAAATTGATGACCACCTCGGCATCCAGAGCGGCTTCGGCGATTTCGATGCGCTGGAAGGGCTCGCCGACTTCAATGGCGCGGCTGGTGGAAAAAGCCCGAACCTCCACCGGCAGGCCCGCAATGGCTTCCTGAATGCCGCTGGTTTTGAGCACCCGTTCGATGGAACCCATGGCCGGACTGTCGGAAATTTGCACCGTGGCGCCGCAGTCCAGGGCGTATTGGGCCACGGCCCGCACCACCAGCGGATGGGTCAGTATGGCTTTTTCCGG
>CAWDJT010000025.1:0-14614 GCA_963802715.1 uncultured delta proteobacterium
TGTCCGCCAACGGCATCACGGTAGCGACCGTTCTCTCGATGGCCGCGCGCAGATCGAATGGCTCAGAGCCGACCTCCATCTGACCTGCCTCGATCTTAGAGATATCCAACACGTCGTTGATCAAAGCGAGCAAATGACGCGCACTGACCCGCACCATTTCCAGCTGTTTGGATTGCTCCGGATTGAGCGGTCCCGCCAGCCCCTGCAAAATGATGCCGGTGAAACCGATGATGGAGTTGAGCGGCGTGCGCAGCTCGTGGGACATGGTGGCCAGGAACGCGGACTTGATACGGTCGGCCGCTTCGGCGGCGTCCTTGGCTTGTCTGAGGGCCTCCTCCGCAAGCTTGTGTCGGTGAATATCTTGACAGATCACAAACACCCCTGCCTTTTTGCCATCGATTCTGATGGTGGTTCCCGAGACGGATAAATCAACCAGGTCCCCATTTCTTGTTCTGCAGACAGTCTCATGGAAAGATTTTTCACCTTTTTCGAGACGGCCTAGCAATAACCGTATCCCCTCGGGTTCCCGTTCCGGGACGACGATGGCATCCAGAGTTTTCCCTAGTACTTGATCGACTGGATACCCGAACAAATTGAGGAATTCGTTGTTGACGCGAACCACCTGGTCGTCTTCATCGATTTGCAGGATGGCTTCCGGTGCGGTTTCAAAGAGCTGTTCCAGGTAGGCCCTTTGGATCTCGATTTCTCTTTGCGCGATCACACGTTCGGTAATGTCGGTCAAAAGACATAGGGCCGCGGGCTCACCCTCCCATTCTATTCGAACCACCTTGATGTCAACCCATTTCGTATTGCTCGCAGCGTCGATGATTCTAACGACATACTCATCAGGGGGATTCTCGCCTCTGAGACGCCGGACGTGCCTGTCCATTACCATCTCACGATCATCCGGGTGGATGAAGTCCCCAAGAGGTCTGGAGGTTAGCTCCGCCTGCGCAAAACCAAAAATCCGTTCAGCCTGAGGGTTAACAAATTGCCAGTACCGGTGCTGGGCAACCATGATGGCTTCCTTGGCATTTTCAAAGAGCACGCGATACTTGCCTTCGCTCTTCTTGAGCGCTTCGACGGCTTCTCTCCATTCCGTGATTTCCCGCAGGGACTCGATGGCACCTGACGACTTCCCCAAACTCATCATAGAGTCTGCGGGCCGCTACCCACAAGTAGCGTTCCTGACCACTCAGCGATGGGAAGTGCGTTTCAGCAAATGCCGCGTCTCCGTCTCTCTTGATATCCACATAGCTACCTGCGCTCTGTTCATCCCAGTCCATGACCAGATCAACCAAGCCGCGCCGTCGTTTTCCGTAAAAGGGCAAAGCATGTTCATGATCCCCCTTGCCTATCATGCGATGTGCCGGGACACCGGTAAGCTTTTCCATGGCCTGGTTCCAGGCACTGACTTTGCCCTCACGGTCGATCACAAACGTGGCATCCGGCAGGAAATTAATGATCTGGGCAAGCCGCTGGCTTGAATCTCGAACAGTGGCTTCAGCCTGCTCTCGCTCAGCAATTTCTTTTACTAAGTCCTGGTTCACAGCCTCAAGATCCAGGGTCCTTTCTTTCACCCGGTCCTCCAAGAGGTCCTTCTGCTGCTGTAACTCCGCCCGCGATTCCTTAAGCTTCTGCACGGTGGCACTGAGTGCCGCCAACATTTCGTTGCCGGCTTCAGCCAACTCACCGATCTCGTCCTTGGTGTCAATTCGGAAGCTCTGGCTCAAATCGCCGGTCTGCCGCACATACCTGGCGCCTTCGGTCAGCCGCCCGATGGGTCCGATGACGTATTTGTACAACCCGATCAATGTGCAGATGCTGAGCAACACGATCCCAGCCGAGGATGCAAATACGATGATAGACACCGCCTGCTCGATTTCCGCCCGGACTTGGGCGGCAGGCACCATGGCCACGATTCTCCAGCCAAGCTGGGGCGAAGTGCGAGCATAAGCGTACTGCTGTCCCATCGGCGTGTCGATGACCAAGCTACCTTGATTCACCTTCATCAACAGCTCATAACTCAAAGGGAAAAGCTCGCGCACACTCTTGAACAGCATCTCCTCCATGCGCGCTGCCAAGACAGTGCCGTCCCCATCGATGAGAAACATCCTACCGCCATGGCTGACTTGGTAGCGGGCGATGTAGTTGGTCAGATTCACCAACGTGATATCGGTTCCCAGGACCCCATAAACAATCCCGTTTGCATCGGACAACGCGGTAACCAGACCGATGTTCACATCTGCCGAGGTAACCGAACGATAAGGAGTCGTCCTCATCACCTCTCCAGGGTTGTCTCTTGCCAGAGACATACCAAGGTCTGGTCCTGGGGTCGTAGCGAGTGGGTCGTGCCCGTTTGTGAGAACGGACGAAGCTGCCGTTCTCCCGCCCCATATAGACGGAGTTGACATGGGGGTGGTGGGCGCGAAATGCGTTCAGTATCTCCACAATCTCGGATTCCACAGCACCGATGCGGTATTTAAAGTTGTCTTCGTCGGCATTGAGGAAATTGGTGAAGTCCTGATCATTTCTGGAACGAACCCGCTGGTCCGCGGCAAGGCAGAGCAAGTCTCTCTCCACTTCTTCCAGAAACCACCTCAGGGCATGGTCCACGTGCTCGACCTGTCTCGATACCTCGACCTCGATCGTCTGCAGCTTCTCTTCTCTTAGATTGAAAAACTGGAAGGTGCCCACCGCGATGACGATGAGCACGCCAACACTGGTGAACAGGAGAAGTGCCTTCATCCGAAGATTCATGGTTGGTCAACCCTGGAGCATCGAATCGGGTTTGAAGCACGATTTCGCGCCTTGGGAATTGGCAGCTCCTGATGCCGTGCTCTGAACGTGGCCAAGTTGCGAAGGAAACCGATGAAGGAACCGCCTCAACCAACCATACCCTACCCTCCACATTGTTAAAAGGCAAAAAGAGCCAGCATTCCCGGGCACCCGCAATCCTGCCTGGACGTCAGACGTTTCTGACACTCAGAGCGTGTCCAAAAAGTCCCCCGGATCGTCACCCCGGCGAAAGCCGGGGTCCAGCGGAACCCTGTCAAACCAAGATTCCGGCTTCCGCTGGAATGATGGGAAAGGTTTCATTCGACCTTATTCACACGCTCTGAGATTCAGACGTCTCCTGCCTGCGGCATCGCTTGCACAACCGGAGCTGGTGATTTCGCAAGCGTCGTTGCCTTTGCTTCGCCACCGTTCGGCCTGTAGCCACTCCGTACAAAAGGAGCCCATCGCTGGGACCAATCAGATGGAAATCAACATAAATGTATCAATATGTGACATCAACCTCAGAAATATATCCTGGGACAAATATGTATATTCTTGTAAAAACAATAGATTGTGACAACACCTCCAAGGTTGGCAAGGGTCTTGCCATTGACTGGAGGAACCAACAAAAAGGTCAATCCGAAGGTCATCAAGAAATGGAGGAGTATCATGGTAAAAATTGAAGCTATCGTAAAACCGTTTCGACTGGCAGAGATCCAGGAGGCCCTGGTGAAGATCGGCATCCAGGGCATGACCCTTACCGAAGTTCGGGGATTCGGCCGTCAGAAGGGACATGTGGAAATCTACCGCGGGGCGGAGTACCACGTGGACTTCGTACCCAAGTTGTTGATCACGGTCGTGGTGCCGGAGACCATGGCGTCGAACGTGGTAAGCACCATCCGGGAAGCCGCCCAAACCGGCAAGATTGGTGACGGCAAAATCTTCGTCTCCAAGGTGGAAGAAGCACTTCGCATCCGCACCGGGGAGACCGGCCCACAGGCGTTGTAGGTTGGTCTGGAGAGCGGATGGGCGGCAGCCCGATCTCAGGAGCAATGGGTTACTAACAGCAATTCTTTGTTAACACTATTCAATATTTGCTGGTGGACCAGCAATGGAACCCAGCAGGCCATGATTCTGCTGGCTGGTTTCTCAACATATCGAATGACCGGATGCAGTTATCTCTGGGATACTGAAATACGGAGGCAAGAAATGAAGCGGTAAATCTCTTTGATGCTTTTATTCGCCATGTTGTTCCTGGGAACGCTGGCACTGGCTCAGGAAACCAAAACCGAGAGCGCCGGTGCCGGCCGTTGCGGCAGCAGCTCCGGCCGCAGCGCCCAAGGTGGACGCCGGGGACACAGCCTGGCTGCTCACATCCAGTGCCTTGGTCATGCTCATGACCCCCGGACTGGCCCTGTTCTATGCCGGCATGGTGCGGCGCAAGAACGTGCTCGGCACCATCATGCACAGCTTCATTGCCCTCGGGGTGATCACCCTGCAGTGGGTGCTCTTCGGCTACAGCCTCGCCTTTGGTCCTGACGTCGGGCATGTCATTGGCAGCCTCGCCTGGGTGGGGCTCAAGGGCGTCGGCCTGGAACCCAACGCCGACTATGCCGCCACGGTGCCGCATCAGGCCTTCATGATCTTTCAGATGATGTTTGCCGTGATCACTCCGGCACTGATCACCGGCACCTTCGCCGAGCGCTTCAAGTTCAGCACCTACCTGGTGTTCCTGGTGCTCTGGTCGACCCTGGTCTATGACCCGCTGGCTCATTGGGTGTGGGGTATTGGCGGCTGGATTCGGGAGATGGGGGCGCTGGATTTCGCCGGCGGCCTGGTGGTGCACATCAGTTCCGGCGTGGCGGCACTGGCCGCCGCCCTGGTGGTGGGCAAACGCCGCGGCTATGGGACTGACCTCATGGCCCCCCACAACCTCACCATGACGGTGCGTGGGCGCCGCACTCCTGTGGTTCGGCTGGTTCGGTTTCAACGGCGGCAGTGCCGTAGCCTCCGGGTCGCTTGCCACCTCCGCCTTCGTGGTGACCCACATCGCCACGGCCGCGGCGGCACTGTCCTGGATGTTCGTGGAATGGGTCCATCGCGGCAAACCCACGGTGCTGGGTGCGGCATCCGGCGCCGTGGCCGGTCTGGTGGCCATTACCCCGGGATCCGGTTTCGTCGGACCAATGTCGGCGGTGATCATCGGCCTGGTGGGTGGAGCTCTCTGCTATCTGGCCGTAAGCCTCAAGAGCAAGCTCGGCTATGACGATTCCCTGGATGTGGTGGGCGTGCACGGTGTGGGCGGTACCTGGGGCGCCATCGCCACCGGCCTGTTTGCTTCCAAGCTCATCAATGACGCCGGCAACAACGGGCTGTTCTTCGGCAATGCCGTCCAAGCTCGGCATCCAGGCCCTCAGTGTGGTCGCCGCCTGGGCCTATTCCTTCGTCGTCACCTTGATGATCCTCAAGGTTCTGGACGCCACCATGGGGCTTCGAGTCAGCGATGAAGATGAATCCACCGGCCTGGATCTGGCGCTCCACGGCGAAAGCGGATATTCCCTGTAGACGGCACATTGGAATCGGCGTTGGCCCCATGGCCGATATTCCGAAGATCCCCCGCGTCGCAAAGACGCGGGGACGCGGAGTGGGGGAGATACGAGGACAAGATCTGTTGGTCTCCACTACCCTGTCTCCCCATCTCCCTATCCCCGCGTCGCCACAATGGGCCTCAGTCCCTCACAGCAAGTTCGCCCACTCGGCATATCTCCTGGCCAAACCTTCCCGCGCCAACTCCTCATCCTCATGCCCCAGTACCATCCGTCGCAAAACCTTGCGCAGAAAAGCGCCAAAGGGCCATTTTCTGCCGTCAACCACCACCCACGCAGGGAAGAGCTCAGCATCGCACTGCACTGAAACCAGGGGAGCCACCTGAGTCCCTGCGTAAATGAAGACCAGGTTGTCTTTCCATGAGGAATCGTAGACGGCAGGATTCAGGAAAGCGTACTCGCGCCGTCCCAGAAGCTGTTCCAAGGAGCGCGGCCGGAAACCGTCGCCGAAGGGACGCAAGGCAAACCAGCGGGTGTCGGTATGATGGGCCACAATGAACTCCTCGGCTCGCTGTCGAGCCACCTTCCGGATTCCGTCACCTAAGACGCCGATCCCCCGACAGACCAATCCCGCATCCCGCCATTGCCGTAAGGCCAACTTTAGGCTCGGAAAAGCGGCGTGGGAGGTGTCTTCCCAAAAAAGAATCAAAGGTCGGCATCCGTAAAGTTCCAAACACTTTACAATGAGAGGAAAAAAATCCAGATCCTGGTCTCGCCGCGAAGAAATAAAAAACTTGTCGATCCAAGGAATCACCAACCGCTGTAGCTCCCCCGCATCCAGCAAACGTTGTCCTTCAAGAATAACCGCTGTCAGTAGGCGCACCCCCGACACCCAGGAAGCTCGGTGGGCACCACGCCAGGCCATAACGTCGGATAGATGGATACGCTGATGCGGGCTCACCGCCCCGCTCCATCCCTGCACCTCACTGGCCTGCAATTCCTCCAGCAATGGGGAATCCAACAGAGCACGGAACTGTTCCAGGTTCGGGTCACCATCGGGACCGCCTGGGAAGCCTGCGAGCAGAGCTCGTTGTCGGCTCTCCCACACGGCGTGCTTGATTTTGGGAAGAATCAGACGCCGTTCGTACAGCACCCGGAGTTGCTCCATCAGCAGACTTTGCTCGCGGGAAACCCGGGGGTTCTTCCGTGACATTCGGTACACAGTTTCTTCGAAAGAATGCCAGCTTTCCCTATTGCGAAAGTACTCGTGAATCATGGGCAGACCCCAGCCGCTTGCAGCCGCCAGGGTGGCGTTGTGGCAACTCAAGACGACACGGCCGGTTCGAGCACTCAGACGTTGACTCAAGTCACGCACCCGCCGGAGTTCCTCCGCCTGCCACCCGAATAGGGATTCCAGGTACTTTAGGGCCTGTTGTCCGCAGGCATTCCAATATTGGATGGTGGTTGACACGAGAGGCGCCGACCCTGACACCGCAGGCTGAGGTGCGGGAGCGGCCATCAGGGAACGTGCGATCCGCCGGTAACGCCCGGGACCTAGGAGCGATTTTTGGGGAGGCGCCGCTCCCCGGAACAGCCTGCCAAGATCCATGGTTGTCACAGTCGCCCAGGGACCTCCGTCAGCAACCGTTCGAAGACGGCGCCCAAGCAGTCGCCACCTTCTTCGGCCCAGCCCCTTATGGTGTTTCGAACCAAACCATCGGGCCATGGCGGGCGTCCACAGAGCGTTTGCAAACGGTTTCAGCGGCAGCGGCCGGGTGAAAAGCCAGCGGAAACCGGCGGATGGAAATTTCCTCACGAGTTTCGACCACAAGCCACCGGCCTTCAAAACATCCGGTACGCTTTCCAGAAAACCAACCACCTCGAGGACCTGTTCCAGCAGCTCGGGAGGCATCTGGTACGGCTTCGGAAAGATCCTCGGGAACTGCCCCAGCAGCCAGGACATGTATCCGGAAGCGTTCCGGAGTGGTGGTGACAGCAGCAGCGTCAGCGCCGTTTCCCGCATGGGATCGCGCGGATCTCGGCAGATCGCGATCAAGGTCTTGAGATCCTCAAGGGTCGGCCACCGGCCTCGACGGCACGCTTCAGATAATGATCCGAGGAAGTCGAGTCTTTCCTCATCATCGGGAAGCATCGCCGCAACGAGCCTTGACTCGCATTTGGATGACACTGCAGGGAACCCCTTTCGATTGTGCGACAAAAATGTTACATAGGGTTGGTGAAGCGAGTCTGGCAGAAAACGGCTGATTTGTCGAGGTGCTGGGTAACGGCTCGTTTCTGTCGCAAGCGTCCAGCAACAATTTGACTGACTGGGCAGCAGGACGGTTCCAGTCCATCGGCGACGGAACCAAGGAGGGTCAGTGCGATGCAAGATATCATCAAGAAATTCGTGGAATTTGGGCTGGAAACCCAGAATCGGGCGGTGGATTTTCTCACCAATGTCTTGGACAAAGCCCGCATGGACGAAGAGGAACGCAAGGGCTTCGTGGATGACCTCGACCGTAAGGTGAGCGAGACTCGTGAAAAGAGCGAGAAGCTTCTCAAGGATTTCGCCGATAAGGTTCCCAACCCCTTGAGTTTCGCTCGTCAGGACGAAGTCGATGAACTGAAAGCGAAAGATCCAGGAATTGGAAGAACGTCTGAAAGTCATGGAAGGCCAGGAAAAAACCCAGTAGCTGTGCAATTTCAATGGAGGATACTTCATGACCAACATCATGCCCGAAGGGGATGCGATCAGAAACGCCGTGAAATGGATATCTGCCGCATGCCAGGAACAACCCGCTCCGCCGATCAGAGACCTCATTCAGCAGGCCATCCTGCGCTTTGACCTTTCCCCCCTGGAAAGCGAGTTCTTGGCAAGATTCTACCAGAAAAGCGATGAGGGTTCAGGCACACGCCTGAGGAAAGCACTAACAAGGTTTCGAGGACGATAGAAAACGGGGACACGGAGACGCGGCGGATCGAGAGCTTGGTGGGAAGGCTTTTCCTACCCGCACCGTCAGCCTCCCCGGTTTGAGATATTCGGTCCAAACAAACACAGCATTCCGGAACTTTGGCAACATTCTTGCTGCATGTGCTACTGGAGATTTCCGGGGAAATCATGACAAACACGGTGTATGGTGAGGGCATGAAGCTGGAGCCAATCACACAAGCAAGTACCGCAATTTCACCGGCGAGCGGTTCGTTGGGAACGGCGCCGTCGGACAACTCCTTTGAACCGCTCTTGGAATCGATCCTTCAGACTGAATCGGCACAAAGCCGGCAGGCGTCTCCATCGTCATCGATTGTCCCCCAGTCCCTCGGTGATTGGGGCTCCCACCAATGGGATCCCGGCACGGCCCTATTCTCTCAATGGCCCTCGCCAGGCGGCAGCTGCCTACCAGCAACAAAGCACACCCCTGGCGGCAACCCAAGAACCGCACCCGTCACCCGCCGCTCCAGGACCGACGAGCGTTTACCATAAGTACCAAGATGACCAACTGCTGCGCAATCCCGGCGGGGATCAGTATGATTTGGGAACCAAACGCGTGGAAAAGGGCGAAACCCAGCACAAGTCCTGGTGGGGGCGGATTAATAAGGATCTTGCCGACTCCTTCGGTAACCTCAAGAATCTCTGCAGTAACTTCCTCTTTGGCGCCAAGTTCTGTTACCGCACCCAGAACAATGAAATCCGTGAGAGCACGCGGAGAGGCTTGGTGGGCTCAATGGTGGATTTTTTCAAAAACTTCGGTAGCGCCCTTACCTTTGGCCAGTGGCGTCCGGACGGTAGTCCGAAGCCGGAAGGGTTTTGGGAACGCCTCAAATTCTTTGGTTCACACATGATAAAGGGCTTTTCACGGGATCTCTTTGACGGTGTTTGCGGCAGTGTCAATCACATGGCAGGCGATCTCGCCTTGGCAGGCTTGAATCTGGTGGAGGTGCTCCCGGATGCCACAATTGGCAGCCTGGATACCGGCAGAAAATTGACGACTACGATTTTTGACAACGGCCAGGTGTTGGTGGAGTATCTCACCGACATCATGCCGGCGGGCGAAGCCTGGCTCCGGGTTCATGCGCCCAGCATCCAAGAGGGCAAACTCCCGGTGGTCTACAATCTGGGCATGCCGGAGTCGTTCTCGGGAGATGCACGCTGGGAGTACATCCGCAATACACCTTTCCGCAAAACCATTGAAACCATTGGTTCCTTGTTGGCCGATGTCGCTATCGGCGTTTCTACGGGACAGATTAACCTTACCAGCGACAACGCACCAAAGCGGACTCTGCCGTAGCCTTGATCGAGGGCGAATGGTCTCGATCCGGCCCGCCGTGGGAGTTCCTGACCGTGGACAGCACCCCTGCACCCCATTCCCAACAAATAGCACTCCACCAAACGTCTTCTCCTATGAACCCGGCAGGTAAGAGCGCCTTCCTCGCCATCACCGTAGCCGGTTTTGCCGGCACCGTAGCTCAGATCCTGATGGTTCGCGAGTTGCTGGTACTCTACTATGGGAATGAACTGTCCTCGGGGTTGGTGTTTTCCAGTTGGCTGCTGTGGACCGCCCTGGGAAGCACTCTAGGAGGGCTATACGGCCGGCGCGTGAGTCTGTCCGGCGTGACCTTGGCCCTGGCGCTTACCGGGCTCACCTTGTTGTTGCCCACAACTCTGCTATGGATCCGGGCTAGTCGTATTTTCTGGGGCATACCCTTGGGGGAGTTGGTGCCGCCGGGCAAGATGCTGGTCATCGCTCTGGCCGCGACGGCCCCCTTGTGCACCACCAATGGGTTACTATTCGCTCTCGCCTGGGCGGTACAGGCGGCCGCAGCCGCTAAACCGGGCGACAGGAGCCTTGCGGCCAATAGCGATGGCTCTCCCATACCGCCCCCGCATACCCCATTGAATCATGATGTTGGCGGTATTGAGAGCAGTACCGATGTGAGCGAACCTCCAGCCACGCCCTTGCCACCTTTGGAAGAGCGCCGCGAGACGCTGAAGCTGCCCCGTTTCCAAACCAGATTCCCCAGGTTTTTCATCAGAACAACAGGGGCTTGCATCGAAAGACGGTGGGGCGTTCAGCCTTTGCTGATCTACCTGGGCGAAGCCGCCGGGGCCGCTTTGGGTGGTTTATGCCTTTATTTCATACTCCTTCCGCGATTGCCCGCACTGACCACGGCCCTCATCGATGCACTGGTGCTGTGGCTGGCAGCTGGAGTGCTCCTAAGATGGACACCAGCGGAAGCCCGCCGTAACATCCGCGTTCATCTGGTTTGGGGCTTTTGGTGGCTGGTTGGTTGTGCTGTTCTGGCGGGGTGGTTTCATGTTGAGACACTGGATCAACGGAGTCGCCGCTGGCAGTGGGGACCGAACCTGGTGGCTGGTTATGATACCCCCTACCACCACCTCTCCCTGGTTCGGCAACAGGGTCAGATCTCGGTCTTTGCCAACGGGCTCTGGTGGTTCTCGGCTCCCGATCCGCAAACCGCCGAATACAGCGTGCACATCGCTCTTCTCGAACACCCCGAACCCCGCAAGGTGCTGCTGGTGGGAAGCGGCATTGCCGGAATGGTCGGCGAGATTCTCAAGCACCCCACCGTAACCCAGGTCGACTACGTTGAAGCCGACCCGCAAGTCGTTCCGCTAGTGGCGCCCCACCTGCCTCCGGATCAGTTGGCCCCCTTGCATGATCCGCGGGTACGCCTGCTCCATGTGGATGCCACGTCGTTTCTGCGGCAATGCCGGGAACATTATGATGTGGTGCTGCTCAACTGCGGCGATCCCATGAACCTCCAGATCAATCGCTTCTATACGGTCGAGTTCTACCACCGAATCGCGCGAGTCCTAAATCCCGGCGGCCTGCTGTCCTTTGCCGTGGGGGCTTCCGCCGACATTGTGGGCGCGGTGCAGGCGCGCTTTCTGAGCTCTGTGCGGGCGACGCTACAGGCGATCTTTCCCGATGTAGTTATTGTTCCCGGCGAAAATGCCCGGTTTCTTGCCTGCAACGAAGCTCACCGTCTGACAACCGACCCGCAGGTATTGGTCCAGCGTCTGCGGAATCGTGGCCTGCATTTGCGATACGTCAGGGAAGACACTCTGGAAGACGCGCTCAATCCTTTTCGCCTGGCGACTCTGGCCGCGGTCCTCGAGCAACGGCCCGCATCGGGCGCCCCTCTCGACGAGGTTCCGATCAATTGGGATTTTCAGCCCATCTGCTATTTCCACAACCTGCTGTTGTGGGCAGCCCAGCTTCATGGACGTATTCTGCAAGGATTGTTGGCATTGCAACGGCATCAAACTGAATGGCTATGGTCCGGGGTTTTGATCCTGGTGGTGATCGTCTTGGGACTGATGCGCCGCTCCCGGTCACGACCGAAGGCCGCGGTGGGATTTAACGTCCTGTTGGTGGGCGGGGTCTTGATGTGCGCTCAGATTGCTCTGCTGCTGGCCTTTCAAGTGTTTGCCGGGTTCGTCTACCTGCAGTTGGCGCTTATCGTGGCGCTGTTCATGGTGGGATTAGCTCTGGGCACGGCGGTGTTGAGCGCATCGGCTGACCACCTTCTCCGCACCCGTCTCTGGCTGGCTACCTGCCAGGGCGTGCTCTGCCTGTTTCTGATCGGCATCGCGGCAGTGCTCCAAGTCTTCCACCACTGGCTGGAATCCCCTCTACACGGTGCCGCCGACCTGTCTTTGACCATCGCATTCGCTGTCCTGGCGTTGGTCTTGGGCATTTTGGGCGGGATGCACTTTTCTCTGGCCGTAAGAGTTCAGGCCGGAACCGTAGTGGCTTCGGAAAGGATCGGTGGCAGCCTGTACGCGCTCGACCTTCTCGGTGCCGCTGTCGGCGCCCTAGTTGCCGGCCTGTTTTTCATTCCTCTCTATGGCATCCTCGCCACCATGCATCTGCTGGCTGCCGGCACCGGCCTCGGCCTGCTGGCCCTGCTGCCCGCCATTAGAACTCAGCCGGAGGCTTCCGCCACCGGTCTTGGCGACTGATGGCTCATGACAAATCTAAACCTCGGGAAGAACCTCGGCAGCCGAATCAGGTTGAAGACCATGACGCCGATGGCCAACCGGTCCCACCAGGAGGACATGGGCCAGCCGAAGTGCACCGTGATGTCACGCTCCGGCATTTCGTACTCGACTACCTTCAGCAACGCCACGATGTGCTGGTAGAGCCCCATCCGCGTCCATGGAAAGCGGAAATGATTGGGAGCCAGTTTGGGGGGAATGCCCTGACGGGGTGAGTAGAACGTCACGTACACCTCATTGTTTCTGATGTGTTCCAGGGACTCCTCGCGTGGACGCCGAAAGATCAGATGCAGGTCCGATTGGGCTGAACCGGCCAGATACAGAATCATTTCCATTTCACTGTCGCCTTGGCCGATTTCCTTGATCTCCGGCGCTCGCCTCTTGGCCACCAGCATTCCTGCAATCAACACAACGCCAGTGACGCTGGCCCAGAGCATGGTGCCGTGGGGTTTTTCGATGGCCAGGAAGATAAAGCAGCTCAGCATGATGACCCAAAGCACCAGCGTCCCCACTCTGCTGGTGAAGTACGGGATCACCTCCTTGGTGCCCATCTTGTAACGATAGATGATCAGGGAAAACAGATTGATGCAGAAGCTGGCAATAAGGCCGATGGCATACATGTCGGCCAGGATGGTCTGGCTGCCATGGGTGATCAAGACGATGGTCGAAAAAAAGGTCGCATTGATGATGTGGATCCGATAGAGCGACTGGCGGCGATTGGTCACAATGAGCCAGTGAAAACCGTAGCGGTGAGCCACGCGGTCGAGGAGTTCACTGGAAGCCACGAAAGCGGTGTTGACTGCCATGATCAAGGTGACACTGGCCAGTCCCGCCACCAGAACGCCGAAGGGAACGCCATTCAAGGTGGTGGCATAGTGGGTGATCAGGTCCCCTTCGTGTTCCTTGAAATTGATCGGCGCCGACAGGGCCAGGGCGGCTACCAGGGGAGTGATCACCCCGACGGTGGCAGCCAGGAACCAATAGGCCTTGCGGATTTCCCGCCAGTTCTTAACCAACCCGGCTGTCTGAATCACCGATTCGATCCCCGAATAGGCCAGGATACAGAAGGCAACGTGCGAAATGAAAATGTCGTAACTGCGGACAATGGAACCTGTTGCTAACGGATTGAGTCCTTCTTTGACGGCCATGGTGACTTGCTGGATCGATCCGGCATTCAGGTTCAACAGTCCGGAGATGACCAGATTGAGGATGACGAAGGCCGCAAAAATAAAGATCATGAAGGTGAAACGGGCATTTTCGCGGATGCCGATGATGTTGAGCCCGGCGACGGCCCAAATGATGGCCAACACCAAAGCAATGACCAGCGGTTGAGACTGGGCCACCAGTGGAAAGAAGGAAACCGCGTTCAACACCGCACTCACCGCGGACAGACAAGCCGTGAGAATGTAGTCCACCATAATGGAGGCGACCGCAGTGAAGGAAATCAGCGGGCCCAGCACCAGATACGAGAAAGAATAGACGCCGCCGCCAATCAGACTGTGGTGTTCCAGGATCTCCGCGATCTCGGTGAAGCGGGTACACATGAAGCGAATGAGCACGCTGGTGACGGCAATGTAGAAAATCGCACTGGTGCCAATGAAGCGATAGGCTTCCGCGGGGGCGTAAAAGATCGAGGTGAATTCATCCATCAGGGTGATGACGGCCACCGCCAGCCACGTCAGCCACCAGCGGCCACCCTCATGGAACGAGAGAAGCTTCGGCCTCCTCATGAGGATGATGAAAAAAACCAGCAGAAAACCGTTTAGAATAAGAAGTGCAACTGTCTTCGCTTCCATGGCGGGACCTCTCCAAATCCTTGCCGAGCAACACATCGCGCCAGGGCAGGATCAGGCTCCAACGAACATACGAGATTGGCCAGAGGGAGGTGTCGTGAGGTGGGGCAAGTCAGAGAAGGGCTTTGCTCTACCACTGTGGCAGGAACGCTTGGGGGAACAACAGCCAGCGTGACCAGGGCCATACGCTGCGGTCCCAGGCACGCCGTCAGACGTGCGCATCCAGGCGGGAAGCCGGGCCATCGGGTCACCTCCGGAATCATCCACAAGAGGGCGGAGCCTCCGAGTCGTTCCGGACAGTTCCCCCTCAACGACGCTTACGAGGTGAGCTGACGGGCTCGGGCCGATGAGGTTGCCCTACGCCTTGCGGCGATACGCCCCAAATGATTGGGTCCCCCGTTCCTGCATGGCAGGATTCAGCGACTGACGGCGCAACTTTAGGATCATTGTGGGAGCAAGTCAAGAGGCAGTTTATA
>CAWDJT010000026.1:0-55888 GCA_963802715.1 uncultured delta proteobacterium
GCCCAGTATATTGAGCGACAACACGGTAAGGAAAAGAACCGCGGCCGGGATCAGACACACGTGGGGCGCTTCGCCGAGTACCTCCCGTCCCTCGGCGATCATGCCGCCCCAGCTCGGTGTCGGTGGCGGCACACTCAGGCCCAGGAAGCTCAGCACACCTTCCACGACAATCATCAGGGCCATGATGACCAGTCCATACACGCACAGGGGAATGGATACGTTGGGAAGGATTTCCCGGGCCAGGATGGCGGTGTTGCTGTCTCCGATCATTTTGGCGGCGATCACGAACTCCCGGTCGGCCAACTTCAACGTGGCGGCCCGGGAAACCCGGCAGAAGGCCGGAACCGTGAGAAATCCCAGAGACGGGATCAATGTCCACAGGTCGGTGCCGAAATAGAAACCCACGGCCAGCAGCAGAACGAGTCCGGGAAATGCCAGGATCACGTCCATGCTGCCAACGATGATGGTTTCCGCCCATCCGCGGAAATATCCCGCCACCATGCCTAATAGTCCGCCGAGGGTCAGCCCGATGAGGGGGGCGGTCACCCCGACCGCCAGCGATACCCTGGCTCCGGTGATGATGCGGGAAAGCATGTCGCGGCCCATGGTGTCCGTTCCGAACCAGTAGATGTGGCTCCGAGATCCGGACTCGGCGCCGCCCGTACTCTGTGGCAGGCTGACCACGGTTCCCGGCGATGCGCTCTGATGCTCCCAATCCATGGCGTCGGGCGCAGCCATGGGCAGCCACCCGGCCGTGACGGCACAGAGGGTCACGAGCAGGAGCCATGTCAGCGGCATCCAGAAGGTCAGCAGGCGGGAGGTCATGAATTTTCCTGTGCCGCCCTCAGACATCGGCGCTTTCCAGTCGAATGCGCGGGTCCAGGACGGCATACAAGACGTCCACGAGCAGGTTGATGCTCACATATCCGAGGGTGATCCAGAGCACACACCCCTGTATCATGAAAACGTCCCGCGAGTAGATGGCCGTCACAAGCAGCCGGCCGATGCCCGGCAGAGCGAAAATCGTTTCCACCACCAGGGCCCCGCCGATGAGGTGGCCCATCTGGAGCCCGATGACCGTCAGCAGGTTGAGGGATGAAGGGCGGAGGGCGTGCCGGAACAGGACCCGGGCGCTGCTCAGTCCTTTTGAGCGCGCCAGCAGTATGAAGTCCTCACCCAGGGTGGTAATGAGATCACTGCGCAGGACCCGAAAGAGGATGACCCACTCCACCAGCGCAATACTCAGGCCGGGCAGAAGCAGGCTTCGCACGTTCGCCGGCAGCCCGTCGGAAAGAGGCGCAAAGCCGGTTGCCGGCAGCCACCCGAGGCGCAGAACGAAAAAAAAGACCAGAAGGATGGCCATCACGAAATTCGGAAGGGAAATGGATGCAAAACCCACTGTCGTCAAAACCCGGTCGACCGCGCCGCCGGGCTTTCTCGCGCAGATCATGGCCGCGGGGATTGCCAGAGACAGCGCCATCAACTGGGCAAACAGCAGCAGTTCGAGGGTGACGGGCAATCGCACCATCAGGGCATCCCACACCGGTTCCCGGGTGACCATGGACAGGCCGAGATCACCGCTTGCGGCGCGCCCGATCCAGCGAAAATAGCGCACGATGACAGGGGCGTTCAGACCCATTTCATGCCGGATCGCGGCAAGGGTTTCGGGAGACGCCTCCGGGCCGGTGAACACGTGGGCCGCGTCGCCGGGCAGGAGATCGATCATGGCAAAGGTGATTGCCGAGACAATCAGAACGATCACGAAAAAATAAAGGAGCTTCCGCCAAAGGAATGTCATGAAATTCAATCTTTTTCTCGGTCCGGAAGGGTGAGAGGGTCAAAGTTCGGCCGGATCGCAATGTCTCCCACCGGATTCTTCCAGGCCGCGTATCCGGCGCGGTTCAGTGCATCCACGGCCCCGTCCGTAAAACCTTCTTCCTCGACCTGCCGCCACAGCCGGGCCGTCCTTTCCGCGAAATCCCCGGCGGGTTCTTCACCTTCCGGGGCATAAAGGAAGCCATTGCTGTCGCGCTCAAACAGGCCATACTGTGCCATCAATTCGTCCAATCGTCCAGTGAATACCCGCCAGAATGGTCGGTCGGCGCGGACCTGCCGGATCACGTCCGCAAGCAGCATGGCCTCGGGGTCATCATCATGCAGGGTGTACCACGGCATGACGGTGATGGGCCTCAGATTGTCCAGACTCAAGGCGAATTCCGTCGGTTCAATGGACTGGTTGTCTCTTCTATAGACGGCATATCGGCAGCTGGCGCCGCTCATCAGATTGGCGCCCACGATCAGGATGCCGGTATCGGCCAGCAGAGCTCCGGCCTGCACCAGCAGGCGTTGCCGGGTTTCCGGCTCGAAGTAAATGAGGGTGTTCATGCACCGGATGGCGTGTGCGGGGGGGACCTGTGCATCTTCCATCTCCGACTCGATAAACGTGAGGTTGGGTGCTTCATAATCTCGAATCGGATGGTGAATGAGTGTATGTCCGTTCTTCTCAACGGTTTCACTGGTCTGATCCGTCGCCTTGGACAACAGGGGATGCAGATCATCGAAGACCTTCTCGAATCTGCAAACGAACTTCCGCCGGATTCCGGTACATCCGGATCCCGGCAAGGTCCATTCTGGGCTGAAAATACTGAAACGCGCCCTGCCCGTTGAAACAGGCATAATTGCCGTCGCCGTCATAGACCACATAGTCGGAAAAGGATCGATCGACACCGAAAACGCGCCAGCCCGAAAGCGCAGCCGCCGCATCCGTGGTGGTGATCGGCGGAAAACCGCAACCCATATCCACAAACACGGGATTCACCAACCCGTCAGGCCAGGTGTGTTTGACAACATAGGCATCGATTCTTGCGTTGCGCTTAGGGAGCGTCAACGGCGGCACCCGGCCGCTCCATGCACAGGGCAGAAACCCGGGAATGATGTTGGAAAGCTGCCAGATGAGCACGGGGGTGAAGTCCGTTACCGGGAAGTCGGCTTTCCGCATGAGGACAAGCATGCGCGTGATGAAGCGTTTCACATCGGCGGGCAATGCCGGGAAAGAGATGGCCGCGGCCATCTCTTCCGGCAGTCGTCCTCCCAGATAATGGGCCACAAGCGTATTGAAGGAATGTGCGGAAGGTTGATTCATTTGGACTACCGGTCTATCCAGACATCCGCGAGCTGGAAGGAATCCGTGCCGCCACTTGGGGCAGGTTTTTAAGATCCGTGCTGGCAAAAGCGTAGTGTATCGGTGCGCACAGGTAGAGAAACGGCGCGTCATGATTGACTTGCCGGGCAATCCTGCAAAACGCCGCTTTCCGCTCCGCCGGGTCCATGCTCATGCGCAGAGCGAGAAGCAGTTTGTCCACTTCTTCATTCGCATATCGAGTGACATTCCACGGGCTCTCAGAATGAAACGCCGCCATGGTGTATGGTTCAATTTCATCCGAGCCCAGAATGCCCCATGTGGCAATGTCATACTCTTTGCTGAATATTTGCTTGGTGATCGCGGCCCAGTCCGCGGGAACCAGTGTCACGCTGACCCCGATGGGTTTGAGCATCTGCTGTAACATCTCGCCGGTTTCGCGTCCCCGGACCGTCGGCGAGTGATGGTATGTCACCTCCACGGGTTTTCCATATTCGGCGATCAAGGCCTTGGCTTTTTCCAGATCAGGATGCAGGTACCCGGTTTCGTCGCAACTGAGTGCGTCGCCATACCAGTTTTCAGTATATTTCATGATATTCTTGTAGGAGGCTTTCAGGTATTTTTCCTGATCCCAGGCATACGCGATGGCGCGGCGAACCCGCACGTCGTTCAGGGGGGGCTTTGATGTGTTCAAAGCCAGTATATAGGCACCGGCGGGCTCACGGAGAATGGCAGCGAATTTCGGGTTTTCGGTCAGACTCTTGACATGATTGGGCCGGTCGGTAATCATCAGGTCCACCTGGCCGGAGACGGCCGCCGCATACCTGGTTTCGTGATCCGGGATGGCCCGCAGGACAATCTCGTCCAGGTAGG
Source organism: uncultured delta proteobacterium (assembly GCA_963802715.1). Lineage (GTDB taxonomy): Bacteria > Desulfobacterota > Syntrophobacteria > Syntrophobacterales > Syntrophobacteraceae > CAWDJT01. The sequence goes on from CAWDJT010000026.1 coordinate 4,013, forward strand.
GTTTTCCCGCCTGCCAGTAATGGGGATTCCGGGTCAGAATGATGCGATCACCGCTCTTCCATTCCTTGAAAACAAAAGGGCCTGTGCCCACGGGCGCTCGATTCTGGACGTCGTCCGCCACAGCCTTGGGGGAGGGAATCAGGGCCGCGAATCCGTGTGGTGAGGCCAGCGAGGCAGTAAACGATAGCCAGGGGTGAGCCAGGTTGAAGCGCACTTCATAGTCACCGGTTTTTTCAACCGATGTGATGGGACGAAGGAGTATCAGGCCGTTAAAGCGGTTTTCCGGATTCATAATACGCTGCCAGTGCTGGACCACGGCATCGGCATTGAACGGGGTGCCGTCATGAAAGGATACGCCTTCGCGGAGTCGAATGGTCCAGGTTTTGCCGTCGGCTGAAGGTGTGGCCGACAATCCCAGGACCGGAATCAACCGGCTGTCCTTGTCCATCTCGAACAACCGCTCCATCACCAGGTTTGCCGCCATTCCGCCAATGCCCGCCATGGTTCTTGTCTTAATGGCATCAAATCCCGTGGCATCGATCTCATCCGCTACCTGCAGGGTTCCTCCGTATTTCGGGTCTGCGTATGAGACTTGCGCACATACGCTGATGGTGACGGTCAGAACGGCACAAAGCACAAGTCCTCCCCTGAGAAACGACAGGGCGCACATCCGTTGGAAGAAGCCTGATTTCATCCTTTTCTCCTTTCCGGGTAATCCGTCAAAAATGGGTGTGGGAGTGCACAACGGTGCGTGCTATCATGCACGCCCGCCAAGGTTGTGGTGAGGTTCGCTCTCAATCTACAATCCGCGAACTAATCCTGAACTAAATCCAGACTAAGAAATCGGCTCGATTCTGACTTTTTTGGGGGGAATCAGAAAACTGTCAGCAACAATCTAGCGGATGCGGAGGAGCGGTACTGCACAGCCCATTTGTCGTTTGTCTTATTGCCGGCTTGCAAGCAACTTCCGGTACAATAGCTCGGTTTCATTGCTCAGCCCGCAATTCAGCTCTTCGGTTATGTTTTCCCTGCATCTTTTGAAAACCCGGGCCATTTTGAACTTATCGCCGGTTTCCCAGTATAAGATCATCAAAGATCTGCAGACGTCCTCGGCGTATTTATCCACTTCAAGATATTTATTACAGTATTCAATCGCTCGAGCATAGTCACCCTGATGTTCATAGTAAGCCGCGATTCGCTTGAGCAATTGCAGATAGTCCCTCTTGTATTTGTCTCTTGCTTCCGAGCACCACTCAGCTATAGGGCTCCTCCTGCAGGAAGTCCCCGCCGTAAAACGATTCGGCATTCAGAAGATGCACGATCGATCTTTCCGGGTCCTTCTCTTCTCCGGCAAGTCTCAATTCTTCCGTGAACTTCTCGATGTCCGCCCATCCCTCCTTGCCCAGGTCTATCCCGTAGGAATCTCCAACGCGAGAAATAAAAGCCGAGGGGATTCCCCTCTCGATCTCGGGCTCCAGGGTCTTTCTCAGCGAAGCCAGGGCGACATGAAAACGTTTTGCCGTTATTGCCGGATCTCCCTCCGGCCAAAGGAGCTCCATCAGGATTTCCTTGTGCGTATAACCCCGTTGCCTGGAATGAATCAGATACTGGAAAAGAGTTTTCGCCTTCCTGCTTTTCCATGCCGTGGAGGGGATCTCCCCGGCGCCATTCACTACTCTGAACTTTCCGAAAAAATAGACCTGTAAGCCGCGAGCCGAAGCCTTGGGGAGTTCTCTGAGCAAATGAGAGGCGGCCTGGCGGATGGTGGAATTGCCGCTGCGCTGCAGAAGGCTCAATTGGTTGGACGCCTCAGGCAACATCTTGCCGATAATCTCGGTGATATAGTCTTGCATTGTGCCTTGCGCAAACGCCTCGACCAACAGGGGAACGATCCAGTGTCGTTCAGAAACCAGAAGAGAGTCCGAGTGCTGTCGTTGGCAAATCTCCAAGGCGGAAACCAGGTGCACCAATCCGGCCGCCGGCTGGTCAGCCGACCAATGGAGCCGCGCCAGCAAGAGATTCAACCAAACCGGATCCATGAGCTTCCGGACACCCCCATCCGGATCGTTCAGCAATTGCAAAGCCTCTGCGGACTCCCCTTTTTCCACCAGAGACCTGGCCAGCCTCAATTTCAACAGAGCCTCATACGAGGGCATCGTCATCCCCTTCACTGCTTCAACTCCCGACCTGGCATACCTTTCGGCGGCCGCTCTGTTGCCTGATTTCAGATGCACATCATGAAGCACGTAATAAGCATATGGCTCACCATAACGGCAACCCATCTTGCGGAAGCACCTCAAGCTCTCTTCGGCATCCTCCAATGGTCCCGCCATATCTCCCAACTCCGCCGCGTTAAGGGCGGCAAACGCAAGAAGCCAGCAACGGGTCACATCGGGAAAACCTCTTTCCCCTCGCGGCGACAAGCGCGGAGAGTGCCAGCCGGTAGCCCTCGTGCCGCTTTGCGGGCGTCCTTCCTTGAGCAGGATCAGGCCTTCTCTCGCACTTTCAAACCCTCTGGAATAGAGCTGTAAATAATAATAGGCCATGGACACGAGCAGATGATATCCGGGGGGGATTTGATCCGGTTCCGCACCTCGGGATACTGCTTTCATGGTTTCCGCCGCATCGAGCACTTTGTCGTAATCGTCTGAGAAGGCATATCTGAAGCCTCTGTAGTAATATAGCCATATGAGACATTGATACCGGAGAGCTTCATCAACCAGATCGTTCGTCAGGGAAATCGCTTCGTCAAACCATTGGTCAGCGAGATCCATCTGGCCGAAGTGGGATGAAATGTAGATCAGGTATCCCATAATCTCGATCCGCAGCTTGGGGTCGAGCTCTCGCTGTTCGAGCAGTTCCTGAAACTTGTCCTGTGCCTTTCTCAGATCACCCGTCTGGAAATCGATCAATCCCGACTCGACAAGGCAGTTCTGGATGCCTTCCCTGTCCTTTTGCTCGACAAAGCGGTTGAGGGCCCTGTCGTATTTTTGGACCGCGGTCTGCGGCTTGCCGCAGAGTCCCTCCAACTGTGCTTGTTGAAATTGGATCCAGGGGTGTTCATCCAAGAAGTCCGCCGGAATCCTGCTGAGGTATGAATCGAGAAGCTGAAATCGTCCCTCACTGAAGAGCCTGCTGCCTGCGTGCTTTAGCAATCCGCATGCTCGCTCGAGCTCTCCCGCTTCCAAGATAATGTCCCACCGCCTCCTCTTCTTCGCCGCTTCTCTCCAGAAGCAGGGCTGCGTCCCGGTGAAGTCTGACGATAGACGCATGATCCAGTTTGGCTTTGAGCCTCCTCACCAAGAAGTCACGGAAAAGCTGATGGTAAGAATACCAGTGTTCTTCCCTGTCGATAGAAGAGGTGAACAGATGGTTGTCTTCAAGATATCTCAACACATCCGCGGAATAGTCGACATTCAACAGCCGATCGCAAAAAGCTGTGGTGACACGCGGAAATATCGATGTCTTGATCAGGAACTCCTGTTGCTCGGGAGAAAGAGAACCGTAGACATTTTCTTCCAGGTAATTGAAGATTGCCCTTCGAGAGCCTCTCAGGCTCACAAGGTTTGTTCCAATCTCCGCGGCAGGTTTACTCCGCAAGGAATGGCAAAGAAGAATCAAACCCGAAACCCAGCCGCCCACCTTATGGCAAATGGTATCGATGTCGGCGCGGTCCAATGAGAAATCAAACACCTGCGAATACAGATGTTCAATCTCCCCGGCGGTAAACGCAAGGTCTTCTTCTCTGATATCGATCACCTCCCGCATTGCTCGAAGCCTTGAAAGGGGCAGAGCCGGTTCGGAACGGCTGGTGAGTATCAGGTGAATGGAGGGCGACAGGTCCCTCAGCAATCTCTCCATGGTTTCTCTGATTTCCGGACTCTCATTCACCGTATGGTAGTCATCCAATACGATGATCAGATCTTCGCCGGAGATCGCTTCCAACTCACTCAAGAACATGGTGAGCGCAGAGGTCAATTCACTGGCCGGGTTATGCACTTTCCTCAGATACTCGAGGACCGCGGTGCCGAATTCAGGGTGATACTGTCGTATACCGTCCACCAGGTAGCTTATGAAGGTCACCAAATCCCGATCCGAAGCATCCAGACGATACCAGACCGTCTTCCCGGTCCAACGGGACACAGCCTGAGCGGCCAATGTCGTCTTGCCATAGCCTGCACCTGCCACGATCATTGTGAGCCTTCTTCTTCGAGACTGATCCATTACGGAAAGCAGTCTCGCACGTTTGATCGTGTCCGCGGTGTGAGGTGTCGTAAGTTTGGAGTTTAGTATCTTGATATTGTCGCGCATATCGGACCTCATTACTCCGCCCCAGCCCGGCCTGTAGTCTGCGATCCAAACGCGACCCCCAACCCCACCGGAATCCCATGGCCTCGGATGAGTCCCAGGCATTTTCGCGCTTCATTCAACTGGTATATTCACTGGGTATTATTTGAGCTAGATCCGTAGGCCTCATGGAGCACTTCTCTTGACACTTCCATAAAGGCAGCCAATGTTGGAGAAACCCACCTCTCTTTGTACCGTATCATCAGCGTAGCGACCTCAAGTTTCTCATCAGCCCATGGCAGCACTGCAAGCAATCCCTGTGAGATTTCCTCCGCCACGGTGATTTCAGGAAGAATCGTAATCCCCACTCCGGATACGATGCAGCGCTTTAGAGCTTCGACGCTGTTGAATTCAAGTGCAACATCATATCGAATGTTCTCCTGCCCAAGGATCGATTCCAGACTTCTCCGGTAGCTGCAGTCCACTGTCGATAAAGGGATGGTCTCGCCTTCCAAGTCAAGGGCGTGAACTTCTGGTTGTGTCGTCAAACGGTGGTTGGGGTGGGAGACCAGTACCAGGGACTCGATTCCTAGTACTTCTGCTTCAAGATCTGCCACCTGAATGGATTCGGTCAGCAAGAACGCAAGATCGGTGATGCCTTTGCGAAGATCCTTCTGAAGACCTTCATGGGAGCAGGAGACAAGACGTAGCCGGACCTTCGGGTAGCGATGCCGAAACCGGCTGATAACCGGCGGCAGTCGATGGACACTGATTGTTTCGGGAACTTTTATGGTTAAAGAGCCCCTCAACTCCCTTGCACCGACCACTCCAGACGGGGTTTCATCCGCCAGGTCAAGTATCTTATCGGCATATTGGAGCAATCTAACTCCGGCTTCGGTCAGCATGATACGCCTGCCGAGCCTGTCAAAGAGCTGAACTCCCAGCTCTTCTTCCAGTGCGTGAATTTGGGCTGATATGCTGGACTGGGCATAATGAAGTTCGTTGGCTGCTCGGTTGAAGCTGAGGAATTTGGCGACTGTCTGGAATGTTCTCAGCTGGCGTATCTCCATCCGGTCTCCTTTCGATCAGAAAAACAGATCTATTAAATCGAAACAAATCGTTTGATTCGATAATTAAGTCTTTATATACCTCCTATACCGATAGGTTTTCACAGTCAAGACTATGTGTCGTTCATCATTGAAACCACAACCTACAATGACATGGAAGGAGATGCACATGATGCCGAAGAATCTGAAAAACAGTTTCAAACAGTTTCACGACGAGATGATCTCAAACGGAGTTATTGATCCCAAGACAACATTCATGATCGAGATGGGGGCGGCGATGGCTGTTGGCTGTTACCCGTGTATGGAAATACTCACTGGAATGGCTGGTGAGAAGGGCGTGTCAGAAGAGGAGCTGGGGACAATCCAGGCCATTGTGATGGCAGTGTCTGCAGGAAAGGTATTCAACCAGTACCGGGAAGTTTGTGCAAGGCTGGAGCCTAAAGCGAGCAGTTGTTGTGCGTGAACTGGCGTTTGGATATGAAACCATAGACATCCACATCGTAGAGGACAGCTGAAAAGAAGGGACGCCGCCGATGCAGGGGGGTGATATCGCTCCTACCATGATATTGCAGATATCACCCATCCCTTGTCTCCCTAAAGAACAATGCGGTTGGTTTCGTCAACTTGATTTGGCCCACCTTGAGGTCTGAATTGGCCCTCCCCTGAAAACTGAACCCGTGTAGCTTGCTTCAGCCAATTAAGGCTGAAAAGGAGACACGGTTGGACAGGAGGAGGAAGGTGGAGCTACTCGAGTAGATCCGGCGAGAGTATGAGCATGGAGTGGGGACCATTAAGGGGGTGGCCAAGAAGCTGTATCGCCAAGTACATGCAATCTACTGCATATATCTGAAGCTTTCAAAAGGGTAATCCTCCACCAATCATCTGTGCTCTTAACATATGCGGATATGGCTTGCAGGCCCAACGGGGCGCGGGATAAGGTGTACCCCCGTGACAAGGGAGCGAAGCGCCGGAGCGTAGCGCACAGGGCTCTTGCCATCTTTCACCCTGCCGCTGAATCTTAAAGTGTAGGTTTTGCCACTGAAAATACCCCCCAAAGGCTCAGAATAGCACCTCAATAGAGGATTTTTATCCCTGATTCCGGGATATTGACTTGGTCCGACCCCCGCCGATCCAGCAAAAGATCTCGCCGCCAGTTGTTGCGCCGAACACAATCGTAAGCGGCGCGCGGCCAAGGAGCTATGGATAACATCAGCACATGGCCCCGCGCGTCCGCTTGACGATTGTTAGGTCATAGAATTATCGTAGAAACTACTTTTTTTTCTTCTTAGGCTTTTTCGTTGGAGCTTCACATTCCGCACCCATACTGGTGATCTCTTATCCGATTGTTGGTCTGGTCAACGTCTATCCGTTGTTGATCCGTTTCCATCAGCGGCTGGGCTAACCGCATAAGTCGAATAATTTGGTTGCGTCCAATGCCCGTGGCACCAACTGGCGGAGCGGTGCAGCTCCTCCCACTCAAAGCATCTGCTGAAACATGCTGAGGACCCGATAGAAGTTTTCCTTGACCGCACCTCGGCCGGAAATCCCGGGGCCGTGACCAGGGAGCAAGAGTTCCACATCCAAATCCACCAGCCCTTGGATGCTGCGTCCCAGCAGCAGCGGATCGCCTCCCGGAAAATCGGTGCGTCCCATACCCTGGGCGAAGATTACGTCGCCCGAAAAGAGCACCTTGGGCCTCTCCCAGTAAAGGCAAATGGAGCCTGGAGCGTGGCCGGGAGTCTCGATGACTTGGAATGTCTCGTCACCCAGGCGCAGTTCCCCCTGGCACAGGAAGAAATCCACGGATACTGCCGGTACCGCTTTCCCGGTAAGGTGCTCCCAATGAAGGGAAAACTCTTTGAGGAAACTTTCCGCCTCGACATGCATGGTGGTCTTGGCTTCGAGTTCGGCAAAAGCGGCCAAGCCTTCACAATGGTCGGGGTGGGGATGGGTGGCGATGACCAACCGCACATCCTCAAGCGAGAAGCCATCCTGGCGCAGGCGGGTCTCGAGGTCGGGCAGCAAGGTGGAGATGGCCGGGATCGATGAGGGTCCGTACCGGTCCGTCGATGAGGTAGCTGTTGCAGTTGTTCTCCGTGTAGATCTCCCACGGGTAGGCGTAGATCCCATCGCCGATCTTCATGAGCAATCCTCTCGTTGTTCAGGCCAGCACCACCCCAAAAGGTCCATCATGAGCCTTGTTGCCTTGTAGGGCGGACAAAGCGAAGCGTGTCCGCCGTTTCTCATGGCGGACACGGCCTCACGGCCTTTGTCCGCCCTACGGGGTGTTTCGGATAGCCTATTCTATGGCGTTGCATTTAGGCCAGGCGGATGCTCGTCAAACGCCTCACCCGTCCGGCATCGTCCAGGGCCGCCGGGCTTGTTGCTCGCAACGGCGGAAATCCCGCATGCAAAGTCGCAAATTGGTGTATATCCCCTTACGGCTGTTGATGAGATAGACGCCGTGACCGATGTGGAACAGTTCGTCCACCAGCCGTTCCACCGGCCAGAGGTTGCGGCTGTCCGGACTGAAGCGGCGCTCCATAGCCTCCTGAAACAATTCCACGATCTTGTCGCGCATGCGCAGTTCGGTATCCACTAGAAAGACCGCCACCTGGGGCTGCAGGTCTTCGATCCGGTCGAGGAACGCTTCCACGGCAGACAACTCCACGCCACGGGGCGGCGAGGATTTCACCTCGACATAAACCAGCCGCTGATCGAGCAAGGCGATCACATCGTAGTCTCCGCCATGCTGGGTGTTGAGCAACCGCACGCTGAAGAGTGCCGGCGCCAGGAATTCCCGCTGCAGAATCTGGCTCACATACCATTCCAGGGTCGGTCCGAAACTGGTCACCTGATGGGGTACCAAACGATATGGCCCCCCTTCCGACATGGCCACCACCCCCAGTTTCTGCAGCTCCCCCAGATAGCGCCGCACCGTGGCTAACGTGCAGTAGCGGCTGAGAGCGGTCAGATCGGAGCCTTCCGGAACTTGCAGCAGATCCCGAACAAACAGACGGAAAGAGTAGCGCCGCAGTAGCTCGTACCATCGTGTGTTTTGCTCCGGGGAGGCGTTGGCGGGGAGGAGCAGCCGGGTAAGGTCACCGTGCGCCACCACCGGCAAACCCCGTTGCCGCAAGCTGACTTCCACGGGATTCGATGGATGGGCGCCGATCCGGCCAAGTCGCGCAAGGCGACTTTGGAGGTCCGCCACCGAAACCTTGAGTTCCTCGATTTCCTGCTCGAGGCGCTGCCAGCGGTCTTCCATCGGCATCCTCGCAACCACACAGCTTCAGTCCAAGTGACAAACTAGTGCCGGCTGGTCAAAATCCAGGCTGATTTCGTATAACCCTTCCGACAGAGAACCTTCCACCACACAACCCATCTTCTGGAAAACCCCGAGGACGCCGGGGGCGCTGCCGGGAGAGACATAGGCCACAAACCGCCGCACCAGGTTGGCCTTGGCCATTTCGGCCAACCTTTGGATTAGAAAGGAAGCGATGCCTCTGCGCCCATAATCGGGATGCACGGCAAAATCCACTTCAGCGGTTTGGGTTTCGTCATCGATGAAATAGGTACCAAAGGCGATGACACGCTCAGCGTCCATTTCACCCACCAAAGCAACCATGGACATTTCCCGACGGTAATCGATATTGGCCATGCGCTGGGTATCGTAACGGGGATACACCTTCATGGTGGAAATGAAGCGCACATAGGACTCCTCACGGGGGAGCCCATAGAAGAACTCGGTGAGCGGCCGCTCGTCAGTCAACTTCACCGGTCGGAAAAAGACCCGCAGGCCATCGTCAAAAATCTGAGTCACTTCCCATTGGTGCGGATAGATGGCCCGGGCCGTACCTATCCGCATACCGTGGGATGGCAGGTAATTGAGGCGCTGGGCGGCCCTCATGAGGTCATCGCGGTAGTCCGGGTGAGCGATGCTGATGAGTGCCAAAGCCCGCTCCCGTAAACTCTTGCCATGCAACTGGGCAATACCGTATTCCGTCACCACATACTGGACCCCACCGCGAGTAGTCACCACCCCGGCCCCTTCGGTGAGCGCCGGAACAATGCGGGAACGCTCCCCTTCCAAGGTCATGCTGGGTAGTACCACAATGGTTTTACCACCACGCGAATTCCTGGCCCCCCGAAAGAAATCCACCGCCCCGCCAACGCCGCTGTAGATCATATATCCCAGGGAATCGCCGCACACTTGGCCGGTGAGATCGACTTCTAGAGCCGAATTGATGGTCACCATCTTGTCATTTTGGGAAATCACCAGATAATTGTTGGTGTATTCGCTGGGAAAGAACGCCACCATCGGGTTGTTGTGGACAAAATCGAATACTTTTTTGGTCCCCAGGCAAAAACTGGTGACGATCTTACCGGGATGGAGAGTCTTGCGGGCATTGGTGATCACCCCCTGGTGCACCAGATCGATGTAAGCATCAGTCAGCATGTCGGTGTGCACACCGAGATGGCGCTTGTCTTCCAAAGCAAACAGAGCGGCATTGGGAAGACTTCCCACCCCGGCACGGATGGTGGAGCCATCTTCAATGAGCCGCGCCACATGGCGACCGATGGCCTCGGCGATGGGATTAAGCACCGGTTGCTGCATTTCCAGCAAGGGCTCCTCCCATTCGACAATGGCATCCAGGTCGCGCACATGAACAAAAGAATCGCCCAAGGTGCGCGGCATAGCCGGATTGACCTGGGCGATCACCCGGCCGGCGCTTTCCGCAGCCGCCTTGACGATGTCCACCGCCACACCGTAACTGCAGTAACCATGGTCATCGGGGGCCGACACTTGAATCAGGGCCACGGTAATGGGGAGCACGCCGCTGCGAAACAGCACCGGAATGTCCACCAGGTTCACCGGAGTGTAGTCGGCTCGACCTTCAGCCACCGCTTCTCGGGTAGCCCCGGCCACAAAAAAGGATTTCAAACGACATTTTTCATGGAAACCGGCGTCGGTGTAGCGGCTTTTCCCCAAGCTCAGGATGTGGAGGATCTCCAAGTCGGCTAATCCCTCCATGGCACCCTCGAGGGCGTCAACCAGGTACTGGGGTTCTCCGCATCCGGAACCAATGAAAATCCGATCCCCGCGCCGCAGAGCCTTCAGCGCCTGTTTCGCGGTGGTTTTCTTGCTCTCGTAGAGTGTGCTCCAGGCTGGAGTTGCTGATACCGATGCTGCCAAATACGCGGATGGGTCTGTCATGAGCCCTCCTCTAACGAGAAGTCTTGCCGGTTGCCGGTTGCGCCCGGTTCAGCCAGAACGCCAGCCCCAACCCACCGGCTATCATGGTCAGGCACAGGAGCTGGCCCATGCTGAAGATCCCCAGCACGAAACCAAGCTGCACGTCCGGCTCGCGAAAAAACTCCAAGACAAAGCGAAACACGCCATAGAACAACATAAAGAAAGCCACCATCATGCCATCCCGGAATGGCCTTTGACGAAGGAGCCATAACACGATAAAAAGGACCAATCCTTCCAGCATGGCTTCGTAGAGCTGCGAAGGATGCCGCGGCAAGGGACCGGCTCCGGGAACCACCATTCCCCAAGGGACATCGGTGGTGCGGCCCCAGAGTTCGCCATTGATGAAATTCCCCACGCGGCCGCAGCCCAACCCAATGGGAGTGGTAACGGTGATGCAGTCGGCGACGGCGGCAAACGGCAGGCGTCGGCGGCGGCAAAAGACCCACGCAGCCAGGACCGCGCCAAGAAATCCGCCGTGAAAGGACATGCCGCCATGCCAGGTGGCGATGATTTCCAGGGGATTCTGTAGGTACGAGGCGTAGTCGTGGTACTGGTAAAAAACCACATAGCCCAGGCGGGCGCCGACGATAAGCCCAATCAGCAGGTAGAACACCAGATCCTGGGCGACAACGCCGCTCAACCCCAGTTCTTTGGCCCTTTCTTGGCGGGGGATCAGAAGATAGGCGGCAACGAAGCCCACAACGTACATGAATCCATACCAGCGGATCTGGACGGGACCGATCTTGAAAATGGTTGGGTCAATCTCGGGATAGGGTATCATGAACGCCCTCCTTGTTGCTCAGGAAGCTAACATAGGCCGACCGGCGCGTCAAACGCAAGACTGGGGTATGGAGAAGGAGTTTCCCATGTGTCGTCACCAAGGACATCATCACCATCATCACGGGCACCATGACCATCATCATGATGAGCATGAGCACGATCATCATCACCAAGGACACACGCATTCCCACGGTCCCGGCGGCGAGGAGGCCCCGACCCCGGCGATCACGCCAATGGAGAGGCTCACGCGGATGGTGGAACACTGGCTGCACCACAATGAGGAACATGCCAGATCCTTCACTGACTGGGCGGAGCGCGCTCGGTCGATGAGACAGGTCCGCGGTGGCAGACACTCATCGACGATGTGGCCAGGCAGAGCCTGCTCCAGAATGAACAGTTACGGAAAGCCCTCCAACTGCTGAAATCGGCATCGGACCAGACTGCGTGAAACGAACCGGTTTAGTCTCCTACCCCTGTTTCATCCACGGCCTCGAAGTCGGCTGGGACGCGGCCAACTGGCTGGAACTGGTGGACCCCTCCACTGGTGAGGCCTTCGCTCAGGTTCCGGAAGCCGACGAAGTGCTGGTGGACAAGGCCCTGAGCAGCGCTCACGAAGCCTTTGTACCGTGGCGCCGTTTGCCTGTCGCGGAGCGGGCGGCGTTGCTCCACACACTTGCGGCGAGTCTAAGAAACGAGGAGGAAGCGTTTGCCGCCCTGCTGATGCGGGAAGCCGGCAAGACCTGGGCGGCGGCGCTCAGTGAAGTCAATAGCGCGGCAGCATTAGTGGACTATTTCGCCGAGGAAAGCCAGCGACTGACCGGTTATCTCCCGCTGCTGGGAAACCCTCGCCAACAGGTGCTCGTCGTCCGGGAACCGGTTGGCGTGGTCGCGGCCGTAACCCCATTCAACTACCCTCTCAGCACGCTCATCGTCAAACTGGCCCCGGCTTTGGCCGTTGGTTGTACCGTGGTGGCCAAACCCGACGAGCACACACCGCTCAGCACCATTAAATTGGCGCAACTGGCCGTGGAGCATGGACTACCTCGCGGGGTCTTCAATGTACTCACCGGCTCGGGTCCGGGAACCGGCTCCCTGGTGGTGAGACATCCGCTCCCACGCCTGATCGCCTTCACCGGCAGCACCGCGGTCGGAAAGATCATCCAGACCGCCGCCGGCGGTTTCGTGCGACGGACCATTCTGGAACTCGGCGGCCACTGCCCGGCGATCCTCTGCGCCGATGCCGACTGGCAGACGCAGCTCCCCCAGATTGTCGGGCAGATATTCAAACATAGCGGCCAATACTGTTATCGCATCAGTCGCCTGTTGGTGGCGCAACCCCTGATTCGGGATGTGCTCAAAGCTTTGGTGAAAGCCGCCTCGCAACTAAAGGTGGGACCGGCCGGCGAAGCCGGCACCGACCTGGGACCTCTCAACCACATAGAAATCCTTCAAAGAGTGACTCACCAGGTTGAAACGGCCGTGGCCCAGGGGGCGCATCTACTGCTGGGGGGAAGTCCCCTCACGATACCCGGCTATGAAGGGGGATTCTACTACCCTGCCACCATCCTCACCGATATTCAGGCTGATGGCGCCATCATGCGGGAAGAGGTTTTCGGACCGGTGGTGCTGGTGCAACCTTTCGAGAACGAGGATCAGGCCGTTGATCTGGCCAACGCCACACCCTATGGACTGGCCGCCTACCTCTTTTCGGAAAATCTGGGCAACGCTCTGGAATGGGCCAGTCGGTTGGAATGCGGTAGTGTGTGGATCAACGGTATTCATCAAGCCTTCCCCGAAGCCCCGTTCGGCGGTATGAAGGAAAGCGGCCTGGGCCGCGAGAAATCCCGATTCGGCATTGAGGAGTACACGGAACTCAAAACCATATACCTGTCGTATTAAGGGCCGTGAGGGCGCGACGGAATGCCGTAAGGGCGCGAGAGGGACCGCGGGCTCCTTAGAGAAGTGCCCAGCACCTTGACTTTTAGGGCTATTGGTCTTTTGCCCGCAGTCTGGTGGCTGGTGTCTTGAGCCTGGTGTCCATCATTTCCAGCCCTCACGCCTTTGCGACTGACAACATACGAGGAGCTTTTATGCCACCCATTGTGTGCATTGTAGGTGCATCGGATTCTGGAAAAACCACTTTTTTGGAGAAGCTAATCCCGGAACTGGTCCGTCGCGGTTATCGCATCGGGACCATCAAACACGACACCCATGGGTTTGAAATGGACCGCGAAGGCAAGGACACTTGGCGCCACCGGAAAGCCGGCGCCCAGACCATCGCCATCGCCTCCCCCAATCAGACGGCCACCATCCATGGAACCGATGCCGAGATGGATCTGGAAGAGGCTGTGGGGCGTTTCTTCTGGCGCGAAGACCTGGTGCTCACCGAAGGTTACAAGCGGTCGCAGCGTCCCAAGATCGAAATATTCCGTAAGGCCGTGGAGCCGCAGCCGATTTGCGGCACGGAAGACAACCTGATAGCGCTGGTCTCCGATGACCTGCAGGAGGCTTCCGTTCCGGTGTTCCCCTTCTCCAATGTGGCGGGAGTGGCGGATCTCATTGAAAACCGATATCTCAAAGATCGCCAACGATCAAATGTGCTGGTTAGGCTTGACGGTCATAAGTTGCCCATCAACGATTTCGTGAAGGATTTCGTCGTAGGGACGATCGTCGGCATGCTGGGCAGCTTGCGCGGTTGGAAGAAGCCGCGAAGTATCGATATCCACATTGAATTGGAGTGAATCACGTTGGTCACCGGAGCGGTCCTGGCCGGCGGCGCAAGCCGGCGCTTTGGCCGAAACAAGGCCCTGGAACCTTTCGGCGAAAAACGTCTCATCGACCACTGTGTGGAGTCGCTGCGGCAGCACTGTGACCCGGTGCTGGTGGTGGCCAATGATCTGAGCCCATACCACGATGTGCGCGCCACCTTGGTTCGCGATGTCATACCACACCAGGGGCCGCTGGTGGGGATCTACACGGCGCTGCTGTTTAGCCCTCGGCAGTGGGTCTTGGTCAAAGCGACCGACATGCCGTTTTGGGTTCCGGAATTGGTCGCCCTACTCTTTGAGGCTCGAGAGGGCGTTGACGTAGTGGTGCCGATGGTGGCAGACCGCTATGAACCGCTGCTAGCCTTGTATCGCCGACGCTGCCTCCCGGCCATTGCCGCCACTTTGCAGGGAGAACGGCGACGCATCATTGATTTTTTTCGCAATGTCAAGGTTCGTGCCATCAGCGAAATCGAGTGGCGCAGCGCCGACCCGGAAGGCCTCAGCTTCTCCAATATGAACACCCCGGAAGATCGGCTGCGGCTGTTGGGACCATGAAAACCCGTCCTATCCCTCCGAGCAGTTCGCTACTGTGGAATATGCATTAGTCCGAAAAGGATTAGGATACATGACTTCTCTCTTGCCGCAAGCCGGCAATTCCATCGTATCAGCTTTCCCGAAATACCAGGAGCGGTGGGTCGACCCATGCCGGTGGCTCCATGCCCAGCAACTGGAAGCAGGTCGCGGCGATGTTGCTGATCCCGGGTGATGTCACGCCGGCATCGATGGCGATGCTATCACCGCCGCTGGGGTCATAGACGATGAACCAGACCGGGTTCAGGGTATGGGCGGTCTTGGCCTTGGTGTGCCCCTCGGCATCCCGTTTGACCGCACCGGTCTTTTTGTCTATTTCAAACATCTCTTCGGCGTTGCCATGGTCAGCGGTTACCAGCAGGATGCCGCCGGCATCTCGAACCGCGGCCATGATCCGGCCCAGACAAAGATCCACCGCTTCCACGGCAATGCGAGCCGCTTGATACACCCCGGTGTGCCCCACCATATCGCCGTTGGGGAAGTTCAGCCGGATAAAATCGAAACCACCCGAGGCGACATCCTGCAACACCCGATCAGTGATTTCGGCCGCCTTCATCCACGGCCGTTGTTCAAATGGCACAATATCCGAAGGAATTTCAACGTAGTCTTCCAGTTTTTCATTGAATTTGCCCGAGCGGTTGCCGTTCCAAAAGTAGGTCACGTGACCGAATTTCTGGGTTTCACTGATGGCCAACTGGCGGACCCCGTGCTGACTGAAGATTTCCCCCATGGTACGTTCGATATGGGGAGGTTCCACCAGGTAGTTCTTGGGGATGTGGAGATCGCCATCGTATTCCATCATGCCAGCATAGGCCACTTGTGGGTAAGGCTGCCGGTCAAATTTGGTGAAATGCTCGTCATCGAAGGCCCGACTGATCTCCATGGCCCGGTCGCCGCGGAAATTGAAAAAGATCACCCCATCGCCATCGACGATGCGGCCCACCGGACCGTGTTCGCCATCAATCACAAAAGCCGGTAAATCCTGATCGATAACCCCCGGATGCTCCCGGCGATAGGTTTCGATGGCTTGCCGGGCTGACGGAAAGCAGCGCCCTTCTCCGGCCACATGGGTTCGCCAGCCTTGCGCCACTATTGCCCAATTGGCTTCGTAACGGTCCATGGTGATGGCCATCCGCCCACCGCCGCTGGCAATGCGGTAGTCTACACCCGCCGCGGTGTTTAGAGCACTCAGGAAGTCTTCGAAGGGCAGGACGTACTCCAACGCCGAAGTCTCCCCCACATCACGGCCATCCAACAGGATGTGAATGCGCGCTCGCCGAATGCCATCTTCGTGGGCCGCATGGTTGAGCATGGCGGTGAGGTGGTCGATGTGGCTGTGCACATTGCCGTCGGAAAACAGCCCCAGGAAATGCAGCGTCCCGCCATGGCTCCGGCAATAATCGATAAGGCGGCGCCAGCCCCTGCCTTCGAACAGGCGTCCGGTCTCGATGGCTTCCTTCACCAATCGCGCCCCCTGGTGGTAGACCCGGCCGGCGCCGATGGCATTATGCCCCACTTCCGAATTGCCCATATCGTCGTCCGAGGGCATGCCCACCGCCTTCCCGTGAGCGCGCAGGAGAGTCATCGGACAGCGGTCGAGCAGCCAGTCCAGATGGGGCGTGTAGGCTTCCGCCACGGCATTGCCGTCGGTTTCCCGCCGATAACCGACACCATCCATGACCACCAGGGTGAGCGGGCGAGGTCGGCGGGTCGTCAGGATGCTTGGGTGGTGGTCCATCGTCATGGGAGTTCCTTTCTTAGAATTATGGGCTCAACACGGATTCGCGTGAACAAGGCCGATCCTTCACTCAGTATCAAAGACGATTGCGACACGAGAGGGATGGTCCGCAGACAATTACTTCCTGGTAGCCGGCTTTTGGCTCAGGGTCAGAATGACCTTGCGCAGCTCCCCACGACCGCGCACCACTTCAAAACGGATGTTGTCTCCGGCACGCAGCTTGCGGATCTTGCGGATCACCATATCGGCATCGGTAACCGGTTCATCATCCATGCTCACGATGACATCCCCACCCACCTGGAGGATGTGATTACCTACCTGAATCCTTCGGGAACCACCCAGCATGCCGGCCTTCTCCGCCGGGCTACCCGGCATCACCTCCAACACCAGGGCACCTTTTTCAACCTGGAGTTGTAAGGCTTCAGCCATGCCGGGTGTGAGTGTCATCAAGGTGACGCCGGCCCAGGGATAGAGGTATTCACCCCTTTCAATCAGGTCCTGAAGCACCCGCTTGGCGGTATCCACCGGGATCGCAAAACCAATCCCGATGCTCGCTCCCGTGGGGCTAAAGATCGCGCTGGTAATTCCAATCATGTTGCCGGACGAATCAATCAGCGGCCCCCCGGAATTGCCCGGGTTGATGGCGGCATCGGTTTGAATGACGTCCTCCACCAGCATGCCGGACTTGGCTCGAATGGTGCGTGCTATGGAACTGACGATTCCTCGTGTCATGGTTTGTCCCAGGCCGAAGGGGTTGCCGATGGCCAAGACCTTCTGCCCCACTCGGAGATTGTGCGAAGACCCCACGGGAATCACCGTCAGTTCAACGGCTGGAGCATTGATCTTGAGAACCGCCAGGTCGCTATCAGGGTCGGAACCGATGAATTTGGCATTGTATTTCTTGCCATTGGTCAGGGTGACTTCGAGCTTGCGAGCATCCTCGATCACATGATGGTTGGTGAGAATATAGCCCCGCCGGTCAATGATGGACCCCGACCCAGCCCCCTGACGCGGTACGTCATTAAAAAAGAAATCCCGCTCCAGTACCGTGCTGGTGATATTGACCACAGCGGGTGACAGGCGGCGATAGAGCTCGATGTTGTTGGCCTCGTCATCAGTCAGTGCCTGGACTGGGTTCGAACCGATAACCATCAGCCAGACAAGAACTCCCGGCAGCACAAGACCACCAAACCTTCGACCCATAAAACCATCCTCCTTTGTGAATGTGCTGACATGCAACGGATACAAGAGGAGTGTATCAAATGCGCAGGGCGGACGGCAAATATTGCGAAAAGGGGGCCTTCCTAAGGTGCGTCGGCCAAATGCTTGCGGAACCAGTCGGTGCTGGCCTGGATGGCCATCCGGCGACAGGACGGATCGATAAAACGATGGTCGGCTTTTTCAAAAAGCAGCAACTGCTTGGGATCGGCCATGCGGCGACAGATCTCTATGGCCGCGCACCAATCCACCGTGGCATCTTGCTCGCCATGTATGACCAAGACTCCGGTCAAGGGGGGAAGGCCTGTTAAATCCTGAGGTTCGCCCAATTGTCTCGAGGCCGGCACGACTTCGGCAGGCAAGCCTCCATCCTCGATAGCGGTTCGAATCCTGGCCAGATCAAACGGTGTCGCCCAACACACGATGGCCCTGACATCAACGGTGGTCGGGGCGGCCGCAGCCAGCAGTGCCAGGTAACCACCCAGACTGGAGCCCAGAAGACCCAGATGGCCGTTGTTCCAGTTCTGCTCCTTGACACATGCCATCACGGCAAGCAGATCGCGACGCCGGGTGCTGAGCAAAGAAGCTTCAGAGACCGATCGAGTTTCTCCACAACCCGAAAAATCGAAGCGCACCACGGCAAAACCTGCCCGGCACAGGTCCTCGGCGATTGCAGCAAATTTGCTGCTGTTCTTGGAACTGAGCAGCCCATGGCAGCAGATCACGGTTGGCGCGGGAAGTCGCGTCGGCAGATGCACCAAGGCCGCCAATGATCCACCAGTCACCGGAATCGCTATCGGGGTGCCGGAATCGACTATCGAGAGGCATCTCAACTCCCATTTCTGAAAATCAGCTTCCGTTCTCGTCCGGGTACGCATGGGGAATCCCGCACCAGGGGTGTTGCCTGCTTTCAGGCGTCGGCAGGATGATTAGATTGGCTTGGACACTTACGATGCAAAAAGGACTCTCAGTCTCTTGCCATGCCGGCTGCGTTGTCGGCACTGTTTCTGTCGATTCGAATCGCTCCAAAGATGTCAACGATTGCCCATCAAATCCCTCAAAAAAAAGACCCATGGAAGCTATCATCCATGGGTCCTTGACGCAACCGATAAGGGTTGATCAATCCTTGATATTGTGGTGAACCTTGCAGCCCCGCACGGTATTTTTCATCAGCATGGTGATGGTCATTGGGCCCACACCGCCGGGTACCGGGGTGATGGCACTGGCAACTTGCACCGCTTCATCAAAAGCCACATCGCCCTTGAGAATGCGCTTGCCATCAGCGGTCATACCGACTTCGTTGACGCCGACATCGATCACGACAGCACCGGGTTTGATCATGTCGCCCTTGACGTATTCGGTCACGCCCGCGGCCGCAATGATGATGTCAGCCCGTTTGCAATGATACTTGACGTCCTTGGTGCGGGTATGACAAACGGTGACCGTGGCATTGGCGCCTTTGCCCTTTTGCATGAGCATCACCGCGATGGGCTTGCCGACGATATTGGAACGACCCACAACCACCACCTCAGCGCCGGAGACTTCGGCACCGGAACGGATCAGCAGTTCCTGAATACCGGCCGGAGTACAGGGCAGAAAATCCGGTTCGCCGATCATGAGTTTGCCCACATTGACCGGATGGAAGGCATCCACGTCTTTGCTCGGATCGATAGCCAGCAAGACTTTGTTTTCATTGACATGCTTGGGCAGAGGCAACTGCACCAGGATACCGTCAACCTTGGGGTCTTTGTTGTATTTGTCGATGAGCGCCAGAAGCTTATCTTCGGCGAGGTCCGCCGGTTGGTTATCCTGCACGGAATAGAAACCCAGTTCATGAGCGGTTTTCTGCTTGGCGCGGACATAGCTCTGCGATGCCGGATTTTCGCCCACAAGAATGGTCACCAGTCCAGGTACCACACCGTGTTTGGCCTTCAATTGCTCCACTTCTACCTTGAGCTCGTCGCGGATTTCCTTGGCCACTTCGGCCCCTTTGAGTAATTTGGCCGCCATATTCTTCCTCCCTGAAAAAAGACAGGGCATGAGCTGCCCTGCCTTTATCGTAGCTTGTCGAATTGAGTAGCAAACAGCGCTGACAACTAGAACAGACCGCTCACCTTACCGGTGTTGACATCCACGTCGACACGACGGAACGCCGGGTTGGATGAGGTTCCGGGCATCAGGCTGATGGCGCCGGCACACGGACACAGGAAGCCGGCTCCCGAGAAAATAAGAACGTCGCGAATAGGAAGCAACCAGCCCTTGGGGTACGCCTTGACGGTCGGATCATGGGTCAGGCTGAGGTGGGTCTTCACCATCATGGTGGCGAACTTCGCATACTTGGGATCGGCTTCCAGCATCTTGGCCTTGGCTTCGGCTTCCGGAGCCCAGGCCACGCCGTCGGCGCCGTATACTTCCTTGGCCACCATGGCGACGCGATCGCGCAGCTTCATTTCCAGCGGATAGAGAAATTTGAATTCGTTGTCTTCCTTGCAGGCATCGATGACGGCGTCGGCAAATTCCAAAGCGCCTTCACCACCCTTGGCCCAATGTTCGGACAGAGCGCAACGGGCACCGGCCTGCTTCGGCATATTTCCGCACCAGCGCGATTTCGGCCTTGGTATCGGTGTGGAAAGCATTGATGCACACCACCGGGTTGATCCCCGATTTGCGGATGGTGTTGATGTGGTGAACCATGTTGGCCACGCCTTTTTCCAGGAGACCCAGGTCCTCTTTGGTATAAGCGTCGGGGAGAGCAATACCGGCCACCACTTTGGGGCCGCCGCCGTGCATCTTGAGGGCACGGATGGTGGTGGTGAGCACCGACACATGCGGCTTCAGACCGCTGTAGCGGCACTTCACGTTCCAGAATTTCTCGAAACCGATGTCTGCGGCAAAACCGCTCTCGGTAACGTGGTAATCAAACATCTTGAGGCCGACGCGGTCGGCGATGATGGAAGACTGACCGACGGCGATGTTGGCAAACGGGCCGGCATGCACCATACAGAGGCTGATACTCGGCAGTACACATCAGGGTCGGGTTGATGGTGTTGCGCATGAAGGCGGTCATGGCGTTGCCGACTTCGAGGTCGCCGGTGGTCACCGGCTTGCCGGTCTTGTCAAAGGCCACCGTGATCTCGTTGAGCCTTTTCTTCATGTCGGCCAGATCGTTGACGATGGACAAAATGGCCATGATTTCGGAGCTCACCGCGATGCCGAACCTGGACTGCATCATGAAGCCATCCTGACGACCGCCCATGCCGATGACGATGTTACGCAGCGACTGGGCACAGAAGTCCATGATCCAACCCATTTCCACGCGGGTGGGGTCGATATCGAGACGGCGCATCTTGGTCAACCGGGCAAGCTGCTCATCGTTGTAGTTGCGTTCGTGCTGCATCCGCGAGGTCATGGCCACCATGGCCAGGTTGTGGGCGTTCATGATGTCGTTGATGTCACCGGTCAGGCCCATGGAGAACTCGGTCATGGGAATCAGCAGGGAGTTGCCGCCGCCGGCCGCCGTTCCCTTGACGTTCATGGTGGGACCACCGGAAGGCTGACGCAAGCAGCCGCCCACATTGACGCCACGCTTGCCAAGGCCTTCCATGAGACCACAGGAAGTGGTGCTCTTGCCTTCGCCCAGAGGGGTCGGGGTGATGGCTGTGACTTCGATGTATTTTCCGTCAGGTTTGTCTTTAAGACGGTTCATCATCTTCATAAAGTCCAGCTTGCATAGCCTTCCCATGGGGAGTATTTCGTCTTTCTTCAAGCCCAGCTTTTCCTGCCATTGATCCACGGTAGGCATATTCTTTTCTGCTGCTTCCGAAATCTGCCAATCCATCATTTTAGTCGCATCGTAAGGCATCGTTTTCCTCCGTCCACTGGTTGTTGTTGGTTGCCTGTCTAGCTCAGGTATGTCATCATGGTGCTGGTCAATCACCTCCCCCTCTATTGCCGTCCTGGAAGATGAACAAGCGAAAAGCGAAAAGAGAGTGGCGAAAAGGAATAAGAAGAAAGGATGGCCAGGAATTTGAAAGAACCTGAGTCAGAATGTGAAAAAACATCCTGATTCCTTCTTAACCCCACATAAGCCGGGCCTTTTGGGGCCGACAAGATCTTTTTTTCACATGAAAATACAGCGCATAGTTACTCAACGTTACCGCTTTTGTCAAGCAGAAAAGGTTATGAGACTCTGACCGGTCAGTTGACAACGACCACTACATACCGAAGCACGGAACCTTCATCCATTTTCAATGGAGTCCGTATGTTCACAGGATTGTTGGATCGCCGACATCGTCTGTCGATAAACAGTTCAAAAATCATCGTGACTCAAATGAAACCTTCGAAAAGTTTATTCCCTTAAGAAACTATGTTCACTATATTACATTATAAAATCCACATGTTATTGATCTTTTGACAAATTGATCACCTCCTATTATTATGATGATTCTTTATTAGTTCTTAAAAGATCTAAACCAAAATCCTCACCACTCCACAAGATCAACTCCTAAGGACAAAGACCATGAAACTTCAGATCCATCGAGCACTTTTGGTGCAAGTTCTGCAAAAACTACAGGGGATCGCTGAAAAAAAATCCAATATGCCCATCCTCGCCAACGTGCTCATTCAAGCATCCACTGAAGGAAAGCTTGCCTTTTCCGTAACCGACTTGGAGCTCAGCTATCGCGCTCAAGTCGAAGCTGACATCGAGCAAGGCGGAGGAACAACCGTTTCTGCGAAGAAACTGCTTGAAATAGTAAAAGAAATTTCAATTGATACACTATTACTGCAAACCCTGGCCAATGACCGGTTGGCAATCCGTGCCGGCAGAACCAATTTTGAATTGAGTACCATACCGGTGGAGGATTTCCCCTATTTGGTTTTTTATGAAAATGCTCAATTTTTTCCTTTTGAAAACCAAGATCTACGGGAAAGCCTTGCCAAGACTCACTTTGTCATTCCTGCTGAAGAAGATCCCTTCAGCATTGCCGGTCTCTATTGGCATGCCAGCGGAGATCAGACCCATCGCTTCGTGGCATCCGATGGTCACCGTTTGGCCTATGTAGAGGCGACATCCGCCAGACTTGCCGGCATGCCGATCTCAGAAGGGATTATCATTCCCCGTAAAGGGGTCCATGAGATGTTGCGACTGTTGGATGCCAACCCCACATTTGAGTTGGCTATCCATGAAAATTGTCTGATCATGAAAACGACGGATAGCATTCTGGCGATACGCTTGCTTGAAGATGAGTTTCCCGAGTATCAGCAGATCATTCCAGAGGATCGTCCCTTGGTCATTCACGTGGAACGTCAAGCCTTGCTGCAGGCATTGAGACGTATTGCCACGCTGACCAGTCAGAAGTACCGACATGTCCGGTTGACGGCCAAGCCCGGCTTGTTGTTGCTGGAGTCAGGAAATCCCGAGGAGGGTGATGCCAGGGATGAAATTGATGTAGATTTTGATGGTGAGGAATTCGGTGCAGCATTCAACATCCGTTACCTGGTGGATGCCATCGATTGTATGCATAGCCGAACGGTTCGCTTTGAATGGGTGGACAACAATCATGGTGGGATTGTCTCGGGCGATGAAGACCCGGGTTATGTAGCTTTGATTATGCCAATGATTCTGTAATGAGAGAGCCTCTTGCAGAAGGCTTTTTCACCCTTCGATATCCCGCCAAGGCGGGAGCGAACGGCCTTCTGCATCCGCAAAGTGCTGTATTACCGTTCGTGGTGAGGTATCGAACCATGAACGGTAATAGCTTTGCAAGAGGCTCCATAGTATGGTCTTATGCCTCTCAGGAAGAAGGGAAACAGGGTTTTCCCCGCCACTGGAAAAGAGTTCGCCTTTTCAAATCCCCAATTGTACGCCCCTATCGAGGGTGTCTCGTTTCTGCCGCGTGCCATTTGGCGATATTCATTGAGATGAAATGAAAGAAAAGATATACTTCCCTGTTTGAGGATCATTTCAAAAACGGGTGAGGAAAGTATGGAAGAAACTGATCTGATCGGAAACGGTGAGGCTTCGTTGAAGACGAGCGAGTCCTACGATGCCCAAAAAATAACTGTTCTGGAAGGGCTAACTGCTGTCCGCAAGCGTCCGTCCATGTATGTCGGCAACCTATCCACCGAAGGTCTGCACCATCTGGTTTACGAAGTGGTGGACAATAGCATCGATGAAGCCCTGGCCGGTTTTTGCGATTACATTACCGTACAGATTCATTTGGATGGCAGCGTCACGGTGGAAGACAACGGCCGAGGCATCCCGGTGGATATGCATGAAAAGGAGAACCTGCCGGCGGTGGAAGTGGTCATGACCATGCTTCACGCCGGTGGCAAGTTTGACAATTCCACTTACAAAGTCTCGGGAGGCCTTCACGGAGTAGGGGTTTCGGTCGTCAATGCTCTAAGCGAATTTTTGGAAGTGGAGATTCGCCGCAACGACAAGGTTTACAGACAACGCTACGAGCGTGGCGAAACCAAAACGAAGCTTGAAGAGATTGGAGAAACGAGCCGCCGCGGCACACGGATCACGTTCAAGCCCGACGGCGAAATCTTCACGGAAACTGAGCTGAGCTTCGATCTTCTGGCGCAGCGCATGCGCGAGCTGTCCTTTCTCAATTCTGGAGTGCGCATTGACATTTCCGATGAGATCAGCGGGAAGGAGCGTAGTTTCCATTACCAGGGCGGTTTGATTGACTTCGTGGCCTATCTGAACAAGACCAAGGAAGCGCTCCACCCTGAGGTCATTTATGTTTCCGGCAATCGTGAGGAAATCTCCGTCGAAGTCGGCTCTGCAATACAACGACACGTATGTCGAACGCATCTTTACTTTTGCCAATAATATCAATACCCGTGAAGGTGGTACTCACTTGGTGGGATTCAAGGGCGCTCTCACCCGCACCATTAAGAAATATGCCGAAGAAAGCAAACTGCCCAAGACCGATCTGGAGAAACTCACCGGTGATGATGTTCGCGAAGGCCTCACTGCGGTGATCAGTGTCAAGCTGCCCCAGCCTCAGTTTGAAGGACAAACCAAAAGCAAACTCGGCAACAGCGATGTCAAAGGTGCGGTGGAAACCCTGGTCTATGAGAAGTTGAGCACCTTTATTGAAGAGAATCCCCGGGTTTTCAAGATCATTCTGAGCAAGGTGTTGGACGCCGCCAGGGCCCGCGAAGCAGCTCGTAAGGCCAAAGAGCTTACCCGGCGCAAAAGCGTTCTGAGCGATCATTCCCTACCGGGTAAACTGGCTGATTGTCAGGAAACCGACCCAGCTAAAAGCGAGATTTTTATTGTTGAGGGCGATTCCGCCGGAGGTTCCGCAAAGCAGGGTCGAGACCGGCGATCCCAGGCTATTTTGCCTTTGCGCGGCAAGATCCTCAACGTCGAGAAGGCCCGTTTCGACAAGATGCTGGAGAATCAGGAAATCCGCAATATGATCACAGCGCTCGGGACGGGTATCGGGGATAATGAGTTCAATATTGAGAAACTGCGCTATCACAAAATCGTCATCATGACTGATGCCGACGTAGACGGTGCCCATATCCGCACGCTGATCCTTACCTTCTTCTTCCGCAAAATGGTCTCCATTATTGAACAAGGTTACCTCTACATTGCCCAGCCTCCACTTTATCGGGTGGCGTCGGGAAAAGAGGAACGCTTTGTCAAGGATGACCGCGAATTGGAAGGATTTCTCATCGACAAGGGTCTAAATAGGATTGATTTTTATCTCCAGGATGCATCCGAACCCCTGGCAGCCGACCAACTCCGGGAGCTGTTCAAGATTCATTCCGACTATCGAGATCGATTGGAACGCTGCAACAAACAAAGGGGTATTCCAAAACCTTTTCTGGCAGAACTTTGCCAAATCTTCGCGGTGAACGACATGGTTGAGGTGAATCAGAACTCTATCCAATCACTTCGCGGGGAACTGGAACGCCTGGGATATCGAGTGGAAGTGAAGGAACTGGAGGAAGACAAGGAAGGCTGGGACCTATTGCTGACTCCGCTGGACGAGAGATCAGAAAGCTTCACGGTACGCCGCGATTTCTTGAGGTCGAGTGATTTTTCCAAGTTGCGCGAACAGTCCCGAAGACTCGCCAGACTCCAGGGTAGCCACTGCCAGGTCAAGGCAAGTCAGCGCCAGGAACATCTCCAGAATGCGACAGAGCTCTTCCAATTGCTGATGGAAGAAGCCAAAAAGGGTCTGACCATCCAGCGCTACAAAGGTTTGGGTGAGATGAATCCGGAACAGCTCTGGAAGACTACCATGAATAAAGAGGGAAGGAGTCTGCTTAAAGTAAACATAGAGGACGCTTTGGCAGCCGATGATCTCTTCGGTATCCTCATGGGCGAACAAGTAGAACCACGGCGTAAATTCATCGAGGACAATGCCTTGTATGTTAGAGAACTGGATATATAAGACTTGTCCATTGCCTTTAAACTAAAGAATAGAAGTATAACATGCCAGATCATAAGAATAGATTTACATCACCATCCTACTCTGTCTATACCATGTATAAAATTGTCTAATTGTAACCACTCTTAACAGACTTTTAAATAATAAACACATTGTAGGATTCCGTTGGCATGAATTCCACTAGTGAAAAGATTAAACTTATCAACATCGAAGACGAGATCAAGTACTCTTATCTCGACTACGCCATGAGCGTGATCATCGGGAGAGCCATACCGGATGTTCGTGATGGCCTCAAACCTGTGCATCGACGAATTCTCTTCGGCATGCACGAAAGCAATAATGATTACAATAAGCCTTACAAGAAGTCAGCACGTATCGTCGGGGATGTAATGGGTAAATATCACCCTCACGGCGATGCTGCAATCTATGATGCCCTAGTGCGTATGGCGCAAGATTTCTCCATGCGTAATCCTCTGGTGGATGGACAGGGAAATTTTGGCTCCGTCGATGGCGACCCGCCGGCGGCCATGCGGTACACCGAGGTGCGCATGGCCCGGTTGACTCACGAATTCCTGAAAGACATCGACAAAGAAACGGTCGATTTGCAGCCTAACTACGACAATTCCATGTTGGAACCGACGGTACTTCCATCCCGTGTTCCCAATTTGCTGCTGAATGGCTCGACCGGGATTGCCGTGGGGATGGCGACCAACATCCCGCCGCACAATCTTGGCGAGCTCTGTCGCGGGCTCCAGGCCCTGATCGATAGCCCGAAAATCAGCATCGAGGAACTCATGGGTTACATCCTCGGGCCGGATTTCCCGACGAGGGGTTTCATTCATGGCCGCAAAGGTATTAAGGACGCTTATGAAGAGGGCCGCGGTATCATCAAGATGCGGGCTCGAGTGGAAGTCGAAGATGCGCCGTCGGGACGGCACCAGCGCATCATCGTGACCGAGCTTCCGTTTCAGGTCAACAAAGCCCGGTTGCTGGAAAAGATCGCCGAACTGGTCAAAGACAAACGCATTACCGGGATTCAGGACCTTCGCGACGAATCCGACCGCGACGGTATGCGCATGGTCCTCGAATTAAAAAGCGGGGAGATTCCAAAGGTCATCGAGAATCAATTGTATAAGTTCACGCAACTGGAAATGACCTTCGGTGTGATCATGTTGGCAGTCGTCGACAATAAGCCAAAAGTTCTGAAACTCAACGAGATTTTGTTGTATTTTCTGGATTTTCGCCGTGAGGTTATTAAGAAGCGTACTGAACACGAACTGCGCCAGGCGGAAAAACGGGCCCACATCCTGGAAGGATTGAAGACCGCCCTAGATCATCTCGATGCGGTGATCGCCCTGATCCGGGCGGCCGCCAGTCCGGCGGAGGCCAAAGCACAGTTGATGGCCCGCTTTGAATTCAGCGAAGTCCAGGCCCAGGCGATTCTGGAAATGCGCTTGCAGCGCCTGACCGGCCTCGAACGCGATAAGATCATCGAGGAACTCCGCACGGTTCTGGCCAACATCGAGGACTTCAAAGAAATTCTGAGTTCTCCCAGCCGAGTAAATGAGATCATCCGTGATGAACTGCAGGAACTCATCGACCAGTACGGTGATGAGCGCCGCACCGAGATCCTGTCTGAAACTGGCGAACTCTCGGTGGAAGACCTGATTACCGAGGAAGATGTCGTGGTTACCCTGTCCATGGCGGGGTACATCAAGCGTAAACCCATCTCTTTCTATCGCAGCCAGCGACGTGGCGGCAAGGGCCGCACCGGCATGGGTACCCGGGAAAGCGATGTGGTAACCACCATTTTCACGGCATCCACGCATGACTATGTGCTGGTGTTTAGCAATCAGGGCCGGGTGTATTGGCTCAAAGTGCATGAAATCCCGGATATGGGTCCGACATCGGTGGGTAAAGCCATTGTCAATTTGCTTCCGCTCCAGCCCAACGAACGGATCGCTACGATCTTGCCGGTCAGAGAATTTGCTCAGGGTCGCTATGTGGTCATGGCGACCCGGCGCGGCATCGTCAAGAAAACCAGCCTGATGGCCTACAGCAATCCGCGCCCCAGCGGCATCATCGCAATTCTCATCGATGAAGATGACGAACTGATTGCCGCCCGCCTGACCGACGGTAATCAGCAATTGTTTCTGATGTCCAAACAAGGGAAGTGCATTCGCATCGATGAGCAGGAAATTCGGCCCATCGGCCGCAAAAGCCGGGGAGTGCGCGGCATGGAGGTGGGCGACAGCGAATTGGTGGGTATGGACGTCATCGGCAATGACCAGTCCATGTTGGTGGTCACGGCCAAAGGCTTTGGGAAACGCAGTGCCAATTCCGAGTATCGCGTCCAGGGTCGCGGGGGCAAAGGGGTGATCAATCTTCGCATCACCGAAAGAAAAGGGGAAGTGGTGGGGTTTCGCCAGGTGACTGATGAAGAGCAAGTGATCGTCATCACGGACAAAGGCCGTCTGATTCGCACCAATGTGGCCGAAGTCGGCATGAAAGGCCGCGTCACCCAGGGGGTCAAACTCATGGATCTTCTGGACGACGAACGAGTTGTGGACATGACCGTCGTGATCGAATCCGAAGAGCCGGATGAGGAAGAATAGTCAAGATGAAGCGGTTGACGCAACGCATTGGGGTGGTGGGAGCCGGCAGCTGGGGTTCGACACTGGCCAATGTCTTGGCGGGCAAGGGTTATCCGGTGGATCTGTGGGTTTTTGAAGAGGATCTGTGCCGGATCATCCAGGAGACCCGGGAAAACACCTTCTTTCTACCAGGTTTTCAACTGAATGAACATATCCAGGCATCCAATGATCTCAAGACCGTCGTGAAAGGCCACGACTTGTTGCTAATGGTGGTCCCCTCTCATGTCTATCGCGCCGTAGCCCAGCAGATGCTGCCGTTTCTCAAGCCTGGCTGCCACGTGGTCACAGCAACCAAAGGCATAGAAAACGGCACACTGCTCACCATGGTGGGCATTTGGGAAGAACTACTGAAGCACAAACACGCGGTCGAGTTGTTATGCTTAGCTGGGCCTTCTTTTGCCCGCGAGGTGGTGCAGCAGATTCCCACAGCCATCACCCTTGCCGCCAGCAGCATCGATGTGGCCCAACGGGTCCAGCAGATCCTCTCCACGGATTACTTCCGGGTGTACACGAGCCTCGATAAGGTCGGCGTGGAAATTGCCGGGGCTCTTAAGAACGTCATCGCCTTGGCGGCGGGGGCGTGCGACGGTTTGGGCTTTGGCCACAATACCCGCGCCGCCCTCATCACCCGCGGTTTGGCGGAAATCGCCCGGCTGGGAGTTCGTATGGGCGCCAACCCGCTGACTTTCTCCGGGCTCTCCGGGATTGGCGATCTGCTTCTTACCTGTACGGGCGAACTCAGTCGCAACCGAACCGTAGGCTACCAACTCGGTCAGGGGAAAAAGATAAATGATATTCTCAAGAACATGCGCATGGTGGCCGAAGGGGTAAAGACCGCAAAATCAGCCCACTTTCTTGCACAGCGAATGGGAGTGGAAATGCCCATCACGACCCAGGTTTATCAGGTACTCTACGAAGACAAAGATCCCCGGATAGCGGTTCGCGACCTGATGCAGCGCGACCTTCGGCATGAACTGGAACAACCGATCTGAAGGTCCGACTCCCTTTTGCCGGGTGTACTCTTGTTCCCTCCTAGAGATATCACGCCGTCGGTCACGATGGCGACGCATCGATCGAGAGGTGCAACCATGGGTGAAGACCACAATCTCAATATTTATCAACGGGTCAAAGAGAAGAAAGAAGACTATCAGCGGTATAATTTTGAGAGGGTTCAAGAAGAGGCGTTGTCCACCTTCTTTGACCTGGCTCAGGAATACACGAATGTTGATATTCTTTATCAGATATGCGTAGCTGTACCAAAAATATTCTTTGATGTGGAAAGCAGTCTTTATATTGTTAATCCAAAAACATCTAAAGCAGAAAAAGTTTGTTCCAGCGAAACCAGAATGGATACTGTCGAGACAAAAACAGAAATCAGTGTTACGGAAGATGTCTATGAAACGGAAGATTCGTGGGTTTTCTCAATTCATGGTAACCGTGCACTGAATCCATGGTTGCGGATTTATGGACAAACCAGAATACTTGGCATGTTTGAAATATATCCAAAGGAAAGAATTGATAATAAGTATCATTTCTTTTTCGGAAAATATACAAATCGAATTGGATATAATTTGCATCAGAAGTTATTGATGAAGCAGAATATGGAACATATTAAGTTTATTAATCAATTAGTATCTGATATTGAACATAATGTTATTTCACCCAATATGTACTATAAGTTAGCCATTCGTAGATTGACCAAATATTTAACTAATTATGATAGTATTCTCAATAGTATTCGTGACGTTGTCATGTTTTGCCAGGGTCGCGAAGATCCGGTATGTAAACTGCTCAAAAATATCCATCAGGGGATCTCTGATAACAATGAAAAGCTTGGCGAAGAGCTCCGTATTCTAAGTAAGCACTATGAGCACACCAGCCTTTTTCTCGAGACGCTTTTTCGGAGAGATCACTTTGAGCAAGGTACGTACGTGTTGCGGCGTCAGCTCTGTAATTTTCGCACCGAGATTCTGGATCCCTTACTGGAACGTTACCGCCCTATTTTTGAAAAGAAAAACATCGTGATCAACGACAACCTGGAAGATATCCCCGATGAAGAGATCTCGCTGGTTGTAGATAAGGGTTTGATATCCCAGGTTTTTGACAATATTTTTGCGAATGCGGCTAAGTATACCCAGGAAGTCGAGAACGAAACCGGAAATCGGGTCAAGTTCATAGCTACCAATCGCAGAATTCTAAAGGATTACTTCGGCCAGGGAACCCACGGCGTCAGGTTCAGCGTTTTTACCACCGGTCAGCCGATTTCCGAAAGTGAGGTGAGAAACCTTTTTGAGGAAGGTTTTCGTTCCACCACCGTCGGCTCAGAACATGGAACCGGTCATGGCCTGCATTTTGTCCGCAGTGTGGTGGAGATCCATGGTGGCGAGGTGGGATGCATTCCGCAACGCTACGGCAATGAATTCCATTTCACCCTGCCGATAAAGGAACAAGTGCAATGGTCAAGCCCGAACGCCTGACAGGCTGGATCAAATGTCAGTGCTGTTGGTGCGGGGATTGGGGCTGGTGAGAGTAAACAATTTTATGAGTAATGCCTTTTCAGCTGCGGCTTTTGAGCATCATGGGGGTAGATTCGAGGCCATCTTGCGATCGATCAGCCCGGCGATAAGCGATTCGTATTCGACGCCCACGAACATCCGGTAAGCCTGGAGTTCGGTTTTGATGGTTTCCCAGTACTCTTCCAACGCTTCTTTGGACTCGCTGGCATGAATGTCCCGGGATAGCTTGTCCAGATAGTCATTACGCAGAGAGCCGCGTTTGGCTTCCAGAATTTCCTCCAGCAACAGCCTTTGATCCTCGGTGAAATCCGAAATGGCCGGATTGACCTGCAATTCCGCTCGGATTTCCTGATATCCCATGAAATCCGATACTCCCGCCAGCCTCTCCTGCAGACGCTTTAGGAAGTACTCGTTTACCTTCTTGCGCTGCTTCTTGTAGGCTTTTTGCAGTCGCTTTTCGTAATCGTGGGCGTAGTAGGGGAGCTTCTGCAGTTCATGGGTCATGAGCTGGTAGTGTTTCACCAGCGTTTCATGGGTCCAGAGGTGCTCCAGATATTCGATCATGGAATCCAGTTCAACCGGGTACTTGAAATTGACTCGGATGGCCGGTTCCACCTTGCTGGCATGGAAGACAATACCAGCGCTGCCGGTTCCCATGATGCGCTGCAACTCGGGATGGAACAGCGTGTCGGGCGACGGCAGATCACACAGCATCCCTTGCAGGTCTGCCTGGCGGTGGACGATGTGCTGACTGAGACCGCGAAAACTCACCATGCCGCCGCAGGTCTCCGCGCCGTACTGTCGATGGAAGGACTGGAAAGCGAAGAGCAACAGTTTCAGACTCTCTTCCACATCCAAGAAACGGGTCAAAGGGTAGAAATCGTAGACCCGCATCCTTCCCCCCAAATGATCCAGGCAGTAGAGCAGATAACGGCGCGTCTCGGGGGAAAGCGATGCCACCGCCTGCAGGATTTTGAGGCCTTGCGCGAGAACCTTTTCAAAGGAGGCCAGACCAATGCTTTTAAGCCTCTTTTTATGATAGATGAATGCTACGGGGATCTTTAATTGGGCCATCTGGATGTCCTGGCAATCCACGCGATGGGCATTCATCAGACGCAGCAGGCGCTCGAAGGCGGCCATTTGCCGTCCGCGCTCCAGGGGCGGGTCGTCGCTTTCAGCAAGCTGACCATGGGAGGTGGCCATGGTGTCCTCGATGACGATGCTGAGCAATCCCTGCCCCGGTTCCGGAAGTTCATCCGCCAGGATCGCTCGGCCTTTGTCGCGCAGCACCTCGCGCAGCCAGGTGGTCCAATCGCTGTCGGATTTGATAATCTCCAAGGCGCGGGCGCGAAAAAACAGAAACAGATCCAGCAGATCCGCCACCAGGAGCCCCTCTTCCACCGCCGCAGCCGCCAGGATCGCATGCAGGACAAAGGCGTCCAACAGGCGCTCGTCACCATCCTCCGTGATCTTCTCCAAAACCGTCACCGGCTCCTCGCCCTGGATCACATGACCAATCAGGCCGTGGTACCGAATCAGTTGCAGCACCAATTGCTGGACCCGCGGATCGGCATGGTACTTGGCCAGCACGCCGGATCGCTCCAAGACGGCGGCGCCCTGCTCGGCGTGCTTCTGATACTGTTCCGCGGCGGGGAGTTCCTGTGAGTATTTTTCAACCTTGCCGATGTCTTGAAACAGCAACGCCAGCATGAACACCTGGTAGAGCATGGGCCACTGCTGGATGCGGTCCACCAGGTGTTCCAGCATTTCCAATTGCGCATGGCTGGCACCGATACTCTCTTCAGCTAGTGCGCCGAACTCCTGCTTGGCCAATTGATAGAGCAGGTTGCTGTCCTGGAATGAGTTGCGGTCCTTGGTAATGAGTGCCTGGAACTTCTGCAGGGAGTGCATGACATAGGCGCCCAGCGATTGTTTTTGGCGGGTAGGCCAGGTCTCCACCAGATTCCCGAAGGCATGGAATTCGGGCAAGACAAATTCCAGGATTTGCGGACAGTGTGAGGCCAGAGCACCAATGGCGTCATGGATTTCTTCGGGGATGAAGATCTGCGCGAGGAATACCTGGCGGAGCCTGTTTTCCAGACGCCGGATCGCCTCGTTTCTGCGGGACATATCCTCGTTGGTGTCGCACACCAGGGCGCAAGCTTTTTGCTGAAGAACCTGATGAAAACTTTCCAGTTCCGCAAACAGACGCTCCATATCCTGCAGGTTCTTGAGCGAGATCCCTCGGAATTTCTGTGTTTCCAGGTGACTCAGGAGCACTTCCAGTTGTTGTAGGTTTTCATCAAAGTCCACAAAGGACACATCGATGGCGCGAGTCTCGGGGTTGTTGGTGAGGCACAGTCCGGTGTCGAATACGAAGGCGTTATCGGTCTCCGCCAGTGCCAGCCGCATTTCATCAAAGAACTCCCTTTGCAGCCGTTCCACCGAAATGCGCAGGAGGGCTTCGCGGATCTTGTCGATCCGTGGCTGTAGGCGATCACTGGGGATTCGCGACAGCAGCGGGTTGAAGTTGATGATGTGACGTTCGGCTGCCGTCACGGTGACCCATAGCAGCACAAACCCGGCTTGAGGCCCCAGTTGGGGAAACAAATGGCCGGTGCCGTGGAATTCACTGTTGAGGAACTGGCGGAAGAAAAAGGGCTGGCGCGAGATGGGGTCTTCGGTGAACCTCTTTTGAAAGTCCTTGGCAATCCGGCTAAGGGTCAGGACTGCTTCCAGCTTCTGCAGCTTGCTCTGGTCGTAGTCGCAAAGCACTTCCCGCTGGTGCGGTCCCTTGTTCTCCAGCTCCTGCCAGTTGTTGAGGAATTCAAACAGATTGAAGAACTTCATCATCTCACGAAGGGCTCGATTGCGCACGCCACCCAGAGTACTGATGCTCAGATCATGCAGCTTGTCCCAGCTCATATGAGGATCGGTGGCTACCCGAACGGCATCGTCGTAAAGCCGGAAAAGTTCCTTCGCCTGTTCGCGGGTGAGGGTCTTACTCAAGGCGGCCGCCATCTCGGCCATGCTCATTAAGCGGCAAACCCGCAGCAGTTCGACAATATCGCCATAGTTGTTGATGATACTCTTGTCGGTTATGGCTTTGAGAGTCTTTGCTGGCAGTTTGCCAAAGGCAATGCGGCTCATCGTGGTATGCCCAACCACAATCAACAGGATCTCCAGAAGCTCCGCCGGGACAAGACCGTACAGGGAGAGTTTGGGCAGGTTTTCCAGGATCGGGGTCATCCGCCCTCCCCCCTGCTCCGGGTCAAGGGTCTCGCAGATGCGCTCGAGTCTTGGAATCTGCTGCATGAGCCGAAGGATGGCGTTGAATCCCTGGTAGTGGGGTTGCCGGGCCTGAAAGGGATTACTCAGGCGGTTGAGCTCCAATTCCGGAAGGGTGGGAAAGGATCGCTCCCGCATCTGTTTGAGGGCCTCCAGGACGTCGAGGACATAGCGGAAACTGTTGCGGTATTCCGCCACCAACGGCAGCGTGCAACCCATCATCCCGGATTCCCTGGCCTGCTGTTCGAGAATCGTCAGGGTCATGGCCGACCGGCGTGGTTTGCCCACATAGAACATCAAGTTGCCGGGTATTTCCGGATCGATCTCCACCCGTTCCGACCAGTACCGGCGATATCCTTCCGGTCCTTTGCGAAACATGTCCTGGACCGAAAAATAGATGGCCAGTGCCTGCTCCATGTGGTTCTGTAGGCTCTTTGGATAATGCTGCCGGGGCCGAATGTTGAGAAAAGGCAGCTCGGCGATTTGCCCCAGGCTCAGTTCCTCGATCTTGGCCTGGTTGAGCAGCCGCTTCAAATGGCTCTCGGCATAGGGGAAATGGTTCAAGTAGGCGTACAGGTCGCACTGGTGGATGCGCTGGTCGGAGGACCCTATGGAATATGCCTGTCTGGTTTTGAAGACATGGGTGAAGAGATGAAAACGATGCAACTCCAGTTCGGACTTGAAGCGCACCTGGTACAATCGGTCGGAATCCGGACAGGGAGCGTTGGCAGCCAGGATGAAACACCCGTTGGCTTCGAGGATATCGTGGGTTTTGCCGAGCAGGTAAGAAACGGTGTTGTTCAACCGGCGGCGACTCAACGATCTTGCCCGAGGAAGCGACCATGGCAGCGGCTGTTCCAGCACGTAAGCGTAGAGGTCCTTGGGGAGAATGATAATGTCCAGAGTGGTTCGCCAGGTACTCAGTTTTTCCATGGTGTCGAAAAGAAAGATGCGATGGCTTGAGAATCGCGCCGTCAATTCATGGACCATCAAATCGTTGGCGGCGCTCATCAGCCCAATGTCAAGGCGCTCGATCCGAGCTTCGAGAATGTGCTGAATGACGAAACGCTCGATTTCATCAGCCTTGGTTTTGACATCTCGGATCGAATGAGCCACCAGACTGAGTGGTATCAGGTAATAGGGAATGCCGCTGTTGGTGTAACGAATAAGGAGTCCCAGCTTGTGGTAGATGTTGTTGATCTGCCGCGCCTGGCGACGCAACTCCGCCATGTTCTGAAAATCAATGCTTTCCAGGAAATCCAGGTCTGCCCTGTTGAGAGAGCTTTGCTCGATCAGGCCGAGCCCATAAGCATTGCCTCCGGAGCGGCTAGGGAGAAAAGTGGGGTGGTCATGGGCGGCAAAGGTCCCCACCGGCACATCCTGGGGGTCGATGCCCAGGCGTGCATAGTCTTCAGGATTGATGGCTCGAAAGAAAGCTTCAGGGTTCTCCAGCTCCCGAGGCATCCAAGCCTTTTGCCGATCTGTCATACTCCCCCCCGCCAGATGGCTCCTCAAGGCTTTGCAAGCGCATGCAAATACCGTATAAGCTGAATTGAGTCGACCTGTGGGCATGCATACCATGTTCTTGAATGTTAGGCAAACCCGGTTGCCACGCCAACAGCGCGAGACCCGAGGAGGGGAGCGGTGGACCAAGCGAGGACTGCGGACAGAGCCCGACAAGGCAGGGGATCGAGCATTGTTCCCGCATCAGTGGGTACCGCTCTGTTTTGGGCTCGGCTGGGCTGGGCGGGGCTAAGCCCTTTTGCCCCCGGGACCGTGGCTACTGCTCTAGTGGGTATCCCCTGTGTTTGGCTCTTGAGCGTCCTACCAGCAGCATTTGCCATGGGGGGCCTGGCTTTGCTTTTCTTCGCCGCCTGTGGTGTTTCCAGCAAAGCCGCCGCAGTGCTTGGTCGGGAGGATCCGAGAGAAATAGTCATCGACGAACTGGTTGGCTACCTGGTAACCATGGTGGGACTGCCTTTTACCTTCAAGTCCGTAGTTGTGGGTTTCTTTGCCTTTCGTCTCTTCGATATTTGGAAACCCTGGCCGGTTCGGCGCTTTGATGAGCAACTCCACGGGGGGCTGGGAATCGTCATGGATGACGTAGCCGCGGGTTGCTATGCCCATGCTGCGGTGTGGGCGGTACTGGCGCTTTGGCCGTAAAGATTGTCCAGCTCCACGACGGTCACCCATTGGTTGCGTTGACACCGGTGGGAGGCACGGATAAGATGAGATAGGTTAGCGATCATCACCCTGGCCCGCCAGGGGTTTCCGAAGCGTATGATGGAAGGATTGAAGCATGAAAGCTGTGGAACAGAGCAATGGTGCTGCCGGGCAACGACTTCGTGACGCTCGTGGCTTCACCCTCATCGAATTGTTGATTGTTATGATCCTGCTAGGGTTGCTGGCGGCGCTGGTGGCTCCTAAAATGTTTCAAAAAGTGGGTAGTTCCAAACTTAAGTCGGCCAAAATGCAGATCGCACTATTTGGAACGGCGCTGGATGCTTTCCGCCTGGATGTGGGTCGGTATCCCACTCGGGAGGAAGGGCTGGAAGCGTTGCGCAGGAACCCGGGGGTCGAGGGCTGGGATGGCCCCTATCTCCCCAAGGAAATCCCGATGGATCCCTGGAATCGACCCTATCTGTATGGTTCTCCTGGTGAACACGGCGACTACGATCTGGTTTCTTTGGGAGGCGATGGTCAAGGTGGGGGAGAAGGTGAAAACGCCGATGTCCGCAGTTGGGATTGACACTCAGCGTGGCGCCACCGGATCTGCTCGTACCGAAAACCTTGTGACGGCAGCGTATGGATAATCTGCGACGACCAGGTTCATCCAGAAAGACGCGCTTGGCGGAAAGGGTTCCAATGACCTTGCCTTGCCGGTTTCAATGCTGGAAAGGAGGGGCTCTGGCTGGTCTCGTTGCTGGTGGTTCTTGGCGGTGGCGTTGCCGCCCAGCCTGCCGCTACGGACCAGCCATTGATGGTGGAGAAAAACCTTTTTTCGGCGGAGCGCAAACCGGTGGATTCCAAAACGGCCGAACCTACCGCCGAGGCCCCCAAGCTTGGCAAGGGGACCGTTCAACTGGATGGGGTCTTCATCCATGGCGATGTCCGGAAAGCCATTCTTCGAGTCAACCCCAGCCTCTTGAAGAAGTCCAAAAACAAGGCGGAACCCTTTGTCTCTGTGGGTGAAAACGAACAGATCGGCGACTACAAGGTGGTGAAGATTGAACCTCGCAGCATCACTTTGGAACAACGGGGAGCGAGTTTTGTCATACCCCTGTTCGCGCCGGGCAAAGTAACGCCGCCACCGCCCAAGCTCCCGACAACACCAGGTGCTTCTCCGCAACCCGGCCCTGCTGGAAAGCCACCGCAACCCCAGCCGGCTAGAGAAATGCCCCCCGGCCAGCCGCCCCCGGCGCCAGGAGAGCAACTCCAACCCCCCGGGCAGGTTTCTGGTGGGCCTCTCCCTCCCGGAGCAGTCCAGCCCCCGCCCGGGCCAGGTGCGCCCATGGATGCGCCGGCCGGCGCCGGGGAAATGCAACCCCCCAACGTTGAAATGGGCGAGGGTGATGAACCACAGTAGCCGGTGCTCAACAGTTGGCGGTGGTTTTACCGCCGGCGAGATGCCATGCGCATCTGTCTGACGGGTGGCATCGCCAGCGGCAAGAGCACGGTGGCGAGGATGTTGGCCGATCTTGGCGCCATTATCGTGGATGCCGACGAGGCGGCTCGTCATGCGGTGCAACCGGAGTCACCCGGCTGGCATCAACTGCGGGATCTACTTGGTGGCGATTTTTTCCGTGACGACGGCCAGTTGGACCGGCGCAAGTTGCGCCAGCGCATCATCGACGATGAGACCTGCCGACTCCAGGTGAACGCCATTCTTCATCCTGCCATCATGGCGGCCATGGACGCACAACACCAATACTGGCGGCAACACCGTCCTGAAACCCCGGTCATTCTGGATATTCCCCTGCTGTTTGAGTCCAAGTCGGCGCAGCGTTGCGACACCATCGTGCTGGTGTACGTGCGCCAGGAAGTCCAAGTCCAAAGACTCATGGCCAGGGATGGCGTGCCGCGGGCCGAAGCCGAACGCAGCCTCGGCATGCAACTACCCATCGAAGACAAAAGACAATGGGCTGATATCGTTATTGATAACAGCAACACCCTGGAGGACACGCAACGGCGGGTGGATGACGTCTGGCGGGAGCTCGTGGCGAAGGTCCGGAGACACGGAGAGCGGAGAGGCGGGGATGCGGGGAGGACGGGAGATGAAGTAAGGGGGAAAGAGGCGCAGGAACAACCAAAAAAGCGATCCTTGTCCTCACCGCTTTGCAAACGGGTCGAGGACCATCGCCAAGGCAGTGTCTAAAGCCAACAGAACGGAGTTCCTCCCATCGAGCGGCTCCGCTTCCAGCGCTCCCCTCTCCGCGTCACCGAGTCCCCCCGCCTCCGCGCCTGCTCACAGTTCTTGCAGGCGCTCAACATCCGCCCGTTTGCGCTGTTCTTCCAGCCATGCCTGCCAGGTCAGCGCCTGCTTCTGCTGTAGAAGGCGTTTCCGGATGGTGGAGCTTTCCTCCGCCATGGACTCGGCTGCCGGGGCTTTGCTGCTGAGTAACTGGCACACCAGCAAGGTGTTGCCGGTGTCTGTGGGAGAAGCTGCGAAGGGTTGGGCTTCGGTCAGCAGGAACACCTTATCCAGACCTTCCGGCGACAGATGCAAGGCGCTGTCTGGTTTCGAACGGCTGAACTCACTACTTTTCTTGGCCTGGAGATGCTGCTCTCGGGCTGCGGCTTCCAAGCTCTTTTGGGTCTTCGCCACCTGGAGGAACTCGTTGGCGCGTTGTTCCGCCAGTTTCCTGACACGTTCACCGACCAGATCCTTGCGTACCTGCTCCTTGACCTGATCGAAGACTTGCACCGTCGGTTCGCGTATTTCCAGCAGCTGAGCCACGGAGAAACCATCGGAAACTTCGAGGACGGTACTGATCTCGTTTTTCATCAGATTGAAAAGTGGTTGGGTCGCCTTGGGGGACGCTCCCAATTCAGCAATGGTATCCTTCTGTGACACCCAGGCACTGGTGAGCACGGCCAGCTTTCTGCTCTGCGCGGCCTTCTGGATGCCCTTGTCGGCATTAGCCAGGTCGGCGAAATCCTGGGCGGCCTTAAAGGCGAGATCACGAGCTTTGTCACGTTTCAGGGTCTGCTCGATTTCGGCGCGGGCTTCATTCAGCGCTATGGTCTTCTCCGGCCGCACTTCTTCCACCTTGATAATGTGATAACCAAAGGGAGTCCTCACCAGATCGCTGATCTCGCCGGCCTTCAATTTGAATGCGGCATCCGAAAACTCCTGGACCATATGGCTGTGGCTGAACAAGCCCAAATCGCCACCCTTAGGGGCTGAGCCCACATCCTGGGAATGCTTCTTGGCCAATTCGGCGAAATCGGCACGCGGCTTTTGCGCCATGGCCAGGACTTCCACGGCTTGGCCGCGAACCTTGGCGTCCTCCTCCGGAGATGCGTCGGCGCTCAGTTTGAACAGAATATGGCGCGCTTTGACCTGACTTTCCTTGTGGTACTTTCTTGTAGTTGTCTTCGTAATAGTATTGGATTTCTCCATCGGTTACCGAAACCTGATTGAGAAACTGATCGGCTCTTGAACAGTATCAGTGCAAACTGGCGTTTTTCCGGATCACGATACTTATCTTGGTGTTCCTGATAATAGGTTTGGATTTCATCGGCTTGTGGTTGCACCTGGGCTTCGAATTCTCTTGGGTCAAAAGTTACATAGGACAACTGGATCTGAGTGTGATCATATAGATAATTTGCGTGGACCTCATCATCGGTAACCATCGCCTGCCGTTTCACGAAGGCTTCCACCTTCTGGGCGGCCAGCTCTGATGCCATCTGGCCTTCAAAGACTTCGGGGGTCAGTCGAGCCTGGCGGAGCACCTGGCGGTACCGCTCCGGTTCGAACTTGCCGTTGTTCAGGAAAACCGGGTACTGCAAAATGGTGTACTGGACCTCTTCATCGGTCGCCGTGAGCCCCAGCTTCTCCGCGGCATGCAGCAGAAGGTGCCGTTCAATGAGCATCTCCAAGGCTTGTTCCTTGACGTTCAGCTGTTTCAATAGATCGTCGGAGAACATCTTGCCGAACTGACGGCGGTAGGTCTCCACCAACCGATCGTAGGCCTTTTGGTACTCCCCATAGGTGATGTATTGGTCGTAGACCTTGGCCAGGCGACTGGCTTCACGTGAACGATAGGAATAGCCGCCCCAAAAGATGAACACGATAGCTATGAGGATAAGGGCGACCTTGATCAACCACGACGTGGCGTGTTTTCTGAAAAGGTTGAGCATGGATCACTGGACCTCCGTATTGTCCTGGTCGGTTTCAAACAGGGTTGGTTCGCATGGTGTTGTTTGCGGTCTTACCAGGATGATGTAAGCCAGGGCGCCCAAACAGGGAATGGCTGCTACCAGCAGGAACCATTTCAGCTTCCGGCGTCGGTCTCCGAATCGCCGGCGCGGGATGTCTTGCAGAGCCCACAAGGTCGGGGCTATGGGTACACCAAATAGGGCTACAACAAGCAGGATCTTGAGGGGCATGCGTCACTCTCCAAGGGATTCCCGGCGGACCTGGGTAAGAGCTAACACCGGTTGATCCAACTCTCGCCGACGTTCGTCCAGCGTCGCGATCACCCGGCGGACCACATCTTCCCAGTGGTTGCCGACTTCATTCTTGAGGGCATCTATAATCGTTCGATGGTGGCGCTGCAAGAGTTTCTTGTAGCGGCGCAAGAAGCGCGCGGCCAGCAACAGCGACAGCACTCCCAGGGTAACCAGCGCAGCCAGCCCCGACGGGCTGAACAGGCTGCTGAAAACGGCCAGGACCACGCCGGCAAGATGGCTCCAGGATGGTTGCTGGAACAGGGCCATCCAGTTCCGGTCTCCGCCGGCGACCACCAGAAATAGCGTGAGGAGCATCCCGTAGGCAAGCAGCTGCCGGCTGCGGAAGGCCACAAAACGCCACGCACGCGGCGGTTCGGTCGGCTGCAGCAAACGACTTTCCACCGAGTTGCGGACCTTTTGGGTGAATTGCTCCCACGCGACCTCCAGGTCCATGGCCTGGAGCAAACGATCGGTGAGGACGGCAGGGAGGCCCTGGCGCATCAGGTCATTGGCCAGTCGGTGCTCAATGTGCTGCAAACGCCCGTGCAAGCGATCCTTCAACCCATCGGGAAGGGTGGCGGCCAATGCAGAAGATCCGGCGGGATTCCGCTCCGAACCGTAGCCCGTCCGCCGCCAGAGGCGCCATTCGCTGCCCATGGAGGCCAGCAATCGCCCTGGCCCCAACAGCCAAGACGGTGTGCTCCCG
Source organism: uncultured delta proteobacterium (assembly GCA_963802715.1). Taxonomy (GTDB): domain Bacteria; phylum Desulfobacterota; class Syntrophobacteria; order Syntrophobacterales; family Syntrophobacteraceae; genus CAWDJT01. The sequence goes on from CAWDJT010000026.1 coordinate 45,975, forward strand.
ACTTGATCCAGCACCCCGGCCACATCCTGTTCGAGCCACTGGTCCAATGCCAATCGGCCCGAGGCAATCCATTCGTCGGCTTCCTGGGAGAATGCTTCACTGAGTTGCTGGAGCACCTGGGTCGCCCGGGCATGGGTCGCTAACTCGCCACGTACCGTATCCACCAGCCGTTGGATTTCTTCATCCAGGTTGGCGGCTTTGATGGCCAGGATCTCCTTGATGTCTCGCTGCTGGAACACATAATGGCGAAATGCGGCGAACTGATTCCAGGAAGATGGCGTCTGCCCGGCCAGCACCTGGTGTGCCGACACGGCAAAGATCAGGGGGTGGTCAAGGCCATGGCCATGGATGTGCTCCTGAAAGCGGGCAATGAGCTTTTCCAGAGACCCATAACCGGAGGCGGCATTGCCTGCGCCGGCCGATGCGGAAACGCCGACGGAAGCTACCCCTTCGACGGCAAACAGCAAATCCGTTTTGTTCAGCACGAAAACGAAATGTTCCTTGGCTTTGGGCACCAGGGCGAGAAACTCATAGAAGCGTGCATCGGCGTATTTTTCCGGCGAACTGACCCACACCAGCACATCCAGGTGTTCCAGAAAATCCAGAACCATTTCGCGGTTGGCGGCAACCAGGCTGTCGAAATCCGGCAGGTCGCAGAGCACCAGGTGGCGGATGTTCTCAGCATCATGGGGGATGGCCTGCCAGGGGACCCGGCTTTGGGTCACCGCCGCCGGAATCGGGTGCTCGGTGTAATGGTAGATGAGCACGCGGTCGGTATGGGGGCGGCGGTGGTCGGTCGAGGCGATGGGTGATCCCGCCAGGGCGTTCATCAAGGTGGATTTGCCGACCCCGGTGCCGCCCAGAAGTCCCAAGACAAGATGGTTCTGGGTTAGCTGTTCGAGACGGCTTTCCAGGTGATGGGCGTCGGCCAGATACGACTGCTGAGCCTCGGCGGCAAACGGTAATATCCGGGATTCCAGCAGGATCTTCCGGATGCTCGCCAGATCCTGGCGCAATCGGGTGATCGGTTGCAGTGTCATGAGAACCTCAATCCGGTTGCCCTTGGGTAGCCCCTCGCATCTTAGTCTCCATCAAAGTTGCGTTGACCAAGTGCAGAATACCGCAGAGATGAGGGGGCACAAGAGAATTGCTACGAAGGCGCCCGTGCTGTCCCACCTCCAGCCAGGAATTCATCCCGTTTGGCGCGTAGCGTCGCCAGGATCTCGGATGAGGCGCTGAGGTCCGTCCAACAGCCCGGCGTAGCGCCGCCGCTGCTCATGGACCACCGCCGTCAGACTTTGCCGATACCGCTCCGCCAAAATGCGAACCAACTTCTGTAGTTCACTGCCGGCAAAGAGCTCCACCGCGCCTTTGGTGAGGAAAGGGGCCACGGCCGAGTCCAAAACCGCCTGGGCAAGGCTAATCCCGCCCCCCACCATGACTTCCAGAGCCAGCAGCAGAACGCCCCACACGATGGAGGTGGTGTAGATCCCCCATTGAGTGGTCCTGGGGATACCCTGAGCCATGTTCTGGAAGGTCTGCTCCAGCCATTTCGCCAGCTGGTCCTGTTCATCCCAGACAGTCTTCTTGATCTCCGCCGGGTCCAATTGCACTCCGGGTTTTCGCATGGCCGTAAAGAGCGGAGCGGTTTCATCAGCAGGGGAGAGATTTTCCAGAACCTGGCGGTTGAAGGCTTCGATGGCCGTCTGAATCGGTTGCAGATCGATCTTCTGATGAAGGCGCTGCAGGGCCACATGATAGGAATCGGTCCGCTGCTCCGGGATGATCCCCAGGAAACGCAGCGGCCCCAACAGGATCTGGCTGATGAGACGTCGCGGTTTGGCCAGCAAATCGTACTTGGCAAAGATCTTGCGCACCTCACCCTGGAGATGCCGCCGGCTTTCTTCATCCACCTGTCCCTGCTGCCGGTCCAACAGTTGGTTATTGGTCTTTTCCACCAATCCATCCAAGAGCGTCAACCATTGCTCGGTAGCCCGCGCCTCCTCCTGGAGCACTGCCAGTGCCTGATCGAGCTTGCTGGCGATGGCTAGACTGAAGCGGCGCCGTTCCGCCTGCGCCAGCCGCGGCACTGCGCTCGGTGTCAGCGAATCCTGGAAATTAGCCGTGAAAGCGAGGAATTCGGGATTCTGCTGCAGAAATCGCGCGGGGTCCAGGGAAGTGGCCGGGAGGAGGAAGAGGCGATTGTCGGCCGCGGGAGGGTCGTGGTCTTTCAGGGTGGCGAGGATTTCCAACCGGCTGAGCTGAGGTTCGGCCTTGTTCAAAAGCAGGAAGCAGAGTTTGCGGTCCCGGCGGATACGCTGCAAAAACTGGTAGGGCACCTGATCAGCGTATTTTTCCTGGCTACCGACAAACACCACGGCATCGGCGAACAGATAAAGATCTTCAGCCATCTCCCGGTTCCGCACGGCCACGCTGTCAAGATCGGGAGTGTCCACCAGCGCGAGGTGGGCTAGGGACTCACGGTTATGGGTCACCATCTGCACGTGATTGGCGAGTCCGGAAACCGGGCAGCCGGCGGCGCCGTCCGGCACCTGGCGGGCAAGTCGTTGCAGGGCGAAGGGAAACTGTTTTTCCAGAGCATCCACCCAGCGATGATGAAGGTAGACGATCGGCCCGCTGGTCTTGGGGCGCTCCACGCCGGTGGCGCTGACGGTCTCCCCGCAAAGCGCGTTGAAGCAGGTGGATTTACCCGTGCCGGTGCCGCCCAGGAAGACCACCCACAGCAAGCCCGCCGGCTGGGAACTCTTGTGGGCGAAGACCGCCGTTTCCTTTCGCAACAAGTCCACGATTTGGATCAGCGGCGTACGATTGGCACTCAAGCCAGGGCAGCGAATGGATTGCCAGAAGGAGCCGGCGCGGTCTGGGGCGGTTGCCATGGTTGCATCCTGCCTTATGGCCGGCTGCCTGGTGCCGGCTCATCCTTCCTGGAGTTTACTCTGCTGGACCCACCAGTCTTCCCATTTCATGGGAATGTGTGGCGACCAAAAAAGCCGTCGGAAATGGTACCCGTAGATGGCCAGGGTCACCACATCGGCCGTGGCCTGGCGATACTTGGAAACGGCTTCGCGCAGCAACAGCCGATAGACACCGCGGCCATCCTTCTGGTCGGCCAGGCCAAGATACCAGAGCGAGCGCAGGAAGGTAAACACATCATTGTGTTCCCGAACGGTGGAAACCTGCGGTTGATATTGGCGCAGAAAGGCCAGGATGCGTCGGTAGAACATCTCTGGGGAATAGATGGTGCTCATCACCCATCGGTAGCCGTTGACGATGGTCTGGCGGTCCATTTTGGGGATAAAATTGAGGCTGCCGCTGACATCGGTGTTGTCACCGGACGGTTTGAAGAGCAGCCGCCCCTCCTGCTCCAGGCGCTTGTACAACCGGGTCCCGGGAATGGCTGTGAGCAGCCCGATCATGGCTGTGACCACGCCTGATTTCTGCACGAAATCCACCTGCCGCTGGAAGATATCGGGAGGGTCATTGTCAAACCCGATGATGAACCCCCCCATCACCGCCATGCCATGACCCTGGATGGTGTGCACGGAATCCAGGAGGTTTCGGTGCAGGTTCTGGGACTTGCCGCACTCCTTGAGGCTCGCTTCCGAAGGGGTTTCCAGCCCCAGAAAAACCTTGTTGAAGCCGGCCGCAGCCATGAGCGTCATGAGTTCCTCGTCTTCGGCCAGGTCCACCGAAGCTTCGGTAAAGAAGGTGAAAGGCATTTGGTGCTGCCGTTGCCAGGCCAGGATATCCCGCAGCAACCTCTTGACCTTGGTCTTGTTGCCGATGAAGTTGTCATCGACGATAAAGACCGATCCGCGCCACTCCCGGGCATGGAGTGCATCCAGTTCGGCCAGGATCTGCTCGCTGCTCTTGGCACGGGGAACGCGGCCGTTCATGATGATGATGTCGCAGAACTCACAATTGAAGGGACAGCCCCGCGAGTACTGAATACTCATGGCGGAATAGTCACGCAAGTGGATCAGTTCCCATAGAGGGATGGGGGTTAGGCTCAGATCGGGGCGATCCTTGGAGTCGTAGATCCGTTGCGGCCGGCCGGCCAGGAGGTCCCTCAGAAACGGTGGGAGATTGACTTCCGCTTCACCCAGCACGAGATGATCCACGTCGGCGTAGTCATCCCGATAGGTGTTGAACAGGGGGCCGCCACCGACGGTGGTGACCTCGAGGGCGCGGCAGCGATCGATCACGCGGCGCGCCGAATCCTTCTGGGCCACCATGGCGCTGATGAACACCAGGTCGGCCCATTGGAGATCGGTATCCAGCAGGTCCCTGACGTTCAAATCCACCAGGCGCTTCTCCCAGGATGCCGGGAGCATGGCGGCCACGGTCAAAGCCCCCAGCGGCGGGAAAGCGGCTTTACGACGCACAATTTTCAGAGCGTATTTAAAGCTCCAAAAAGTCTCTTCCACCTTGGGATATACCAATAGAATTTTCATGGATGACTCCTGTCTATTCCAGGGTAAACTGGGACGGCCACGGCGCCGCCTCCTGGAGACAACCCAGCAGCCACTGGAAGTCGTCCCGGAAGCGTTGATAATCGGCCGCCTGTGCGTAGCGATTGGCACCACTGCTGCTCAGCGGCACAATGTCCTCCGGCCACTCGTAACCCCAGCGCGCGAATAGCATCCGCAAGGCTTCATTGAGGCGGCGTGACGAGTTATCACTGCCGGAGTGCCGCACAAACCAGCGGCGCGGTGCAAACCGGTCGAGGTGTTGGAGCACGAAGACAATGGCCTGTGGCAAGTCGGCGTCGGCTACCGCCATGCCGGTTTGGTCGCCAAAGACCGCCGGGTTCATACCTGCCATCGAAGACGAAATCACGCACGGCAGATCTGCCCGGAAGAACTCGTAGACGCTGCGGCACGCGTTTTCGTACAGGGAAAGATGCACGCCCATGCGGCACCGGGCCAAGTAGTCCGGCACCTCGGAGCGCCGCACGTTGGCCACGACCCGCACCCGCCCCGCCAATCCCAACCGGCGCACCTGCTCCTCGAGGGTGGTGACATGGGCTTCGCTGCCGCGTCCCAGGAACAGAGCCCTGACATCTTCGAGTAACGGGTGTTGGAGCAGCCCCAACATCCGTTCATGACGTTTGCGCGGCATGTCATCAAAGGTGGCGTTGAAAACGATGTCATATTCCTTGGGCAGACCGTCCCCTTGAAATGCAAGATCATTCAGAAAATCACCGTGTGCCAACGGCACCACCTCCACCGAATCCTGTTGCTGCAGGAAGGCGCGATCTTCCGGTGAGGCGATCCCGAATACGCATGGGTCTTCCAGCGCGGCAAAATGCCGCCACCAGGTGTGGCGCCAAACCACCCCCATGGGGGGTTCGGCAAACAGCACATAACGACTGCTGATTCGTTCCAGCAATTGCGGTCCCAAGGCCACCAGCAGATAAGGTAGCGAGAACACCCGCAGAATGCCCTTGCTGCGAGCACTCCGATAGCTCTTAAGCACTTGGCAGAAATGGCGCAGCTTGAAGGTCTTTTGCGGTTTGTAGGCCAGCTTTTCCGCCATGCTCTGTGCTTCCGCGGCCAAAAAAGTTTGCACCTCCTGCAAGGCGCGGTGTTCACGGGTGGTTTGGCGCAGCCACGACCACTGTCTGGGGAACGGCAGAAAGCTGAGGAACAACTGCGCTTGTTGCTGCCGGGACGGCTTTCCGGAATCCGATGCCAGGCGCTGAAAGTGGCCGTAGCGTTCCGCCAGTGCCTGATAAGGCCAGAGAATTCCGCGCTGCGCCTCAAGCCAGGGACGTTCCCACACCAGGAGTCGATGCAGCGCTGCCGCCACCTGCCGGCGCAGGTCCGGAATGCGTCGGCATTGCCGTCGGCAAACAGGACGCCGCTGTCGGCCATCTCCAGAAAGCGATCGAAAACGAGTAGCGCCTCACGACCAGCGTGCGTGATCTGCAGATCAGGGCTTTTCATCAGGTCTCACATCCAGGGCGATCAGCGGTTCGGCACCAGATAGCCGACCTCGATCAGGTGCGGTCAAAACCCGGCCTGACTCACAAAGCCCTTCATCATAGTCAATCATTTCAGGTAGTTTCGGGGCCTTAAACATACCTTTGAGGATCAATAGGAGAGAAAAGCGGTTGTGCAGGACATTGATGCTAGAGCTTTGGAGGTGCAACTGCCCCTCATGTATTTTCACTATAGACCTGGGGACCTATTCTTGAAAAGAGGAAATAATGCCCGGAAGGTAATAGGGTTGTGGGTGCCCCTCAGCGGCAGGGAACAACGTTTTCCGTCAAGGGCGTCGTCGCCATGGATCGTAGCATAGTGTCATGTCACGGTGCCCTTTCCACATTGAAGAAAAGGCTTTCACCAGATGATTGGCACTGGCGATGGCCATCCTTTCGACTTGGCCTACCGCCGTGAGTCGTTGACTTCCGTGGTTTGGTTCTCCATAATAGACTCAATCCGACCAACGACCTGCGCTCATTTGACCAAGCCGTGTGGTGCTTCCCACTCCCTTGCTGCTGTTCAGTTGATGGTATTCAATGGCCGAGAGGTGTCGCCCGGTGACCAGGTTCTTCTGCCTTTGTCGACAATATCGGATATAGCAGAAAGGTCGATTACAGAAGGTTTTCTGCAATATGCGTCATGGCGGGGATAGGCAGAAATTCTTCTACCCAAACAAATTGTTGGGCCGCCACTCCACAGCGCGGTTGGAAGCGCTAGGGAGTGTAAGCTTGCAGGAAACGTGGCAGTGAGCATTTGGGGATACGTTACCATTAACACTTGAGATGCATGCTCCTATGGAAAATCTCGCAATACTCTTTGGCTTGGTCGCAGGCTGCTGCCTTGCAGCAATCCAGTTGAGATGGCATTTCAAGAAGGGTTTACCAGTATTTGGCAGCATCCTGTCGCCAAAGTTATTTGAAGAGCTGGATCCCATTGATAAGCGACTAGCTGTGATAGCAGGCCTCGCTTTCTGTCTGTGCCTCGTATTCATCGCATTGGCAGCGTGAACCGAACGAACATACGACCCACTCATGCTGGTTTTGGAGATCCTACTCTAGATGAGCGGACCATGGCATTCCACTGGTATGCAGTAACAAAGATCGTGGCCCAACCAATCACTTAAGCGGACACGCATAAAGCCGCGTGCCGCTTAGTTCTAGCGTTATGGTTTGATTTGCCATAGGTGTGGCCAATGACCATGTCAATCTCTGGCGATATGATAAGACATGTCAGAAGCATTCTTGATATGTCACTGGATTATGCCCTGACCGGCAGGGGCGCACGACACGGCTACAATGCCTACTCCCCGCATGCCCTTCCTGCCTATATCATCGCATATTCAGCAGTCGAAGCGTTGGTCAATGAGACAATGCTCGGCTCCATGGCTCGGTCGCTCTGGAAAGACTCCGCGCTTTGGAATTTGAAAAGGGAGGACTTTGGAGAGACTGGAACTCCAATTGAAGCTTGTTATCGTGCCGCAAATTCTCTTCGGTAGATCACTCATGCGTGACAAGCCGCCGCTTCAGGACTTCATTCTTTTGTCGAGAATCAGAAATGATGTGGTTCATTACAAAATGGGTTCGAAACCCAAATATCTCCAGCCCCTTGTAAATCGTGGTGTTGCACTGAGTGCTGCAACAACTGAAAATGATGCGGAGTATCCGTGGCCAGCCCAGCTGAGCTGCACTGAAGGCATAAGGTGGGCACACAATACCGCGTGTGCAGTAGCCCATTCGCTTGCTGGTTTTGTACCGAATGAGGAGAGCAGTGTAATTTTTCTGTCTCATTTAGGCCGAAATTTCGAACCCATATCAACGGATTCGATTGTTCAATGGTACAATGACCATCAAAGCACTGAAGCGTTGATAAATATGCAACCTGCATAACCAAAGGGTCAATCAGACGCACGGGGAAGGAAAGTGGCCAGGCGTTTCCTACAGGCCACGGCCCCGCTGGTTGCTACGCGGGTTATCGCCAATGAAAGGAATCTTGGTCATGGGAAACATATGGTATGTGCGTGAAGGTCCAGACCCAACGGTAGGTGAACCTCGTTGCCAGTTATCCTTTGCGAGAGTCCAACAGCTCTTCCGCGAGCACAAAATCACTTTTCTTGGAACCGCCCCTCCTGGTTCCCATCATCGAACCCCTCCCTAGATGATTGCAGATCACCGCGTTTTGTGGTTTTCGAACTGCCTGCTGCAGAACCAGTGGGACTGACAGTGAACCGAATAGGCTTCCAACCAGACTTACGCGAGGGTTTCTATCGGATGGAGGTCAGCATCAAGGATTGCGAAGCGATATTGACTCGCGAGCAGCTTTGATCTGGCCTGGAATTGCGCGTCGAGATCGCATAACAACAGCTTCAAGGCGGACACGAAACCACGCGGGGCAGTTATCGGCGCTATCTTAAAGGCTTTCGGCGCGTGGTTTCGTGCCGCTTAAGCTGGTCGTTATGTCCTTGTGTAAATAGGAGTAGGATGTGTTTGGCTTTGGAAAGAAAAAATATACGAAGAAGAAATAGTTGACTTTTTTGTCCGTGCTTTAATAGACGACATGAAGGATGCCTTCCCGTGGTTGATCGAACAATTAGGTAAACTTCCTATCCAAGAAGACATCTTAAGGTCATTTCCGGCGGATTCTCATAGCATTATTGCAGTTGCAAACTTGTCATTAGAGTTAATTTCCCTTCAAAATTTGTTTCAAAGTGACCAGGCTAAAAGATTAAGAGAAATGTCTATCAAACTTTTCGCCACACCACAAAGGAATGTGAAACTGAAAAACTATTAGGTCAGATAGAATCATATGAAAGATGCTTCAATGAAAATATAGAAGCAGGATTAGATCCCTTTACGGCGGTATCTGAGATGTTATACAAGAATCTTGGGATTAAAGATTTACAATCACAACAGATACCCAACATTAGAAAGGACCTAGCCCAATACTTGTGGAAGGCTTGAGTATTGCGCTCGTATCATTCCTTGGTCGCTGGAAGAAGGTTAAGGATAGTTATAAAGTACGTTAAATAAGGACATTACATCGTCATTAAGGGCGACTGAAAAAACCCCAGCGCCTTATGCCGGGCGTTACGTGTGAACGCAAATGGATAAGAAAGCATTTCTAACAAAGTTATTGGCCTTATTCGACATGGCGGAAGTCAAGAATGGCTTTCCGTGCTACTCAAGCCTGTATAGAATGGGCCAATAGAGTGGCACCTCTTCTGAAGTTTAATAACCAATATTACATCAATTTTGCTCAGAATGCCCACAAAATGAACTTGCCATTATCTTCCCCGCACTCTTGTCCCCGCATTAAGGGTTATGACGAGTCAGGTTCAAATGGCCATCGAAGAATTAAGGATAGAAATCGAACAGAATGAAGAGGGTTCCGTTGACTCACCCGAGGACCTACCATACGTTGACAAGTCACGGTTACTGGAACTGAAGAACATTGCGAACCCGCAATTTGACATGGCTCGCCTAATCAAGATACTGGAGGAATTGAATATCTGTCATAAGAACCGTTGCTACATATCTGTTATCACCTTGACACGAGCTTTACTGGATCACGTGCCACCCATCTTCGCCTGCAAAGCATTCTCGGAAGTAGCCAACAATTACCCTGGGTCGAGCTCTTTCAAGAATTCCATGTTGCATCTGGAGAAGTCGTCAAGAAGTCGCGGATCAGTACCTGCATACCCAAGTAAGGCAGAGTGAATCCCTCCCCAAACCAAACTCAGGTAAACTTTTCAAATGATATCGATGTCCTTCTTGGAGAGATCGTGAGGGTACTCAAATGACACCACATAACCAGCAAAATGCAGCGGACCCGCCAATCCGACGGGGCACGGCATAAAGTGGTGCTGGGCGCCTGTCCGTGCCCTCACGGGCGGTCCGCTGATTTCGGTCG
>CAWDJT010000027.1:0-26879 GCA_963802715.1 uncultured delta proteobacterium
GACAAACAGTTCTTCCGTCAACATCATGAGGTCCTCGTACGTGGCATAAGCCTGGTACAATTCCAGCATGGTGAATTCGGGATTGTGCTGAGTCGAGATGCCTTCGTTGCGGAAGTTGCGGTTGATTTCGAACACCCGCTCGAACCCGCCCACCAGCAGCCGCTTTAGATACAGCTCCGGCGCAATGCGCAGATACAGGTCCATATCCAGGGCATTGTGGTGCGTGTTAAACGGCTTGGCCGTGGCACCCCCGGGATGGCCTGCATCATCGGGGTTTCCACTTCGACGAAGCCGCGGTCCTGAAAAACCGGAGCGATTACCGGACGATCAGGGTGCGCTTGCGGAAGGGCTCCCGCACGGTCTCGTGACGATTAGATCCACATAGCGCTGCCGGTAGCGGATCTCCACGTCTTTGAGCCCGTGATACTTCTCGGGAAGGGGTCGCAGGTTCTTGGTGAGCAGGGTCAGGTCCCTCACCATCAGGGTCAGCTCATCGGTGCGGGTTCGAAGAGGGGACCACTCACCCCGACGATGTCGCCGATGTCCAGCTTCTTGGCCAAGCGATAGCATTCCCTGGCAACGGTGTTGCTGCAGGTATATTTGCAGCGTTCCACCTGCATCGAGGATGTGCATGAAGATCGATTTACCGAAGGTACGGATGGCCATGATCCGGCCCGCAATGGTGCAAACGGGTTCTGCTCCAACTCTTCCGAGCTTCTGCTGCCTTGTTCCTGGATGATATCTCCGATCTGGTGAAGGACCGAGAAGCCGTTCGGGTACAGAACTATCTCCGCCTGCTCCATTTCGCGGGCCTTCAACAAGCGTTCGCACATGACCAAATTGAGATCTTCCATTATCGTTTCAGGTCCTCGCCCAAATGGGGTGTTATCCTGCACAAGCCAACCGACCCGGCGGGATGGGGGGAACGTTAGTGGATTTGGCTCTCGCAGTCAAGAGCCTTCCCCGCCCAAGCGGGCTGAATCCGTAGTCGGACGACCGGACAATGGGCGTTTGTGGCACGGCATCTTCCCGAGCCAGGCACTGAAATACGCGGTCATCCGGATCATCCACGGTTCTTAGGCCTAAACCGATGAAACCTTGCCGAATGTGTACTCCGATTCTGAAGGGTCAAGTCTCGCGGCACCCGCTCCTCATGGACTGACCATGATTGTCAACACCACTTAGGGGAGGGCGAGCATGGGCAGGCGCCATGAAGACGGCAAGAACCAAACCAGAGGCTAAACCAACAGCCACCTTACGATCTCCGGCCGGCGGTTCTTAATAATGCTCGATGCGCTAAAGGCAAGGATCAATCCCGCCAGGATCAGCAGAACCCAGTCTCCTTTTTGCGGACATATCTGACCCCTTGGATCCCAAGCAACACGCCTCCCACTAAGCAAGCCCATCGCATCGTCTGATTCACGACAAGGAACCTCCATTGCACGTCTGTGTCAGGTGCATCGACCCGAATCCACATTAGCCCCGCTACCCTTACTTCTTTACGCAGGCGGTTGTAAAGAGATAACGGGCTCCGGCGAGACCGGGGGCATCCTTTCCCACCGTATGCTTGAAGCGCGTTGCTATACTTGTTGAGGATTGAATCCTTCATTTCTGATCATGTTTCTATAGGGGTAGGGACAGCGCATTGGTTTGCGCCGCCCCTCCCTCCGAACCGGACTGGCGGATCTCCCGCATCCGGCTCTCCGGTCGGTGGTTTTACCTCATGAGGACTGGAGTAAGGCGCGATGGGCCTCTTCAAGGCTGAAGAGCCCAAGGTCCCGAAAGTAACGGTTTGGCCAGCGGATGTTGTCATAGCCCCGACTGATGCCCTTAAGCTTGTGCTGCTTGCGCAGTATGCTCCGCAGGCGACGCCGAATCCACCCGTCCAGGGGTCGAAAGGTCCAGCGGTTACTATGCTTGAAGTACTCAAACCATCCCCGACAGGTGCGGTTCACATCGACAATAATGGCGTCCAGGCTGCTGCCATTGCTTCGCCCGGTCTTCCGGCGAATCGTATCCTTGAGCTTCTTCAGGCTCTTCTTGCGCGGCCAACGCGTGCCGCGCTCAAAGTGATACCCGAGGAAGTCAAAGCCGACTCCGGGAACCTGAGCGTCCACCAGACGCGTCTTCTCGGGATGCAGCGTCAGTCCCCGCTCAGCCGTCAGCTGTCCGTACCAGAGCCAAGGCCTGCTTGGGCTTCTGCTTCGCTGCGGCACAGCATCACGAAGTCATCCGCATAGCGGACCATGCGAAATCCGGCCGCTGCCATGGCAACATCCACCGGGTGCAGATAGAGGTTGGCCAGCAGCGGACTGATCACCGCCCCCTGCGGCGTACCCTGCTCCGGCGTCCACAAGACCATGTCCTCCAAAATATCCTGCTTCAGAAACGCTTCCAGCAGGTCCAGCACCCGACCGTCCGCAATGTATCTGCGAATCTCCTCCATCAGCCCGAGCATGCGGGATACTGTCAAAGTAGCTCTTGAGATCCGCATCCACCACCCAGGTGTACCCGGCCTTAAGAAGCCGCTCCACTTCCCGCAAGGCATCCTTGCAGCCCCGTCCCGGTCGAAACCCGTAGCTGTGGGAGACAAACTCCCTCTCGAAGATCGGCTCGATCACCAGACGCAGCGCCGCCTGGACCACCCGGTCTCGCACCGCCGGTATGCCAAGCGGTCGCTTATCCTTGCTGCCCGGCTTGTCAATGTACACCCGCCGAATCGGCCGAGGCCGATATGTCCGCTGCGAAGCTCCTCCTCCAGCCCCGAGATTCCGCTCAAGATCCCTTTCGAAATGCTTCGATGCTCTGATGGTCCGACCCGGCGCTTCCCTTGTTCGCCTTGACCGTAAGCCATGCCGCGTACAGGGTCGAAGGCCTGTAGACCTTATCAATCAGGCTGAACCAAACTCCTCCTTTCACCCCCTTTTCGAGGGCCTCCAGCATGCGTTCCGTCCACACCGAACGTTCCACCCATTCCCACTTGCTGGGCTGAGGCTTCTCCCGCTTGCTTAGCCGTTTCCGACACTGTCGCGGGTTGTTCTTCATTGGGCGTGGACATCACGCATCCACCTTCCTGCGTCCCTTCGCTCCACGGGCATTACCCCGCTTCCTCGCTACTATGGACGCTCTGACTCCTGCCCGGCTGGCTCTTCGTACCCTATCAGGGGCAATGAACACCCACCTTTGCCCGGACAGGTCTCCCTGCTTCACATGACGCGACCTTCCATGCATTCCGTCACCAAACACCTGACGCGCCCTGTCATCGCTTTTGTGCTGCTCGCCCAGCGTGACAGGCTTCCCGGTAACCGCTCTGATGGGTTCGCCCTGTCGGCTCCCGGGTCTGGACTTCGCCTTGAATCCGCAGGCTCGTCGCTACGTACGGCCGAATCGTGTTCGTCATCCTACGGACTGCATGTTCGCCTCCGGTTGCTCCCCACCCCGCCTCGCGGCGACGCAGTTACCTTCGGCTACCGGGAGCGGGCATCTCCCGGAAGAGGACTTGCACCTCTCAGATCGCGCCTGCTCGCAGGCGCACGGATTCCCGCCTTCGCGGGAATGACACAGGTAGCGCTATTCGTCATTCCTGCGAAGGCATCCTGCCGTAGGCAGGACAGAAGCTCTAGGAGCCAAGCAGCCCCAGGAGAAGAACGCAACATCTCATCCTTAACGGGTATATATGGGAAGACCCGCCGCGTTCCCGGACCGAGCCGGTCTTGCAGGACGTGGCTGGAGGCAAGCGCGCATGGAGATTGGCAGGTGCGACCAAGTACCATTGGCCCCACCACCCTGCCCGCAGCAGCAGGGTGGGCCAGGCATCACTATTGACAAAGTGAACCGAGAACGACTAATAGCAGGGACAGCGACGTTACCGGTTGGATCCACTTCGCTCGTACTCGTGCGCCTGTAGCTCAGTCGGATAGAGCAACGGACTTCTAATCCGTGGGTCGGGAGTTCGAATCTCTTCAGGCGCGCCACTTCACAGACAATGCCACGCTAACAATAGTGAGTTTGGTACGAGATAGGTACAAGATTTTGGAATGAAGAAAGCCGCTACAAAAACCGGCTTTTTTATTTTTCATAATTACATCTCCTTGCTCAGCGACTGAAAGATCCTATGATTACCGTTCAATTTCCAAGCGCAATTAGTCTTGCCTGTCAACTCCATCATTGACGACGCTCTGCTGGGGTGATACCAAGGAGCTAAGCGCCGCTTCGTTCAACATATGACGATCTTCTCTTCCGTTTTCAGGAGTTGATGTTTGGCCATGGCTGTCTAAAAGGTACTCACGGGACTTCGATTTCTCGTTCGCATTGATAATTGCCCGCGGGTTCAAGCTCGGTCGCGGGAGGGCAGGTGCGGGGGTTTATTTTTGGAAAAAAGGGTATTATGCTGAATACTTCGCCACTGCATGGTGCGGATTTCAGAAATCGAAGGATGGCTTCAGTCGTGAGCAAGATCCAGATTGTGCTATAATTCTATGTAAAGTTACTCGTTTCGAATGCCGAACATCTCGATGCAGAGAACCAGAGCTTCAAAGACCGGCTGGCTGTTTTAGCGAGAGATACGGGGAATAAGGCGAACGCGACTGCGACGATCGCAAAGCTTTATGACTGGATCATTTCAGAACTGGAACACGACCTTAATGTACGTTACAAAGTGATTGAACTTCGAGTCGCACCGCCACCTGGTGAATTCTGGCCAGGTACTCGATGAAGGTGGTCGGTGCCCCGTTATGTTACGTTGCTACGTGATCGGTTGTGTATATACTATTGAGTCTGTAAGGAGGCTTAGCGATGGAACTCCCAAACGCGCAAATTTGAGAAAGCGGTCCAAAAAGTCTTTGAACGATTGTCCGCTATGACGGACGACGAATTCCGGGCCGGGTTTGAAGCCTATCAAGAGGGCTGACATCAGCCAGATTCTTCTGGAGACAGGGGCGTTGGAGACTTTTGAACTTGAAGACTGGAATGATTGGGCAGAGACCATAGTATACGATCCGGCTCATCGAATGCCCCCTAGTTCAGCCTTTTGTGGGAGTCACTTTCGAGGGTCTAACCGGATTCTTGGACAGCATCGGACATCCTTCATTCATGTCTCACGTCGAATTCACCTATCGGAGGTCGGTTCACTACGTTTGTCGCTTGTGAGCTAGTGCGGATGATGGTCTGATACGCGGGACTTTAGACGGGAGTAAGAGAGTCTGACGATTATGAATACAACTTGCTGCGTGAGATTCCTAATGCCAAGGCCGAATAATTCAGTAAACTCCATGCAATTCAGCTCAATCAGTAAAGGTGATAGAGCTGTTTATCAGGTCGAACGAGGCACCCGACGCCTCCGTGGAGGCGCAACATAGTGAGTTTTCATTCTCGTTTTCGCACAGCCCGTATGACTTTGAGACGAAAACAATAAGGGTGTTAGTGGTGTTGAGATAGGAATGGCCAAGCACGCCAACCACCCCATTTTCTATGAGAGTACGTCTTGGTTGGTTTTTTTTGAGTAGACGACCAGGAATTCGATGTTGCCCATATTGACGATTGGGCCGACAAGAATGCCCCCCTTATTCTTTATCCTTTCATCAGGGAACATGCATTTGCCTTAAGCGCCAGATGTGGTTTTCGCCCTGTGTTGTTACCTCTCTTGAATACCTACTTTGGTCGCAAAGGCCAAAAGAAAACCACGCCTCACGAAGAAACCTGTTAGTCCTGAACGCCTCTGGTTTATTCTCTGAAGGATTCCCCAGGCACCCGCCAGGGTCGCGGTGTTCGGCTCGCGTTGCCTAGCCAGTGTATAGTGAGTGAGCGGGGTCAAACCTACACACTTGACTCAAGAGTCCTGAGCGTATGAGAATGCTGGGTGGCCCAGGCAACTAGTTACCTGGGTTCGAAGAACAAGAGGGTTAAGCCAGCAGGTGATCCATACGGGCACATTAATATCCCTCTTGCCTGCGGCACGGGCAACCAGTTGCCCGTGTCACCCATGCCGCTTTTACATTCTGTCCGGCAATTGCTGTGCACCGTGAATGACGGCGAGAACATCGACTCGACCTGGCCTTATCCGATAAATGATACGATACGGATTTTCGATGAGCTCACGGATATCATCTGCGTCATATTCGGGTACTTTGCGGCCAGAGAAAGGTTGGTGAGCAATCTGCTCGGAACGGCGGGTGAGTTTGTCCACCATCCCTTTGGCATAGGCAGGCGAATTGAGGGCAATGTACTCGAAGATGTTGACCAGGTGCTCGATGGCGTTTTGGGTCCAGTAAACCCTCATGCCGACAGACCGAATCTCTTGCGAACTTCCTTGACATCTACCGTTCGGCCTTCATCGCTGTCAATCAGTCCGGCTTCAATGGCCTGCCGGACATAGATCCGATAGATCAGATCTTCCCAGGTTGCCTGGTCCGGCAGATTCTCCAGCAGCCGGTGGGCTTGCTCTTTGATGCTTTCCGCTTGCATTGTGAGGGCTCCCTGCAAAAAGCTCAGCTATGGGCAAGTGCTTCAAACTTGCACCGCTTGATAAGAGAGTCCAGAACTGAGATCAACAACCCCTGGTACTCCTGCAGCAGACTTTCCACCTCTTCGATCCGTTCAATAGGATTGGTATCTTTCGATTGTTCGCTCTTGTCGCTTCTCTCGGACATAGGATTACCCAGGCTGACATTCCCGGCCAAGGGAATCCGAGTCGAAATCTCCAAAGGGCGGACTCCAACTTTTTCGCGCGCCTCGTTAAGATTTGCTCGGCCAGTTGCACCCAGGGTCAGCCCTTCTATTTGTCAGCCGTTTGCGATTCCAGGCCAACCCCACTTGCCATCCTCCCGTTCACGTCAGTCTCATTTCTGAAAAAATAGCACAATCAGATGAAATCAACAACTTCCTCAGGCTGGGCGGCAAACCCCCACCTGGCAGGACCGGAGTCAACGCCTTACCCACGCGCTTGCGGCAGGATGTCAACCGCAGGCCGAAAGCGGAGGCTCGTCCGGCAACTGCCAACGCAAATGCCAGGTGAGAGAATCAAAGAGAGCTGGCTGAGACATCGGCGCCATCAAGCTGACCGGTGTGGGCAGGGGGTTTCGGCAAATGCGCATTCAGAACGCGCCACTCAAGGGATTCTGTTCAGGTCCTTGATGGGGTTGTCGGTATCAACACCAGTTGCGCCATCGCCGTCAGGGAAAGATCGAACAACCTCGCCCGATAAGGCTTCCACCGGGCATTTCTTGGGCTTCGGGCGAGACCAGGATATAGGCTGGAGAAGCCTGCACCTGGGCAAACAGGGACACCTCTTTGGGACGCTCTGGCCTGAAGAACAAGGTTCCCTCTCGATTCTCAAGCGTGCCGCGAATGGCGCGATGGAGCCCGGAGCGGTTCTGGACGGGACTGGTCAGGCGAGCGGGCAGCACCGGGGGTTCCGGTATCGAGAACCCCTGCCAGCGGCGCAGCAGTGGGCCGATGATTTCGCTGAAGACCACCTGGGCAGCCCAGGGATTTCCGGGAAGGGCACAGAAGATTTGCCGATCCCTGCTCCCTAAAGCACTGTGACGGCCCGGCGACAGGTTGATCCGGCGAAAATGAACTGTCACCCCCAGATTCTCCCAGGCCTTTAGAACAAAGTCCCGATCGCCCTGGCCGACGCCGCCGGTGGTGATCACCAGGTCGGCATCCACATCGGCAAGCTTGGCCGTGATCTCTTCGGGATCATCCTTGGCCACCCCGAGATGCACCGGAACACCGCCCTGGAGCCGCGTCATCCAGGCCAGCAGATGGCGGTTGTTGCAGGTGGAATGGGGCCCGGGGCGGGTTTCCCCCAGTTCCATGAGTTCGTCGCCGGTCGCCAGCAGCGCGACTCGCGGCTGTTGATAAACCTTAAGGCCGGCGTATCCCAGCGCTGCCGCCAGTGCCAGTGCCGTGGGGGTGAGCACGGTACCCGCTTCCAGCACCCGTTCCCCCGCGGCCACGTCCGCACCCGCCTGAATCACCCACCGGCCGGCGGTCACGGCTTGCCGTACCAGCAAGGTGCCACCCCGGACCTCCACCTCCTCCTGGGGCACCACGGCATCGGCACCAATGGGAAGCGGCGCGCCGGTGAGGATCCGCAGGCATTCTCCGGCCGCCAGCGGCTGGTCAACGTCATGCCCGGCGGCGGCGCAGCCGTCAGCCAGGTGAAGAACCGTGCGATCGCCCATCACCTCGGATACATCGCCACTTCGCAGCGCATACCCATCCATGCGTGAACGCGGTTCCCCGGGGAGATCGCGGGCCGCCGTGAGGGGCTCAACCAGCACGCGGCCCAAGGCCTGGTCCAAGGTCACCCACTCAGCCCCTTTGGGTACCACGAGGTTGCAGGCCAGCTCCCGGCCACTTTGTAGCTCCATGGGCGCGACTCCGTCCTTCTTTTCGGCGGGTGGCCTCAGCCCCCTGTAACACCTTGCCGAGGCCCATGATTCACTCGACGATCTTCACCACCACCAGGGTGATGTCATCGAGTTGGGAAGCTTCCTGACGAAAATCTTGGATGGCGTCCAGAACGGCCTGCAGGATGTCGGCGGCGGAACCCTCTCGATTCTCGCGTATGACGGAGCGCAGTCGGTCCTTGCCGAACATCTCGCCATCCGGGTTTTCCGTTTCCCAAATGCCGTCGGTCCCGATCAGGATGATCCGACCTGGGTTCCATTGGTCGAACTGATTCTCCTGGAAGGATTGCGTCTCATCCACGCCGAGGGCCATACCTTCCCCGATCCAGTCGGTAAAGGTATCCGTTAGTGGATCATAGACGATGGCGGGGTCGTGACCAGCTCTTGTCCAGCAGGCCCGCCGCCGGCCGGCATCCAGCATGAGCAGAAAAACCGTTATGAAATTGGCGCTTTGGGCGGTATCCAGGCACAATAGGCGATTGGCATCGCCCATAACCTGAGCGAGGCTGCCGGGCTGCAGCAGGCGAGCACGCAGCAGGGCACTCGCGGTGGTCATCAAGAGAGCCGCGCCAATACCGTGGCCAACCACGTCTCCCACGGCAACCACCACCCGACCCGGTCCCCATTCGGCAAAATGCAAGAAATCATAATAGTCCCCGCCGGTTTCATGGCAGTAGAGGCTCCGGCCCGCAATGTCCAATCCGCGGACTTGCGGCGGTTCAGCCGGAAGGAGGCTCTGTTGCACTTCCATGGCCAGGTCCAAGGCCTGTCTCAGGCGCATGCCCTCTTCCAGTTGCCGTACCATCTGATTGAAACTGTCGACAAGCTGCCCCACTTCGTCCGTCCTGCGGGTCACCAGGGCGATATCGGTATCGCCGTGGGCAACTCTTCGGGCGGCATCGGCCACCTCACGAATGGCCACGGCGGTCCGTCCGGTAACCCAACGGATGATCAGCAGAACCAGCAGGATGACCCCACTGCCAATGACGAAGTAGTAGTTACGGAAACCAATGATGGGTGCCAGGATCTCCCGCCCTGGAGCAATCACGACCAGACTCCAGGGGGCCTCTTCGAGCCGGTAAAAGCCGCTGACCTCTTCGGCAGGATGTCCAGGTCCGAGGATGGTCCCGGCCGGCTGTTCCTTCAAGGCCTTGAGAGTCGCCGTTTCCAGGGAATCGCCGGCTTCACCCAGTTGGCATCGACCCTTGGAGACCGTGCAGGTGAGGATTGCTCCATCCTGATCCACCAGAAAAGCTTTGTAACTTTGCCACCAACCGGAAGAAATCACATTGGCCACCAGGGAGTCGAAACGGATCGCCACCTCCAACCGCCCGACGGCCCCGCCGTCGGCATCGATCAAATCGGCAACCAGGGAAACCGTTTCATGGGCAAGGATGGTATCAAATCGAGGCGGAGTGACTTCGATGCCACCTGAACCTCGACCCTGTCCGCCACTCTGCCGCCCCATGCCGGGCCCGCGGTGATGTCCGGAGCGGGGGCTCGGATCTTCAGACGCCGGCGCCGGCCGGTGATCTTCCCTGTCGAGCCTGATGAGCCGGACATCAACAACGCCCTCGACAGCCCTGAGTCTTTCCATGATCCAACCCTGAACAAAGGCCGGATGGCCCTGTTCGACCGCGTCCCGATACATCAGCAGCCAGCCCTTGATCTGACCAAAGTGCATATCCACCTGGTGGGCCGCGCGCTGCAGCTTGAGTATCGATGCTTCGCGCCACTCCGCCAACAGCAGCGTGCGTGCGTAAAAAAAACCGGCCAGACCGATACTCAACAGCAGGACGGCAACCGGCGCGAGCAGAAACAACACCAGCCGTTGTCGGAGGCTCTTCGGTCGAAACATGAACATTCCCCTTGCACCTCCAAAGCTCCTGCCAAGAAGGTTCGCGCCCGCGCAGTTCGGCCTGGACGGCCAGGGTACCAAAGATCTGTGCCGCCAGTCTCGGCTAGGGTTGGCCAAAGACGATCCCTGACAACCATACCTTAGAACGCCGGCAGCGGCAACAAATGGTCCTTGACAGGCCATCGCAAATGCGAAAAGAACAGGGTCGATCGGATCAACCGCCGGTGTCACGATCAGATATCATCATGAGCGGCTTCCACCACTGCCGGTCCAATACCTGGCAGTGTGGCGGTTATTGCGGAACCCGTGATCGGGTTCAACCGTAAGACCCAACCATCCATGGAAGAGAAAGGAATGTGTAGGTTGATCGTTCCCGCTCATGAAAGAGCTGTTTTCCGGGGGATCGGGGAGGAAACCGCCAGGACATTGGGGGTCTGATCGACAAGGTCAAACATCCATCAACCGATGTCGAAATCCTCTGGTAAGACATGGTAGGCGTCATTTCCCGGCCAGTAGATGAAGCGGAGACAGCTGGGGCAGTTCATGATGGCTTCGTCTTTCTGCAGTTCGACGTATTTTTGGGGCGGCAGGTTGAGATGACAGAGCTGGCAGGCGCCTTCCTGCACGGCAGCAACCGCACTGCCGTTGCGATTCTCCGCTAGGAAATCATAGCGTTTGACGATGGCCGGCTCCATTTTCCGACGCACTTCATCTTGAAGTCCCTCCAGGGTCTCGACGCGGGTGGCTATCATCTCGCTTTGCTGCCGGGTTTTTTCCTTGTCGGCTTCCAACTGCCTGCGGCGCGATTCCAAATCCTTGCCCGCCGTCTTGACTTGCTTGTCCAACCGCTCGATGGTCTCCATGTATTCCAAGACCCGGTCTTCCTTGGTGCGAATATCGGTCTTGAGATCTTCGATTTCCTTCAACATGGCCTGATATTCACGGTTGTTCTTGATCTCATGCATTCGGCCCTTGCTGCGGGCCATTTTGCTTTCCAGATCCTTGACCTCTTGCTCCAGGGAACGCCTCATTTTGAGGGCATTGTCATATTCGGTTTTCTTCTGATGATGCTCACCCTCAAACTCGGCGAATTGTTTTTCCAAGTCGCCGATGCGCCGTGGGGTCTCTTCGCGGATGCGGACCAATGTGGCCTTCTTGTCCACCAGATACTGCAATTCAACCATGTACTTGAGTTGTTCCAACAAGGTTTGTCCCCTTTCGAGAAAGGTTCCCGCCGGCTGCGGTTTGGCAAAAAATAAGCCGCGGGGCTTCGGACTTCAAACAACAAACACCAAACGCCGTACGCAAGCACCTAATCTCCAACCAATGCCAACCTGGGAATGCGCTCAGCAGCCGCCGGCCTGGGCAAAACCCGCGCACTTAGCAGCGCGAAAGGCTGTCACCGAGGGATGGAGCGAAAAGGCTCGTCTTCGTCACGCGCGGTCAGGATCTCTACCCCGACACCCGCCGAGGCAACCGCGGCCCGCAATGCTTCAGCCAATGGTTCCACGATAAAACGTTCCGAAGCGAAATGTCCCAGGTCCACCAAGGCCAAACCGGCCTCTTCCGCTCGCCTCGCCTCGTGGTATTTGAAATCACCGCTCACAAAGGCATCGCAACCGCCCGCGATGACCTTCTCGATGAAACCGGCCCCGCTGCCAGTACACAGAGCAACACGGCCAACCAGCCGACGGCCGTCTCCGACCACGCGCAAAGGTGCGCTGGGAAACAACCGCTGTAATGCCGCCACAAAGTGTTCCAGCGGCGTGGCTTCGGGTAACTCGCCCACGACACCCATCCCCGCATAACGTTCCTCCCCTTGCCAGCGTGGGTCACTATCCAAAGGGAAGCAACGTTTCAGACCCACCATTCGAGCCAGTTGCTGATTGGTACCATCACAGGCCGCATCCAGATTGGTATGAGCGGCGATGAGATGAATCCCGTTTCTGATGGCACGGGCAATGAGAATCACCGGGGGCTTATCGAATCGCAGCGTCTTGAGGGGCTGAAAGATAAGGGGGTGATGGGTCACCAGACATTGGCACCGGCTGGTTGCGGCTTCAGTGAGGGTATTCGGGGTGACATCGAGGGCGACCATGATGCGAGCCACTTCGGCGTTGGGATCGCCCACCTGCAGGCCACTGTTGTCCCAGTCGGCAGCATAGCGAAAAGGAGCCTGCGCATCCAGCCATGCCATCACGTCAGCGACTCGCACCACCATTTCCACACCCCAAAAAAGCGGGGGGCGCTCCCTTAGGAACACCCCCCGTGGTTATGCTGAGCGGTCAATGTCAGCATCCCTTGGACAGGTCTCGGACATCTCCGCTGGCGACGGTTTTGCACCTATCACCGGTTTCTCAATTGGACATCGTTTTCCAACCATTTCCACATTTCACCTGGTTGCTAAGAGTGGGCCCACCTGGCCTCGAACCAGGGACCTACCGGTTATGAGCCGGTGGCTCTTCCAACTGAGCTATGGGCCCTTGTAGCCATAACTTGTAGCCGAGACCGGAAAAGGGGTCAAGTGGAATCCCAGACGAAAACCCGCAAGGCGCAAGAGCGGGAGCGCGAAAAAACCACCCTCAATCCCTTACCGTCGCCTCCAACCCCTGCCGAGTTCGTGCCATCCACCCCATCCGGCGCCTGTGGCCTGCAGATGGCGGCCGCAATGCGCTCTCTCACGCTCTTGCGGCCCCATCGCCCATCAGTTCTCGATAAAGCTCTTGAGCTTTGCGTCTCCGGCTGGGGTGGCGGAGTTTCCGCAAGGCCTTGGCTTCGATTTGGCGGATACGTTCGCGCGTCACGGCAAAATCCTGACCGACTTCTTCCAAGGTGTGATCGGCCTTCTCCCCGATTCCAAAACGCATGCGTAGGACCTTCTCTTCACGCGGCGTAAGGGTGGCCAACACCTTGCGAGTCTGTTCGCTCAGGTTGAGATTGATCACGGCATCTACCGGAGAAGTAACCCTTTTGTCCTCGATGAAATCCCCGAGATGGCTGTCTTCTTCTTCACCGATGGGGGTTTCCAGGCTGATGGGTTCCTTGGCGATTTTGAGAACCTTGCGCACCTTGTCCAGGGGAAAATCCATTTTCTCGGCAATTTCCTCGGGCACCGGTTCACGTCCCAGCTCCTGGACCAGATAGCGTGAGGTCCGAATGAGCTTGTTGATGGTTTCGATCATATGCACCGGGATACGGATGGTGCGCGCCTGGTCGGCAATGGCCCGGGTGATGGCCTGTCGAATCCACCAGGTGGCATAGGTGCTGAATTTGTAGCCGCGCTGATACTCGAACTTGTCCACTGCCTTCATCAGTCCGATGTTGCCTTCTTGAATGAGATCCAGGAACTGCAAACCCCGATTGGTGTATTTCTTGGCGATGCTGACCACCAGGCGGAGATTGGCTTCAATGAGTTCGCTCTTAGCCAGTTTCGCCCGCACCATACCGTCTTCAACACGGCGCAGGATCTGACGCAGTGAACGGGAATCGACCTTGGCTTCCATTTCAAGCGCCGTGATCCGTTCCCGAGCTTCCATTGCCCGGTGGATCAAAGCCTTGAATTCTTCCGGGGTGAGACTCGATTCCTTGGCGTACCGGGCGAGTTTGCCGTTTTCCTTCAGTCCTTTTTCATAGAGACGCTGCAGTTCCTGCAAGGGCTTGCCGCACGTGAGCAGGCAATCTTCGAGGTCTTTCTCCGTCTGTTCGATCTTTTCGAGGTTGGAGCGCAACCGGTCGATGATCCGATCGATCTGGCGGCGGTCCAACTGCAGCCCCTTGAGGAGGCTAACTATGCGTTCCTTGTTCTCTTGGAGCTGATTCTTGGAAGCGACCTCCTCGCTCCCCTGCAGTTCCTGACCGAACAACCGCCCCTGGATCTCTTTGTTGTCTTCATCAAGCCGGTGAACTTCCTCCAACATACCGACGGTGCGGGTCTTGTGGACCTCTTCTTCTTCCGGAGTCATTTCCTCATCGGGGTCGCGCAGAATGTCGCGGATACGGCTGGTCCCCCTTTCCAGCTTTTCCTTAAGACTCAGGATCTCCTTGACTCCAATGGAAGATTCCATGATGGCATTGAAGGCTTCCCGCTCGCCGGCTTCGATACGCTTGGCGATCTCCACTTCGCCCTCCCGGGTGAGCAACGAAACCTGGCCCATTTCGCGCAGATACATCTTCACCGGATCGGCCACGCGGCTGCCCGCATCAACCTCCATCTGCAAGTCGTCTTCCTCGTCATCGCCGCCTTCTTCCGCCTCCGGCGACGCCGAGTCGCGCACAACCTTGATCTGCTGATCCGAATCCACGATCTCGATGTCCATTTCATCAAAGATCATCATCATGTCGTCGAGTTGCTCCGCCGACACCAGTTCCTCCGGCAGGACTTCATTGAGCTCATCGTAGGTGAGGAAACCCTTCTCCCTGCCCACTGAAATCAGACGTTTAAGGTCCTCAATTTCGGGTTTCTTGGTCGCGGTTTCATCACGCTGCTGTTGTTCTTTGTCGTCCATCATGGATGCTATTTCTCCTGAATGTCCTAATCTAGGGCCAATAAGCACCGTGCTCGCGTGCCATTTCTGTCTGGGTACTTCTCCATGGATTTGCAGCAACCGCTCGCTGCGGTCAAGGCGCCCCGTTCGGTTGGGTGCTAACCGGCGTCAGACAGCTGTCTTGGAACTGCTGCAGAAGCTCCTTGACCTTGTGACTGTCCCCATCTTGCTCTGCCTGGCGAATGGATTGGAGTAGATCCTTACGACACTGCCGGACCTGCCGCTGTCTCAGAGCCCCCAGGCGGTCCTCAAAAAGGAGGCAGGCCGCCTCCAAACCACCGTAATGGTCCTCCTGCATCACCAGCCGGGCAAGGATTCCTCGCAGATCCGAGTCCGCAAGCTGGTCATATAGCCTGGACAACTCTTGTTCCTGGCCGGGGTCCAATTGGGTGAGGGCCTCGGCCACCACCCGCAATCTACCTTCCCGAAAATGCTCGACTGCTCCGGAATCCTTCAACTTTTGGATCAAGCATGGATACTGTACGACCACCCGAAGGATGTTCTCTTCAATGGCTTGGGGATGCGGACCGTCAACTGCCAAAGGCGCACCGAGAACCTGCGGCATCCCACGATCACTGGGCGGCCGCCGCTTCTGCTGAAGCTGACTCTGTACCACCGATTCGGCCAGTTCCAGCCGCTCCCCCACCACCCGCAGGTACTCCGCCCGCACCACGGGTTGCCGAGCGGCATCAAACAACGGCTGAAGCCGTTCTATGAGGCTCGCCTTACCGGCCGTGGTACCATCCCATCCGGATAAAACGTCGCCAATGGCGACCTTGCCCAAATCCTCACGCTGTTCAAGCAGTTGTTCAAAACCCGCCAGTCCGTGGCCTTTGAGGAAATCATCGGGGTCCATGCCGGCAGGTAGTCGCGGGCACGTCACCGCCAGTCCCTCTTCCAGAAACAGAGGGGCAGCTCGAAACATGGCCCTTTGACCGGCCTCGTCACCGTCATAGAGCAGCACCACTTCGTCCGCAAAGCGTCTCAAGAGACGAACTTGCTGCGCCGTCAAGGCCGTCCCCAGGGTGGCCGCAACCCGGTAAAAGCCCAAGAGAGTGAAACGCCAACAAATCCAGGTAGCCCTCCACCAACACCACCTGCCGAACCTGTCGGCAGGCTTCACGGGCTCGCGCCAGATTGTAGAGCATGCGGCCCTTGTGATAGAGAGGGGTCTCCGGACTGTTCAAATACTTGGGCTCCGCGCCATCAAGGCTGCGCCCGCCAAAAGCCACCACCCTGCTGCGATCGTCGGTGATGGGGAACATGAGGCGTTGACGGAAGCGGTCGTACACCCGATCCGACGAAGAGGCAATCAATAGCCCGGTTTCAATGCCCACGCGTTGGTCTATTCCGGCCTTGCGCAGATGGTTCAGCAGCCCATCCCATTGATTGGGGGCATAACCGATTCGCTGCTCTTCCACCACTCGCGCCGGTAGGCCCCGTTGTTCAACGTATCGCCGTGCCACCTCGGCGGCCGCGCTATGGTGCAACTGCCCATGGAAAAAATCAGCCGCTGCTGCCAAGGCCTCGTAGTGTCCCGGCAGTTCCTTTTTGTTTTCCCCAGACTGCTGCAGTGGGTCCTTGGACGGAAGCTGGATATGATATCGATCCGCCAGGAATTCGAGAGCTTCTCCAAAGGACAGATTCTGAGCCTTCATGACGAAACTCAGAACATCCCCACCGATACCGCAACCGAAGCAGTAGAAAAGCTGATTCTGGGAATCTACCTGAAAGGATGGGGTCTTCTCCTGATGGAATGGGCACAGCCCCAGGTACCGGTTGCCGACGCGGCGCAGCTTCACCACCTGTGCCACCACATCCACGATATCTGCGGCATCTTTGACCATAGACGCCACATCAGCATGCCCGGTCGAAAACCGTCTGTTCGCCATGCCCATGCCCACCCGTCAAGGACCTAGCCGGTATGTAGTGCATCAGAGAAAATCGATTTGACGCAAACTTTTGTTTATATCCGCACTCGGCACCCAAATCAACTATTATGTGCTTCATATTTGGACAAAAGAACTTGCATCCAAAGGTTGAGTCAAAAGCTAGAACACGTGGACAATTCGGTGCGTCCTGCCAGATGGAGCATACTTTTTGAACCTGCTACTCAGCGGGATGGGAACAACAATGGGACCTGCGCAGCTGCAGACGTTGTAGGTGACCAGCCCATCCTTTGGTCGGGCAAGGATGAGCCTTACTAAGAGTCGCCCCCGATCTACACGAATCGCCGAAGGAAACGCCTGATCCATTGCGCTACCGGCGCAGCAAAAGCGAATCGCATCTTCAGCCCGATTGGTGCCTGCATAACCTTGGAAGAACAGGGAAGTGGCCATTGGAGCCCTGGACCCCAAGATGTCGACGTCGACCCTACGGCACCTGATTTGCCACCCAAGCAAGCGCTTCCGGCAAACGTATCCTCCCGTTGTAGAGCGCCCTGCCTACAATCACACCCTCAAGCCCCAAAGCGACCAGCGGCATCAGCTCCTGGATGTCTTCCAGAGAGGCCACCCCGCCCGAGGCGATGACGGGGAAAGCAGTGGCTTCGATAAGCCGGCGGGTGGCATCACCATT
Organism: uncultured delta proteobacterium; assembly: GCA_963802715.1. GTDB lineage: Bacteria > Desulfobacterota > Syntrophobacteria > Syntrophobacterales > Syntrophobacteraceae > CAWDJT01. The sequence goes on from CAWDJT010000027.1 coordinate 17,394, forward strand.
GACCCCGGTGCTCATACCATCTCGTTGGATATCGGTATAGATAATGGCCGCCAGATCCAGTTGCGAATACCGCTCTGCCAGTGATCGCACATCGGTGTCGGTGGCTTCCTGCCACCCTTCGACCGCCACCATGCCGTCGCGGGCATCGATCCCCAGTGCGATGCGGCGCGGGTGGAGCCGACAGGCTGCGGTCACCAGATCGGGGTCGCGCAGTGCCGCGGTGCCAAGAATGACCCGGCGCACGCCCATATCAAGATAGTCTTGAATGGTCGCCAGAGTTCGGATCCCACCCCCCACTTGCACGGGAATGGTCAGACTCTTCGTGATGGCAGCTACTGCTTCTCGATTCTTGGGACTCTTGGAGAAGGCCCCATCCAGATCCACCACATGCAGCCACTGAGCCCCTTCTTGAACCCAGCGCTCAGCCATGGCCACCGGATCGCGTCCATACACTGTCGCCCGCTCGGGGTCGCCCTGCATGAGGCGCACACATAGGCCGTCCTTAAGATCTATCGCGGGAAAAATGATCATTGCTCAACCCTTTTGGGTTCATTTTGTTGCTTGTTCCGGAACCTCAGCAAACGTTATCATCTGACGATTGTTCGGGCTCTTGCACGGCATTGGCCTGGAGCAACTGTGCCAGAAAAGGCGGCGGCTTCAGCACCTTGCGCTCGGCATCCACACACACGTGGACCGTATAGCCAGTGGCCAGCAAATCCGCATCGGCATCGCGGACGACCTCATAGTCAAAGCGAAGCCGCGCCGGTCCGGAAAAACCAAATATCGTCACGATGGTCAAGATGTCATCGTAGAAAGCGGGCTTGCGATAGCGACAATGCGCCTCGATGACCGGAAGAAAGACGCCCCTTGTCTCCAATGCCCGGTAGCTCATGCCACAGGCGCGAAACCACTCCGCTCGCCCATGCTCGAACCAGCGCAGATAGTTGCCATAGTAGGCCTGCCCCATGGCATCGGTATCGCCATACAGGACACGCATTTGAGCCCTGACGTTCACCTCATCTGTCGGTCTGGCATCCATGGTACACACCGATTCCTGCTCCCAGTCCGTACTCCTAGTACTACTTTGTCATTTCGAGCGACGCGAGAAATCTTAGGGCCTGGAATCATACAAAGATCCCTCCCTGGTAAGGTCGAGACGACAACCCCACGTTCCGCGGGGCTGAAGCCGTCCGCCGAGCGTTTAACAAAGCAGTGCTCAGGAAGCGCCTACGAAAGCCTCAAACAACTCCACCCCATTTACCAAAGACTGGTTCGGCCCCTGGGCCGTCCTTTCACAGAAAGCGGCCGCTGAAGATGGTGCCGCCCGCAAATCTTCATGAAGATCTTTGATGAGCAAGAACGGCACCGGATCATCCACGTGGGTGCGCTTGCCGATGGGGGTCAGGTGATCGGTCACCACCAACAGCCTGACTCTGTCAAAGGCCTTGGCCCCCTCCACCATCGGGCCGACCACCTGCGCATCGAAAGCTTCGATGGCCTGGATCTTCTTGGCCAAAGACCCTTCATGGCTGGCCTCATCGGGGGCTTCTATGTGCACGTAGACGAAATTGCCCGTGGACAATGCCTGGAGGGCAGCCGCTACCTTACCTGCATAATTGGTGTCCAGATAGCCCGTGGCACCAGGTACCGCCACCGGAGTGAGCCCCGCGTAAACACCCAGCCCCTTGAGCAAATCCACCGCTGAAATCATCACCCCATTCAGGCCGTAGCGCTCCTTCAGTGTCGGCATGGACGGGGCCTTGCCCTGCCCCCATAGCCACACCGCATTGGCGGGCCGTTTGCCATCCGCTTGGCGGGCCCTGTTCACAGGATGCTCAGCTAGAATGTCGTGGGCTCGATTCATGAAGGCAAGCAGAACTTGCTCCTCCTGATAGACCGTTTCGATAGCCTGCCACGGGTTCGCCGGTGATGTCGTGAGGCGGCGTGGTATCAAGATCGACTCGGCCACCCGACCATACCAACAGATGGCGGTAACTCACCCCCGGATAGAGCCTCAGCGGCAAACCTGAGACGGCTGCCTGAAGGCCGGCCACCAATTGATGGGCTTCTTCAGTGCTGATGTGCCCCGCTGAATAGTCACACATGGTGATCGTACCCACCTCATTGGCTGCCAAGGTCACTAGATTGCAGCGCAGGGCCACTTCGTCGGGTGCGAGTTGCACGTTCATGCTGGCGGCCTCGAGTGGTGCACGGCCGGTGTGGTACTGCCGGGGATCGTAACCCAGGAGACTCATGTTGGCCACATCACTTCCCGGCTCCATGCCCTCGGGAATGGTACGCACCAAACCCATGACGCCACACCCGGCCAGACGGTCCATATTCGGGGTGGGCGCTGCTTCCAGCGGCGTTTTGCCATTTAGCTCCGACAGGGGGTAGTCCCCCATGCCATCACCCACCAGCAATATGTATTTCCAGTCTAAGGACTCCACTGACCGCTCCTCATCTGGGTTTCTCCAATCGGTTAGAATCGAATAGAACCACCGCCATCAGAGCACTCTCACCGGCTCTACCCCCCGAGCAAGACATGACTTGTCATCACTTGCGGTGCCCTGACATGCCGGTTGCTAAACCCCATAAGCAGGTCAACGTCAACGGGACACCCCAGCCACATTGTCGCTGACTCAAATTCTTGATCTTGCCTGCGAGGGTTCTGTGAGACAAGGACGCGGGGAGAGGGAGACGGCGAGAGAGATCAAACCCTTGTCACCGCATCTCCCCATCACCCCCTCCAGGCGTCGCTTCCTGAGTCAAAACAGCATTGCCCGCCAGCAAGGATGGTCCACTCCCCGCAAGGCATGAGTGCTTAGTTGATGGCATTGTTTTCGATGCGGATGATTCGTGTGGGGGCTTGAACCACATCCAACTGATCGATTTCCTGCAAGGCGCTGCGGACATCGCTTTCCCTGGCTTCATGGGTGAGCATCACGATGGGGACGGCACCTCCCACCTGACGACCTTTCTGAATCACGGAGGCGATGCTGATCTGGTTGTCACCCAGGATTCCGGCAGATCTTGGACAAGACCCCGGGGCGGTCCATGGCCGAAAACCGGAAATAGTAGCAGGCAATCGAACTTCGGAGATGGGCTTGACCGGAATGTCCCGCAAGCGATCCGGAAGAAACGCCAGCGGCGGGAACGCGGCCCGGTCGTCCTGCCAGAATGTCGCGGGCCAGGTCCATGAGGTCGCTCACCACGGCGCTGCCGGTGGGCATCATCCCGGCACCCAGGCCATAGAACATGACGTTGCCCACGGCGTTGCCGTGGATGTGCACGGCGTTGTAGGCCCCCTTGACGCTCGCCAGCACGTGATTGGACGGAATCATGGTGGGATGGACCCGCATCTCCAGGAGGCCCTGGTCGTTGCGGCCAATGGCGAGCAGTTTCAGCCGGTAGCCGAATTCTTCCACAAACTGAATGTCCAGCGGGTCGATTTGGGAAATGCCTTCCACGTAGACCTGATCGAACCGGATCGGGGTGCCGAAGGCCAGGGCACTAGGCCAGGGCCAGCTTGTGCGCGGTGTCGATTCCTTCTATATCCAGGGTGGGATCGGCTTCGGCATAACCCTGCTGCTGCGCTTCCCGCAGCGCTTCGGAAAACGACAGCCCGTGCTCCGACATGCGGGTCAGGATGTAATTGGCCGTACCGTTGAGGATGCCGAAGATGGTGTCGATCCGATTGGCGGCAAGCCCTTCGCGCAAGGCCTTGATCAGCGGAATACCGCCCGCCACCGAGGCTTCGAAACCAATGGTGCGACCACACCGGCGGGCCAGCTCGAACAGTTCGTTGCCGGCATGCGCCAGCAGCGCCTTGTTGGCCGTCACCACGTGTTTGCCCTTTTCCAGGGCCCGGCTGATGATGGTTTTGGCGATTCCGGTGCCGCCGATGAGCTCGACGACAATATCGATGTGCGGGTCATCCAGGATTTCATCGGCATTGGCGGTGAGCAGTCCGGCAGGAACCGGCACCGGCCGCGGACGGTCCAGGTCCAGGTCGGCCACGCGCCGCAGTATCAGGGGTACTCCCAGACGGTCTTCAATGGCACGGGCATTGTCCTGGAGCACCTTGATCACACCACAACCCACCGTGCCCCAACCAACCAAACCAACACCGATCGCTCGCATATCAATCCTCTGTCCCCTCAGACACTGAATCTCGAGGAGACTTTGTCACGCGGTGCTATTCTCGCTGCAGGGCCTTGCGAATGCCGCGGATGGCCTGGCGGGTGCGCATTTCGTTTTCCACCAGGGCAAAGCGCACATACTCATCCCCGTATTCGCCGAATCCCAAGCCCGGGGACACGGCCACCTTGCCGGCTTCGATCAGGTACTTGGAAAACTCCACCGACCCCATGGAGCGAAATGCTTCCGGGAATCCGCGCCCAGACAAACATGGTCCCCTTGGGCTTGTCGATGGCCCAGCCGACCCGGTTGAGACCGTCCACCAGCACATCGCGGCGGGATTGGTAGACATAGACGATATCGGCCACGCACGACTGATCGCCGTTGAGGGCGATGATGGCGGCGATCTGGATGGGTTGAAAGATTCCATAGTCGAGGTAGCTCTTGAGGCGGGTGAGAGCCGCCTACCATTTCCGGATTGCCCACACAGAAACCGACGCGCCAACCCGCCATGCTGTAGCTCTTGGACATGGAGAAAGAACTCCACCCCCACGTCCTTGGCGCCCGGCACCTGCAGAAAGCTGGGCGCCTGATAGCCGTCGAAGGTCAGATCCGCATAGGCCAGATCATGGATCACCAGCAAGCTGATGCTCCTTGGCAAAGTCCACGATCTTGCGGAAGAAATCCAGATCCACCACCGCCGTGGTGGGATTGTGGGGAAAGGAAATGATGAGCATCTTGGGGCGCGGCCAGGTCTGCTTGATGGCCACTTCCAGGTCTTCCAGGAAGTTGCGCTCCGGCCCGATGGGAATGGAGCGCAAATCACCCCCGGCGATGATCACCGAATAGGGATGAATCGGATAGGTGGGGTTGGGCGCAAGCACCACATCGCCCGGGCCGATGAGCGCCAGCACCAGATGGGACAGCCCCTCCTTGGCGCCGATGGTCACCACCGCTTCGCTTTCCGGATCGATGTCCACGTCATAGCGGCGTTTGTACCAATCGGAGATGGCGTGGCGCAGCTTGGTGATGCCGCGGGACGCCGAATAGCGGTGGTTGTGAGATTTGCGCGCCGCTTCGATGAGCTTGTCGACGATGTGCTTGGGGGTGGGGAGATCCGGATTGCCCATCCCCAGATCGATGATATCTTCACCCGCGCGCCGCCGCTCCATCTTGAGCGCATTGACTTGGGCGAACACATACGGGCGGCAGCCGTCGCATACGGCTAAACTGAGCAATACTCAGGTCATTCATAGCATCTCCTCCCAGGAAAAAGAATCCTAGAAAAATATCTCAGCGGTGCCATCATGTCAAAAAAATTCTCAAAACCAATTGACAGAGCGGAAACTGCCCCATAGAATACGGGCATAAGGGAATGAGGAGTATTCCGTTGAATAGCGACCTTAGTGTGAAGGAGCCGTCCATCGATGCACCAAGAAGCCTCTCTCTATCGGAATGCCGGAGTGGACCTAAGGTAAGGCCAGTGAGCTGGTGAAACGCATCCAGCCGCTGGTGCGGACCACCTTCCACGCGGGCGTGATTACCGATATCGGCGGTTTTGGCGCCCTGTATTCCTTCAATGGGTCCGATTTCAAGAACCCCGTCCTGGTTTCCTCCACCGATGGCGTCGGCACCAAGCTCAAGGTGGCCTTCTGGGCCAACCGGCACGACACGGTCGGCATCGATCTGGTGGCCATGTGTGTCAACGACATCGTGGTGCAGGGAGCCCGCCCCTGTTCTTTCTCGATTACCTGGCCATGGGCAAGATCGACCTGGACCGGGTGGAACAGATCATCAGCGGGATCGTGGCTGGCTGCAAAGAAGCCAATTGCTCCCTGATCGGTGGGGAAACGGCTGAGATGCCGGGTTTCTACCAGGAAGGCGAGTACGATCTGGCCGGTTTTGCTGTGGGCATTGTGGAAAACAGCAGTATCATCGACGGCTCCAGCATCCACGTGGGTGACCACATCATCGGGCTGGCCTCCAGTGGGTTGCATTCCAACGGCTACAGCCTGGTGCGCAAGATCGTCTTCGAAGCAGCTCAAGCTGCAACCCGACAGCATCCTCCCGGGTTGCTCAGCGCACCGTCGCCGAAGAACTGTTGGAACCCACCCGGATCTATGTGGAACACGGTGCTGAACATCATGCGCCATTTCCGCGTCGCGGGCATGGCTCACATCACCGGCGGCGGGTTCTATGACAACATCCCGCGCATTCTTCCCAAGACCTGCCAGGCCTTGATCTATGAGGGCACCTGGGAAGTCCCCCGATTTTCGACTTCCTCAAGGATGCCGCCAAAATCCCCCCCGACGAAATGTATCGGGTCTTCAACAACGGCATCGGCTATATCCTGGTGGTTTCAGCCGAAGACAGCGACGAAATCGTCCAGCGTTGCTCGGCCATGGGACAAAAAGCCTACCGGATCGGGGAAATCACCGCGCGCCCAAGCGATGCCGATCCCGTGCGCATTGTTCCGGCCTGAAGTGAGTGTTGCCTGCTCGCACCTGGCGTTGATTCCCTAGGCCAAGCTTGCTTCATTCCCACTCCTCCAAACCAAGATTCCACTCCTAGATGAAAAAAAGGTGGACGTGAAGTCCGCGTGTGGAGCAAAACCATCTCCGAAACCACCTCCCGCGGTAGGCCTTCTCTCACACAACCTTTTCGATCTTCACCGCCGCCGCTTTGAATTCCGGCACATGACAAATCGGGATCATGTACCGGATTGACCAGGAAGTTCACCGGTGAATCGGCAAAATGAAAATCCATGTAGACCATGCCCTGGCGGCAATTTTCGGTCACCCGCGCAAAGGCTTCAATGGAACCACGCCGTGAGGTGACGCGCACCTTGTCGCCAGTGGCAACGCCTGACTGTTCCGCATCAACCGGATGAATGTCCATCCAATTGCGGTCCATGAGCTGATTGAGCCCCGCCACCCGGCCGGTCATGGTGCGGGTGTGATAATGGAACAGCCGTCGGACGGTGGACAGGTGATAGGGGTATTCTTCATCGGGAAGCTCCGCCGGTGGTCGGTATTGGGTGAGCATGAACTGGCCCTTGCCGATGGTGAAACGATCCTTGTGCAGGATGGGCGTCCCCGGATGATTGGTATCCGGGCAGGGCCACTGCAGCCCACCTTGTTGCAGGCGTTCCGGCGTGAGCCCGGCAAAACTCGGGGTCAGTTTGTTGATTTCCCGAAGAACATCCCCGGCTGAAGCATAGTCGAAACCAGAAGCCCCCATGCGCCTGGCCACCTCACCGACAATCCACCAGTTGGGGCGAGAGTCCCCGGGCGGCGGCACTACCTGGTTGAGCCACTGCACCCGGCGCTCGGTGTTGCTGAAGGTCCCCTCCCCTTCCATGGCGGCGGCTGCCGGAAACACCACATCGGCATAGATCGTGGATTCCGTCGGGAAGATATCGTGCATGACCAGGAATTCCACCTTCTCGAGGCCGCGCCGCACCTTGGCCAGATCCGGTTCGGTCAGGGCCGGATTCTCGCCCACGATGTAGAGCGCTTTGATCTCGCCGCGATCGATGGCATCGTACATCTGCGGAATGGTCAGCCCCACGGTACCGGAAAGATCGCTCACCTTCCAGGCCGATTCGAATTTCTCACGTACCGCCGCATCGGTCACCGGCTGATAGCCGGGAAACACATTGGGGAGGCCGCCCATGTCGCAGACCCCCTGGACATTGTTCTGACCGCGCAGGGGGTTGACGCCGCTGCCGGGTTTCCCGATATTGCCGGTGAGCATCGCCAAATTGCCGACCGTCATGACGTTTTCGGTGCCACAGGCGAAATGGGTAATCCCCATACCGTAAAGGATCGCCGCCGGTTTGTGGGTGGCGTACATGCAGGCCGCCTGGACGATCATTTCGGGCTCAAGCCCGGTCACTTCGGACACGTAGTCCAGATGGTAGGGTTCCAGGGAGGCCCGAAATGCTTCGAAATTCTCGCAACGTTCCTGAATGAAAGCCTGATCGTGGAGCTTTTCATCGATGATCACTCGAGCCATCCCCAGCAGCAGCGGGATGTTGGTGCCGGGTTTGGGCTGCAGGTACAGGTGCGCATAACGAGCCAGAGGGATTTTGAAAGGGTCCACCACAATGAGTTTGGCCCCGGCCGTCACCGCCCGGCGCACCTGAGTGCCAATCACCGGATGGTTGGACGAGGTATTGGTGCCGTAGGCCAGGATGCACTGCGACTGAGCGATGTCCGCGATGGAATTGGTCATGGCGCCACTGCCGAAGGAACGTAGCAAACCTGCTACGGATGGCGAGTGTCAGATACGGGCACAACAGTCAATGGAGTTGGTCTTCAGCACCCCCCGGGCGAACTTTTGCAGCACGTAGTTGTCTTCGTTGGTGGCACGGCCGGAAGCCACCACCGCCACTTCGTGGGGTTGATATTGCGATAGCCGGCGCGCCACCAGTTCCGTCGACTCCTCCCAGGAGGCGGCTCGAAACCCGCCATTTTCCTTGATGAGCGGCTGGGTCAGACGATCCGGATGGTGAATGAACCCGGCGATCCCGAAGCGACCCTTGACACAGGCCTGACCGCGATTGGCCGGTCCGTTGGGATCGGGCCGTTCACGCCGGATGCGTCCATCCTGGACTTCGAAGATGAAGCGGCAACCAACGCCACAGTACGGGCAAACGCTGGTGACTTCCTTGATCTCTCCGCCTTGCCGCCAGGCCCCATCCGCCATCTTTTCGCTGAGTGCCCCGCTGGGGCAGACATCCAGGCACGCCCCACAGAACTGGCATCCCACTTCTTCCAGGGGACGGTTGAAGGGAGTCCCCACTTCCTGCTGGCCGTTGACTTCACGGAAGACAATGGCCTGAGCACCTCGCACTTCATGACAGATGCGCACGCAACGGCCGCAACGGATGCAGAAATTGTAGTCACGATCAAAAAACGGTCCGCCGGGGAGTTTTGGTCGTGGGTTTTCCACCAACTTGCCGGCCGGCAATTCCAGCCCCACCTGTCGAACCACATCCTGTAATTCGCATTTCGAATCCCGCGGGCACTCCCGGCAATCCCCGGGATAGTCCTGCAGGATGAGCCGCAGCATCTCGCGGCGATACTCCAGGACTCGGGGCGTTTGGGTATGGACCACCATGCCGTCTTCGGCCGGAGTCGTGCACGACGCCGCCAACCCGCGCGATTCTTCGATATCCACCGCGCACACCCGACACGAACCCACCGGTTTGAGAAAGGGATGATAGCACAGGTTCGGGATCGCAATTCCCGCATTCATTGCCGCTTCCAGGACGGTTTTGCCGTCATCCACCGTCATCTCGCGCCCATCGATGGTGATCTTAACTCCCATGGGTCCTCCTCG
>CAWDJT010000028.1:0-15382 GCA_963802715.1 uncultured delta proteobacterium
GCATTTTCTACGGAAATCTGCGATGAGCCGTTATTGCCTTGTGTGTGTGAATACGGATAGCCATCGTCATGGTCACCTCTAGATACCCCTCGCCATGGCGAAGTGAGCGTGTTATGTTTACTGGTACATTGCTTCGATCCATGATCCAATCACCCTGCAGTTATTTTTTCTACTCGAGGACGAACCTCGTCACTCATCCCTAGAAGGGGGCTTTTCCATGGTCAGGCCTATACCGTTTTTGGTTGTGCTGGCGTGTTGGGTGCAGTTCCTTCTTGCTCCTGTATTTGCCACTACCACCGATGATCCTGACGTTCTGGTAAGGCGCGGGAAGTCGGTCGGCGGTAATGGCACGGAAATGCCCGAGTTGACCTTGACCAAGCCGGAAGGTGGTTGGAGCACCAGCATGCTTGTGGAAATCGCGGGGACTTGCTCCGATTCAACGGCAGATCCGATTGAGGTTAACATCAATGGGGTGCGCTATTACATCAGGACTGCAGATGGCGCTTTTTCGCGAAAATTCCCGGCAGCCAAGGGGAAGAACGTGGTCATGGTGGAGTGCGCCAACAAGGCAGGGGTGGCGCGCGCGACCGCTACCGTCGAAGCCATGATCAGCCCGATTCCGCTTAAGATCACCTTGACCAGCGACACCGACTCGACCTACACCGACCTGCACATCTACGAGCCCGACGGCAACCACGTATACTGGGCCAAGACCAATTCTCCGTCGGGCGGCATCTTCTTTCTCAACCAGCAGGACGGCTCCTTCGACCAGGCCGGTTATGGCCCCTATCTATACGTACATCCTGCCGCGCCCATCGGTGTCTTCCGGGTCGATGTCAACTACTGGCCCGGCGGGCGCTATCCAGCACACCCTGGCCAACCTTGACATCATCACCGATGAAGGACTCCCCACCGAAAACCGCCGACGGGTCAGCCGGCCGTTGGCTCGCCCGGGCGAAACACAAACCTTCGTTTACGTGATCATCCGCGGCAACAACCTGCCTCCCATCGTCTATGTTCCCGGTCAGGATGATGTCGCCAGCGCGCCCCCGGGGCTAAAGGAATTCGACGAGAAGGTGAAGTCGAAGGAAAAGGCTGAAGATATGGATCTTTCCTACCTGCAGCCGGCTGACGAACAGGCGCTGCGGCAATCGGTGACGCGGCTGGCGCTGCTCCAGGCACGACGTCTGAGCCCATTGTGGGAGAATCAGCAGCGGGATTGTTCGGGGCTGATTCGGTTTGCCTATCGGGAAGCCCTCGAGTGCGATCCCCCAAAAAGCAGCAGAAACTGGGCATCCCCAGCGTGCTCCACCTGCCGGCGGTGTCAGAATATTCCCGGAGGGTGTTGCCGGCATATCCTTGCATCTGGCAAGTGGGCCTGGAAAACAACGGAAGTCCCCGCTATGGTGCTTTTGCCGATGCCGAGACCCTCATCGGCTTCAATTTCCGGAAGAAATCCAGAGTATTGGATTTGGCTCGCAACGGCGACCTCCTGGTTTACCTGAAGCCTCTCGAAGACGATCAGCCCTATCATCTTATGATCTTTGTCGAGGATCGGCCGGAGAACCTGGTAGTGTACCATAATGGTGCGCGAGGTGACGAGGCGCAGGTCCGGGTGGTGCGGGTGAGTGATCTCAAGGATTCGCCTGATCCGGTGTGGATCCCCAGCACGAATAACCCTCATTTCCTAGGAGTATACGAGTGGAACCGACTAAAGCCAAGCGTTCCTCAAAAATCCTGATCATATCAGCAGTTGTCGCCCTAGGCGTGATCGTGGTCCTTGTCTGGCTCTACCAAGACCTGCATGCCATCCGGCTGAGCAAATTCGTCAGGGCTGATCTGCCGATGCTGGAGCTGCAACTTCAGTTTGTCGATCTTCAGGGGAAAAAGGTGGCGCCTGAAAAGACCAAGCTTGGGGGCGGCAAGGAGCAGGAAGTGGCCAAGTCGTCAGAAGCCTGCCCTGAATTGATTGGTGGCGACACGCGGGAACGGAGCCAACCGTCTCCCACCGACAAACGCGGGGAAGGCTGTCCACCGGTGGCCACCTGGCAGATCCGGCGTCACCCCGTTGGATTCACGCTCGCCTTTCAGGAGCCTCAGCCATTCCTATCCGTATTGAGCGACAATGCCAGGGCCAAGGAATTATTGGGGACCAAATTTTTCCAAGGACTTTTCTACGAGCCGTGGCACAGCGCCAGTGTGCGGGGTGAGGATTTGAATCTTGAAGGGCTGGAGGGGGCTTTTCTACGACAGTTTGTCACCGAAGCCCTGATGGCTCACAGTGAGCTGCACTATGACGTGGTCCACGGCAAGAAGGGTTTTGTGTTTTCGTTCGTCCGGGACGAATGTCCCTTTGCCGCCAAGGCCTTGCCAATTGTGGCGCGGGTCTTGGCACGGAGTGGCTACCGCGTGGCCAAGCTCAAGGAACCCATCTTGGAGATGCGTATCGGCTTACAGCGGCTTTTCCTGACCCAGTTTCAAGACCGGATCTATTTGGCCAATGGTCTGGAAGGGTTACTCAACGTCCTGGAGAGCCTCACCCCATCCAACGGAAAGCAGCCCAAAACGCCGCTGGTTCTAACCATGCGATCGGAAGCTTTTGTGGACAAGCTGCTTCCCGTGATGGTGGGCAAACCTGGCTGGGAGATGCAGCTTGGACTGGGGTTGTCCGAGGAATCCATTGGGCTGGTGCAGTTGGGCGGCGGTAAGTTCTCGCGGCAGCTTCGTCCCAAGGTTTTCAAAGGAGTATTGGCCAGTATCCCTCACGATGTGTTTGCCGCGGTGGTGACCAGTTATTACCTGGATCCCAGAATGAGTATCCAGGAGTGGCACCGGCTCGCCACCGAAGGGCCGGCCGAGCGCCTGGCCGATGGCCCTGAAGAAGCGGGTGTGGCCATCCTCTGGGAACTGGGGATGGAAAAGGAAAGGATTTCGCAGGTCGGGGTCGCCATTGCCAATCAAAAGCACCCCGATGAAGTCGACAAATTCAAACAGTACTTCGCCGATCCCGATCTGACCGCTGAATGCGGTGGCGGTACGGTTTTTCTGGCGGCGACGTCCCCGGCCTTGCTCTCGCGCATGAAGGAGTCGTGCGGCGGACAATCGATGAGTGTTCTGGATTGGGAACGGGGTGGTAAGCGCAAGGAGTACGAAACGGCGCAGTTGTTTCTCTTCATGAATCCGGGGGCGGGAATGCGCGAGTTGTTCCTGGCGGGTGGCGCTTTGAGCGGTGAGACCGGCGAGTTCGAACCGGAATGGAAACAGGAGTACGAACAGGCCAAGGAGGCCATGCGCCAGGACGGGGGGAAGGTTTTTGCCGGCCTTCCCATTTTTGGCTACGCCGGCAATGTGGCTCCCTCGGCGGCAATGGTACAGCTCAAAGGCTTTAGTGTGAAACAAGGGGCGTCCCGATGAGAATCAGCCGGTCTGTTTGGTCATTGCTAGCCGTTGGGCTTTGTCTGCTTGGGGGTGCCTGGTCCCTGGCTCATGCTGGAAGCCCGTTTTATCTCACCGTGGAAAAGAGTTTTGCCAACAGCGAGAAACCTCTGGTGCGGTTGGACTACACCGTCACGGAGAAACCGATGCTGCTCAGGGTGATTCGCCCGAAAAACCTGGAACGGTTTCTCGATGGTCAATTCCAGATTAGCCGCAGCTATGAGCAGCCGCTTTCTGAACTAAATCCTGGCTATTTCTTTGTCACCGGACTCAACCAACTGGAGTCGCCACTGAAGGTTTTTCGGGAGATGCTGGACCTGAACTTCAGGATGTCTTTTACCAACACCTCTTTCAACAAGGCCATCCTGGATGCCAGCCGAGGCGATCTGGCAGCACCGCCGGAGCAGGTTATTCATGGACCGCCGGCGGGATTTACGGTGGTGCGCGAATATTTCGTGGATCTCGAATATGGTGGCAAGAACGTCAGCGATCTCGGTTGGTGGTTCGCTGAGAGCGGCTGGCGGGAGGACCGGTACAAGATCCGAAAAATCCATCTGGATCCTTTGCCCGATGGCGTCTACCTGGTTCAGGCAGTGCAGGGTAAGACCGAAGCACAGTGCCTGATGCAGGTGAGCAGTTTGTCAGTACAGGTCAAACAGTCGTCGGAGCAATTGGTAGTGCGGGTGGTCACCCGCGACCTGAACCCGGTTTCGGGGGCTTCGGTCAGCTACCGAGACAGTCGCGGGAAATGGTTCGATCCGGGTGGCAAGACCAATGAGTTCGGCGAGCTCAGCTTTTCCAGCGGGGCGGGTGGTCTGGACGGCAAGTTGGTGATCAAGGTGGAGACCCCGGATAAGCGCCAGGCCCTGGTAAACACCGACTTTCTGCCCACCGTTTCCAAGGATAATTCGGTTTTCATTGTCACCGACCGTCCCATTTTTAAACCCGGTGAGACCTTTTTCTATAAAGGGGTTGTTCGCGCTTTTCAAGATGGCCTGCTGCAAATGCCGGATATCGCTTCCAAGCAGGCCCGGGTCAGCCTGATTGGGTTTGATGGCACGACCACCGACCTGAAATCGGAGGTGCCGGTGAGCAAGCATGGTTCTTTCAGTGGCAGTTTCGGGCTGGAAGAAAACCAGGTTCCCGGCATCTATCGGCTGATTGCCGCCATCGACGATAAACCCTATGGCGGCGAGTTTCGGGTGCGCGACTATGTCAAGCCGACCTTCTATCTGGAACTCCTGGAGCGAAGCCCCACGGTGGTTGCCGGTGAGCGGTTCACTTTGAGTTTCAGAGCCAAACGCTATGCCGGGGGTGCTCCTAAGGGATTGAAGTTCGAAGTGTTTTTGTACCGCAAGAAGTTCGAAGCGCCTCAATGGGTGGTGGAGGCCGGCGGCGGTTTGAGTGCCGGCACCGACTATCTGGGAGAGGTCCGTTCGGCCTCGGCGCTCTTGGAGCCCAAGCGCATCTACAGTTCCATCGAAGCCCGCCTGGCCGAAATGAATACACTGTCCGTCCCCAACGCCTGGGATTCCGCTCCGGGCACGGATGAATCCGGAGAGGCCCGGTACGAATTCGACCTGCCCAAGATGGATGCCAATGGCGCGGGGGAATGGACCTACACCCTGATGGTGCGGGCCATGGACCGGGCCGGGGCGCAGGCGGTGCTCGCTGAAAACATCTTCGTAACGCTGTCTGAAGCCCAGCCGTCGGTGCGGTTTTCGGATACGGTGGTCCAGGTGGGTGAGAAGGGGAAAGTGGTGCTGGTGCGCTCGTCCTATCCCGATGGCAAACCGGCGCCAAACGGTAGCGGCGTCGTTGACATCACGCTGGAGCAGCTTCCTGCAGGGGTGAGTGAGTTCGTCAAACTGCCTTTTACCACCGATGAGCAAGGTGTTTGTCGGTTGTCGCTTCCTGAACTCCGCAGCCGTGGGCGGCTAAGCGCCGTGGCCACCCTCGAAGCCATCGGCGGCAAACCCATGAAACACCCAGCCAAATCCCAATCGGCGGTGCTGATCGTGGGTGGGGCGCAGGGAGAAACCATCGTCGACAACCGGGAATTGGAACTCTACACCACCAGCACCATACTGAGTCCAGGGGAGAAGACCAAAGTTTTTGCCCTCCTTCCGACCGATTGGGGCCAGGGGGGAAACGGCACCATCTGGGAGACGGTGTCAGGGCGCAAGATCTTCGAAACCCGGGCTGCAAAGACCAAGGGTCGCAGCCGCTGGTTTGAGGTGGAAGCCAAGCCGGAGTGCGGTACCGGGTTCTATCACACGGTCACGGTGCCCATGAGCGGCGGTCGGTATCAGGAGCAGACCCTGGGATTCCGAATCATCCCTTGGGACAAGCGTCTCACCATCGCCATCACTCCGGAAAGGGACGATGCCGTCCCACTCAAGCCACTGAAGATCGATTTGGAGGTCAAGGATCACCAGGGATCGCCAGCTGCTGACACCGAACTGAGCGTAACCATCGTGGATCGGGCCGTCTATGCGGTACAAGCGGAAATGCGCCCCGGCATCTTCGATTTCTTCTATCCGCTCCCACGGCTCAATCTAGCCACCTTTTATTCGGATGAACTGCAAGGGTACGGGTATGCTGATGTTCTAAAAAAGCCCAATTTCGAACTGGGGGCCTTGAAGAGCCAGAGCAAGTTGGCCAAGAAGGCCATGCGGGATACCGCCGGCTGGTTTCCGCACGTGGTGACCGACCGCAATGGCCGAGCTTCGATTATTGTTGACCTGCCGGCCAATGTCACCGAATGGCTGGTCACCGCCATCGCTGCCGACAAGGGTGGCCGCGTGGGTGAGTCCAAAGGCCGGTTCCGCTCCGTTTCCGATGTTTCCGTGGAGGTTCTGGCGCCGCAGTTCCTGCGGGAAAAGGAAGAGGTCACGGTGCAGCTCCGGACCATCAACCATCTTACCCGGGAGATTTCGCTCCGTTCACAGCTATTGTTGACCGGTGATGCTTCCCTGAAGGCCGGCCGGCGGGAAGGCCCCATAGTCATCGGCAAGCAGGGGGAGAACTTGCTGCCCTTGACCTTGGAAGCCACGGGAGCAAAGGGGATGGCCACCCTGCGAGTGGGACTTGAGGGGCCGGAGAATGTTCACATCGGAGGTGCCGAGGAGTTCGAGATCCCCCTCAAACCGGCAACCATGCGACAGACCTTCTCCGGTATTCAGAAACAGAACCGGTTGATGGCGCAACTACCTGAAACGGCCGATGTTGGAGAGCTGAAGGTGCAGGTGAATTCCGGCCTTTTGGGTGCGGCGCTCAATGCTGCCGCGGTGCTGGTAGCCTATCCCTATGGGTGTACCGAGCAACTGGTGCACAGTACCATTCCCAACCTGGTCCTGCTGAATCTGGTGAACCTGGCCGAGATTTCCGACGACGAATCGGATGCCCCTGCCTCACCGTTTGCCAAAGCCGAGATTTCCAACGAGCAATTGGGTCCCCTTGCCGCGCCGCTGGCTAAAGCCAAGAAGAACGCCTCGGTGGGTATCAAGAAGATCATCCGCAACCAGAAAACCGATGGGGGTTTTGGTTTGTGGCCTTCGGACCCGAACCCATCGGTGCCGGTGACGCTGACGGCGCTCTATGCGCTGAAATTCGCCAGTGAGATGGAGATCGAAGGGGCCCGGCGTGCTTACAATAAGGGGAGGGAATGGCTGGAGAGCCTCAAAGGGGCCAAGTTCGACCAGCATGGCGTCCTCTTTGGCTATGAACTGTCGCGGTTTGCTGAAATCGGGACTTACCAACAACCGTGGAAGCTGCAAATCGCGTTTGTGGAAGGGGTCCAGGCTGATCCCGGCGGCCCCGATCACCGACCTGATCTACGCCCTGCGGCTGTTTGCGGCCCACAAGGAAAAGAGCTGGAGCCGTTTCAACGAGACCTTTAAGGACACCATGACCAAGGCAATTTTGATCGAGAGATTGCAGAAAGCCCTGGAACAGTTTGAACCCGATGCGTATGTGCGAACCACGCGCAGCCAGTGGCAGTCTTTTAGCCCGCTGGGTTTTTGTTTTGGGGTTCCCTACCTGGTATCCGCCGGGATGGGGGTTTTGGATGAACTGCAGGTGCTGCCTGAAGATCTCTCTGCCAAGCTCACGCGAGTTCTGATGACCACCATGCGCAATGGGTATTGGGGTTCAACCTTTGACACCGCCCAGGTGATTTTCAACTTGCGCGAGATTTTGAGCCGCGAGGCTGGAGAGGTTGCCGACGAGGAAGAGAGCAATCCGCGGCGGTTGGTGGCCCGTAAGAAAGGTGGCGGCATCCTGGGCGAGTTGGTGCGCATCCCACAAGGTTTTGTGGGTGTCTTTGCGAACCCCGGCATGGCGGCGGACCTGGCTGAGATTACCGTGAGCGGCATTCGCCCCAATGAGGTGGCCTATTCCACCATAGCCGCCAATATTCCATTTGGGGCGGTAAAACCGCGATCCAACGGACTGCGGGTGGAGCGAAGCTTCAGACGGGTCACGGCTACGGGTAGCGAGAAGTTGGACCTGAGCAAACCGCTCCGGAAAGGCGAGATGATAGTCAGTGAAGTGCTCGTCAAACGCGATCCGGTGCAGGACACGCAGAGGATCCCCAGCGAATTCGTCGTGATCGAAGACGGCATCCCGTCTTTTGGGCAGGCCGTTGATGATGATGAGAAGGTCCTCGCCGATGCCATGATCCAGCCTCGGGTAGACAGCTATTGGGCCTCCATCAAAGAGACCCAACGTTATCCCGACAAGACGGTGCGCATCGCCAAGGTCATGCCTACCGGCGAGATCAAGTTATTTCAGGTCTGGCAGGTAGCATTCCCAGGGAAAGGCGACCATACCTCCAGCGTCAGCTCACGATATGTATGACGAAAGTCTGCAAGCCAATACCGATGCGCGGGCCGCCGTGGCGGAGTGAAGTTCTTAAGGCGTTTGCTGACGCCCCTGCCTTGTGGGGAATGCTGCTGAATTGAGTTCCCTCTCCCTCAGGGAGAGGGTTAGGGTGAGGGAAGATCAGAACTGGAAGCCCCCTCACCCCGGCCCTCTCCCCCACTGGGGAGAGGGAGAAAGTCGAGCCTCCTTATTCAACAGCATTGGGTGGGAGGGGCTTGGGGGAGGGGGAGAGTGTTGGGTCGGACCATCCTTCTGGATCTGGGGGCGGCGGTTTTGTTCTTTGGCTCGCTGGTTCACCATCCGGAGCTGCAACAATATGCCACTCGGGCTCTTGGAGAACTCCAGTCCCATGGCTATGCCGTACCCACCGGTGATGACCCGGTGAGGGTCTACCCGGCCGGCACGACAGCTTCCTTCAATGCCTTTCATGCCGGCGGTTGGCGCCCTGGAGTGATAACTCTCCGGGAAAACCCTCAGGGGGCTGCCGGTCCGGAGATTTATCTGCGTCACGAACTCATGCACGAGGCCAGTTTTCGCACCTGTGGCGGTAAACTCCCCCACTGGGCCGAAGAGGCAGCCGCTATGAGTTTCAGCGGCGAGTTGGGGTTGCAGACCACGGTGAATCAGCCTAGTCGGGTTGAGTTGGAAACCTTGCAGCAACGACTTCGAGTTGGAGCAAAGTTGAATCGGCGGGATTACCAAGCGCTCTCCAGCCTGCTAGTCCTCCATGGCTGGCCGCTAAAGCCATGCACCGTCTCGGAGGACATCGAGAAACACCTAATTCTTCCCAACACCGCGGGAGACGCAGCTTTCAGCTATACCCTGATTCATCTTCTTTCCGGCCGCACCCTTGAATCCAAAGGCGATCTTAAGGGCGAGTTTCCCCCAGGGTCTCTGCTCAAAATCCCTTATGCAGCGGCACTCAAAGAAGGTTCCCCTAAAGGTATCGGCGAAGAACTGGCTGCCAGTGACACCAATAAGCTTCTGCAAAGGAAGGGGAGCTTTGATTTGAGTCTTTTCCGGTTGCTCATCTCTACGGTTCGCGATGCGCCTTTGGGCCACCCGGTTCCAGCGGCAGAACTCCAGGAGAAGCATGACGGCTTTTGGCGCCAATACCTGGGGGAGCGATCCGAAGACGGTCTGTTTCCCCTGGAAGCCAACCTCTCGGAAGTGGCCCTGATGCTGCGGGCCAGCCTCCTGTACCGCCCGGAATTCTTCGCGGGGCTTGCCCAAAACGGATTCGTTGAAACGTCGACGCTCTATGGTGAGTCCGAGCTAGACAAACTAGCGTTGAGAAATCTTCAGGCTTTGTCCAAAACCGGAACAGTGAGTGATGCCAGAGGGTCCCCTCTGGTCGGGCACCTGATGGTGGCCTGGCCGGCGGACAGCCCGGCCTACCTGGCTGTGTTTCGAAGCCTCGGCGTCAACGGGGCGGCCAATCTGCATCGGGCAGCCAAGGTCCTTGAGCAATGGGCGCAGCGTTTCCCGAGGGACTCCGCAAAGGTCAGGGTCAGGCTCTTGAGTCTTGTGCCCCGTGGTTCATGGGAAGTCGTGGATGAATGTCCGAGTCTTTCTGTGGAAAACGACCAGGGCCGGAAACGGCGAGTGAGTACCTGTGGAAAGTTCCGCATCCTGTGTGGCGCGCGAGGGAGCCGTTCCGAGCGTTTGGTGTCGGGAGTGTTGGAATCCACTGTGGACGATCAAACAGTGGTTCTGGAAACCGATCCGGAGACCTACGCAGATGCGGTACTCGCTGCCGAAGCCGCGGATCTCAAGGGTGAAGGCCGCAAGGCGTTGCGAGCCGTCATCGTCTGGAACGCCACCCACGGCGGTGTGCGCCACGCCGATACCGGGGCGCTCTGTGACTCGACCCACTGCATGGTGTTTCAAGGAGAAATTCCTGGCCATCGTCAGGAACATGGGCCAACCACGGACAGAACCCTGCTGCGTTGGCTGGACCAAGTTGCGCACCAGTACGGTCTGGAGTGGCTGCCCTTCTCGAAGGGGGGATCCGATGAGTGGCGGAGAACCGTTTCCGTACCAGAACTACACAGGTTGGTGACGGAAGCTTCGGTTCTCGATATTCGCCGAGAACGGACCCGAAATGGTGACGTGGTCATCCATTTGGTCTATCCGGAAAATGAGGAGCTCGTGCCCTGTGATCTTTTTCGAAACCAGCTGAAACTGTACTCATGCCCCGAAACCATCCAGCACGATCGCGATGCGAATGCGTGGTTGTTCGCGGGGGTTGGCGAAGGGCATGGCGAAGGTCTCTCGGTTGAGAAGGCTCGGGCTTCAGCGAGAGCCGGGAGTAACGCTTTGCGCATTCTAGGCGATGCCTATCGGGAGGAGATGTGGAGAAAGTAGCAGGTCTCATGCTGCTCATCATGTTCCTGATGGTGTTTCAAGTACATGCTGCGCCAATGCCGCCGGTTGGGCCGGTGACCATTGAGGGGACCATCCAAGAGATTCGATGGTATCCGGAAAAGCTCGTCAAGGGGACACCGGGAATGAGCGGTTCAGCGGGCAAGGATCGAACATTTCCAGCTCGATATGTGATCCGCCTCACGGACGTGGTGCTTCGAGAGCCGTTTCAAGGCAATGCGGCCAAGTTCGAAAGAACCGGCGGAGCCACCGTGATGTTGAACCACAAGGCCGATGACCAGTTTCTCAAGAAAGGCATGCGGATCATCTTATTCAATTATCGTGAAAGTGGCGACGAAGGCGGGACCTGGACCAGTTTTGACCGGCTAGAGGTTGTCAATGCGAGCCGATCGATGCAATAGGGAGTGGTCGCGGCCAACGGACTCTGGCCCTGATGGGCGGTGGAATGCTTCTCCAGCGGGGGTTCGACTCGCGCCACCTAATTCAACGTGGGTTGTCGGTCCTTCCGCAGTCAGTCTGGAAGGCGGATGCTGTGTGAAATACAATTTCTTGTGATGATGTTGGAGAGCTATGAATCGAAGGATTCCACGAGATCGGTGCTCATTTTGGGTCCTGCTGATAGCCCTTCGGGCGGTGCTGGCCTGTGATTTTGGAACCCTGGGGCCCGATCCAGAGCGCACCATTGCCATGCACTCCATCAAGGCCCGGCAGGTGGTCGAGGCAGCGAAGGCGCAACACCTGCGAACTCGCACCTATGACCCTGCATATGTGAGAATCGGCTATCCAGGCGGTGATGTCCCACTTGAACGCGGGATTTGTGCCGATGTTGTCGTCAGGTCTTTTCGGGAGGTGGGGCTTGATCTGCAGCAAGCGGTGCATGAGGATATGAAGCGGAACTTCTCCAGTTATCCAAGAAATTGGGGACTTACAAGGCCTGATCCCAACATCGACCACCGCCGTGTTCCCAATCTGATGACGTACTTCGAACGCAAGGGCAAGTCGGTGGGCATCACCGAGCTGGCGGTTGACTATCAGCCCGGCGATGTGGTCGCCTGGCGTTTCGCCAACGGCCTCTACCACATCGGGGTGGTGAGTGATCTTCCGAATGAATCCGGCCAGGCACCAAAAATGGTGCACAACGTGGGTGCCGGTGTTCAAATCGAAGATGTGCTTTTCCAGTGGAAGATCATTGGTCATTACCGAGTCTATAAATGATGCTGGGGCGCAGGCTATTAAGATTACCAGCCAAGATCTTTATGCCAGACTAGAGTACAACTATCCAGATCTATTTGGCCTCAGATAAGTTCGAACTCATGAGCCTCTTGCAAAAATCCTTTTCACCCTTCGATACCTCAGGGCGAACGGATTTCTGCCTTTGCAATATGCTGTATTACCGTTCGTGGTGAGGTATCGAACCATGAACGGAATTAGTTTTGCAAGAGGCTCTTATGTCAAAATCATATTTTTGCAGGTCTGCTCGATATCTAATTTGTAATTGAACAAATGTAGTAATAGTAGTTCCGTATTTGTATGGTATGCAAGAATACAAATCGACTTCAAGCTTGAATAAGCGATTCAGTTGTTGTTAGCGATATTACTTGTTGTGTTTGTCTTGATCACAAGGATGGATTCAATCATGTGCGATATATTTGCTCTGTCGGCAGGATACAACTATACGGCCCAACAGTACCTCCCTATTTTCGCGGAAAAGGGCAAGAAGAATATGAACGGCTGGGGGATTGGGTTCTACCGTGAGAATCAAGCCCTGGTCGAGAAATCCGCGGAACAGGTTTATTGCGAAGACCAGGTCCATGAAAGTTTCCAAAGGCTGGCGCGAGTCATCGATAGCCGAATCATTGTTTCGCACATCAGTTGTCCCTTGAGCGGAGGTCGCCATAGTTCCGACAATCATCCGTTTTCCCTGCCATTCCTTGACCATGTCTGGCTGTTTGTTCATGTTGGAGTGGTGGCCGAGATTGAACATTACCGAACGGCCTACCAGCCCCGGTTGGAGCCGGAGGTCTACCCGGCACGGATTTTTGAGTTTTTGCGAGACAAGCTGGTGGCCATCATGGCATACAATCCTTACGAAAATCTGCTTGCGGCGCTACAAACCGCAATCCGAAAGCTCGTTGCGGAATATCCCGGTCGCTACAATTTCTTTTTGGCCAACGAAGCGGTGGTTTTTGCCTTTAGCAACTTTCATTCACTGAGGATTCTGAGGGATTCGGGAACCCAGGGGGATATCCTGCTCATCACTTCGGTTGCAGAAGGGCTGAGCGATAAGGAATGGCTCGCGATCCAGCCCGGGGAGTCTTCGGTTGGCAAGCTTTTGGTGCTGGCCGGGCCGGACATTTTGTATCAGGGGGATGTCTGAAATCGCGGCGGTAGGATCGCCAGGCACCAGCCTGCGCGAACGGAGTCTGCCTGCAAGCGAGCTCCATCCGACGAAATATGGACAAGAGTATGTGTGATCTATTTGCGTTGTCGGCCAGCAATGACTATTCCGCTCCCATTGCCTTGCCCATTTTCGCCGTCCGTGCGGGTCGGAATATGGATGGCTGGGGCATCGGTTATTTCAGAAAGCATTGTGCCCTTGTCGAGAAATCCGCTCAAAGAGTCTACGCATCAGGGAATATCCATGATAGTTTTCAGCGGTTGGCTCGAGTGGTAAGCAGCAGGATCATTATCTCGCACGTCCGGTTTCGTACCAGCGGACCCATCGACGAGTGTCATGCCCATCCCTTTATCCTCCACTTTGGGGGCTATGATTGGATCTTTGCCCACAACGGTAAGGCACCCCTCATCGAATCCTATGTGAGTCCGGGAGTGCGCCTTGACGAGGCGGTCAGTGATTCGGCGCGGACCTTCGAATACCTGAGCGATGGGCTCACCGCTACCGACCAGCCGGCTACCTTTAATGGCGCGCTGTTTGGGTTGTTGAAGCGGGCTACGGCTCAGCTGATTCGAGACTATCCGGGCAAGTACAATTATCTGTTGAGCAACGGGGCGGTGCTCTTTGCCTTTACCAATCACCGCCAGTGGATGGTGCTGAAAGGCAGCAGAAATCTGGAGAAAGGATTGCTTCTTACTACGCTGGAACGGGGTCTAAGCGGTGAAAGGTGGGTGCGAGTGGAAAGGAAACAGGACTCATTGGGTGAGCTTCTGGCCATTGTGGGGACGGATATCGTAATCCAGGAGTCCTTGTATTAGGTGGACCGGTGATCATGCTTCCCTTTCGGTCGATCCGACCAATGGCAGGCTTGCCGCACTTACGGCTGGTCTTTGGCCGGTGTGGCTGGGTGTCCAACCGGATCTGTCGGACCATGGCCAAGATTTCCCAGTCCGCGTAGGGTTCCAAGATGTAGCCATACACGCCGGAGTCCATGGCCTGCTTGAGAAGGTCCTTTTGAAAACTGTCGCACAGGAGGATGATGCGGGCACGCGGATTGGCTGCTTTGATCTTCGGAACCATCCCGGTGCCGAAAACCATGATAGCATCACTATCCAAGAAGACAATGACATCACCCTTGACTTTGACTTCTTCCGAGAGTTCATCAAGGTTTGTCAGCGTTACCGGGCGGTGGCCGTTTCTGTTCAAGAGATCGTATACGTAGGCGCGGGTTTCCTCCCGGGAGATTAGCAAACAGACAGTCATATGTTCGTCTTGAGAAGTCATGTATGGCAAGTTCTTGATTCCTTCAAGGCTGCGGCAGCATCTTGCGAACTAGGATTCTATCTAAATTGAATAACCGGCGGATGGCTTCAGCTCGAGCCTGAATAGCCGGCAATGCGTTCTCTCAGGGTCCGTACCGTGGCAGCCATATCCGCTGCCAGGGTGATGGCGGTAACCATGGCGATGCGACGGGCGCCCTGTTGGAGCACAAGATCCAGGTTCGATGCGGTGATGCCTCCCATCACCGTGAACGGAATGGTGATCGCGGACCGAATGCTCCCGATGGCCTCCGGGCCGAGGAAGTCGACGATTCCTTCCTTGGTCCTGGTTGGAAAGATGGGACCGATGTTGACATAGTCGGCCCCTTCCCGTTCGGCGCGCATGGCCTCTTCCCGGGAATGGGTCGAAGCTCCGATGAGCAAATGGGGAGCGAGGCGCCGCGCGGCTGGAATCGGGAGATCATCCTGACCGAGATGGACCCCGTCGGCACCAACGGCCAAAGCGACGTCGATGCGGTCGTTGATGATCAGGAGCACCCCAGCCCTGGCTGTTTCCACGCGAAACCGCTCAGCGGTCTGATAAAGCGCCCGCGTCGAGCATTCTTTCTCCCGCAACTGCACGATGCTTGCGCCACCGTCGATGACGGCCCTTAAAACATCCAGGTTCGTTCTTCCCGCTGACAGCTTCTCACAGGTGACGGGGTAGATATCGATTTCTCGAAACCGAGCGATACGCTTCTCACGTTCTGGATCCATCTTTACCCCCCTCCCACCAGCCGGATGATTTCGATCTGGTCACCGTCCTCAAGAGCTTCCAGATTGAAATCCCTGCGGTCGATGATCTTAAGATTTCGTTCAACGACGACCGTTTTGGGATTGATCCCGAGCATCTCGAGCAGTTCTGCCACCGTCAGCGGGGTCGCAACGTCTCGGCTCTGGCCGTTCACCGTGATGTGCATGGTTCGCCTCTACTCACACTGTCCGTTTTCCGCAACGAGCCGGC
>CAWDJT010000029.1:0-13381 GCA_963802715.1 uncultured delta proteobacterium
GGCCGTCATAACCCAGCCCGTCCTTCTTAAGGCTCGCCAGGGTGTGTTCCCGTAAGGCGCCGTCTTCCTTCATGATGTGTTCGGCCTGCTTCAGGCTTCCATAACAGCAGTTGCAAACGGTCAGAAGATTCAGGGAGCGCTTTCCCGCTAGCGCCAGATTCCTGGCGGAGGCAAGCACGTAAGCCTTGCGATTGAAATTTCGCAGGGGATAGCCGCACAACAATTAAACTCCGAATCGCCTACTATGGTGATTCCCAGTCTCTCCAGTACCGCATTGGTGGAAGTTTCGTACTGCGGGAGAAAAATGGGCGTGGTGCAACAGCGCAGCAATGCCACTTTCATGGTTTACCTCCAGCCGCTTGCGCGAACTGGGACATGGCGCGTTCGATGGCCAAGTTTTTGAGTTCATATATGATTTCAGCGGGCCGAACGTTCATCGGGCAATGTTCCTGACACTGATAACAGCCGAGGCAATCCCACAACATCCGGCAGCTTCTAGAATGGGGTCCCAGAGTCTCATGCCGAGCGCATGCATGATCTGATGCGGCAGGAGCCCCAGCTGCTCCACCGGGTTTGGATAGTTCTGCACCACCGGACAGGCATTGCTGCAAGTCATGCAGCTATAACAGTGTTTGAAGGTCGATGATGGCACCTGAAGGGTGGCTCTACCCGGATTCCCTGGGCTTCCGGGTTGAAGGGGGCTGCCTCGATTCTCGACGGCCGCAAGGTCACAGGAATCGGCGATGGCCTTTCTGGCAACATCCAACGGCTGTCGGTAGTGCAAAGGGTCAAGCGCTGGTTGCATCAAACCCCGATACAGAGAGAACGGGGACAACAACAGATACTCCGGCAGTTGCTTTTCCAGGAGTCGCTCCCGCACATTGAACCACAGGCTCTGCAGATCGATCCCCACCGGGCAAACGCTGGTACAGCGATAGCAGTTGGTGCACAGGAACATTCCCTGCTGAATGGTGACAAGGGAGGGGAACGTGAGTTCACGGCCGGCAGCGAGCTTCTTCACGGAGGCGATTTTCTCTGAAGGGAGAATGTTTGACATTGGGGACTTCCTCGAAGGCAAACGCAACTGCACAGTGCTCGGTGCATAGACCACAATGGGTGCAGGCGTCCAGCTCAAGCATCTGCCGGGTAGCCGCGTTGGCTGTGTTAGCCTGGTCTTTTGACATGACCGCGTTGACCAGCAGGTTTAGTGGGCTGGTGAGAATGTGCAGCATCTTCTCGCTGAAGGGCAAAAGCGCCAGGCCCAGGAAACACGTTAGATAGTGCGCAACCAGGAGGATGGCGCGGAGATTGACCCGGTCGGCCGCCAGAGCCACCGGTCCCATGGCCCTGGCCATGCCGTAACCCAAATAACCCCACTTGGCCGGTGCATGACATTCGCCGCACGACTCTCGATGGAGATCGCTTCCCTGTGACAGCATCTCTGCATCAAAGGGTCCCTTCATGTGGGGAGACACGACCGCGAAGTCTTTCACCCAATAAGCTTCCAGGGCCTGAAGCCGAGCTTCGCTCTCCCCGCCGGCGTAGGATTCCACCATCTCCTGATAAGCGGAATACGAACTGATCTTGGCACCTTCCAGCATCACGCCGGACAGGATGATCATAGCGGTGATGGCGATGGCGTAGACATCACTAGGAGTAGTTGGCGCCATCCGGCCCTTGCGCCCGAAGCGCCGACCGATGGCTATCACCAGACCCACGATAACCATGGCGCCGAACAGGTCGCGCAAAAATAGGTAGGGGTTCAGGGTGGGGAAGATAGGCCGGAAAAACAACGGTGGTTGTATACTTGGCCATGGCGTGCATCAAGAACAGCGCCGAAAAGCCAATAAAAATGCAGAAGTGCGCCAACCAGCGGAGACGGTCCTGTCGGAACAGCCTCCGCTGCATCAGCACATCGCCCAAGAGAGTTTTGAGAAGCCTCCACAAGGCCCGACTGAAGATGCTCGCGAAGCTTCCCCTTACCGCAGCCAGTATTCGCTTCGCCGCTCCAAAGCCTGCGGCGTCAATTCCCGCGGTGCGCCGAAACCAGGTGGAAATCTTAAAGATCAGGCCGAACCCAAATACGGCGAGCGCCACGTCCAACGCGGTGGTTTGAAACATAGATATTTGGCCCCTTCAAAGTCTCCTTTTGGCTCATGGCAAAACGAATAGCAATACGCGAAGGTCTAACTCTTTTTGGCCCCGTCATACAGCCTCAGCCATGCCTGTCAATATTTCACAGGCTAGCTTCTCGCCGCAATCCATGCAGAATCTCGCGTTGTCGGGATTCTCCATATCACAGCGGGTGCAGACGTTGCGCCGCTTGCCCACTTCTCCCTTGGTCCCAGGTTCGCTGCGTTTGCCGCTCCGTCTTTCCTCGTAGTCTTCGATGGCCAATGCCAGAGCTTCCGCACCCAGATTGGAACAGTGCATCTTGCTCTTAGGTAGTCCGCCCAGCGCTTCAGCCACCAATTCATTGCTGATCGCTTTGGCTTCGTCCAGTTGTCTTCCCTTGGCCATTTCGCTGACCATGCTGGATACCGCAATGGCCGCGACACAGCCGAAGGTGTTGAACTTGACGTCCTCCAGGCGGTCGTCCTTCACTTTGATGTAAAAGGTCATCATATCGCCACAGACCGGGTTACCGACTTCTCCAACACCGTCGGCATCGTCAATGACCCCGGCATTTCGTGGATTGGAAAAATGATCCATCACCTTTTCGCTATACATTGTGAGCCCCCGTATTCTCTCGCTCACTTTGTTCCATCTTCAACAGGTCGGACAAAGTGATCGAATTGAGTTTTTCATGGATGGCCTGCGTGGCTTCTTTCCAAACAAGGCGAGTCAAGCACTTATCGGAACGCTTACAGGCTTCCGGGTCTTCGGTACAGTCCGCCAGCCTGACACCTCCCTCCAGGAGCGCAACAATTTCACCCACGGTGATCGCATCGGGGCTCCTGGCTAGCATGTGCCCCCCCTTGACCCCGCGCACGCTCTTCACATACTGAGCCTTCTTCAACGGGATAATGAGTTGCTCCAGATACTTCACGGAAATATCCTGCCGCTTGGCAATTGCTCCCAACTGGATCGGGCCTTCCTGGTATCGTTGAGCCATGTCCAAGACCAGTCTGGTACCATAGCGACTTCGAGTAGACAGTTTCATCTGCTGATTCCCCTTGTCATGCCGCCATTTTCTTTCGCCACACCGGCGAGAAGGAACGGAGCTTTGCCACCGCAGGAGGAAGCTTCTCCACGACATACTGGATATCTTCCAGACTGTTGCGGTCACTGAGGGTAAAGACCACGGACCCCTGGGCCAAATCGGGCGGCACCCCGAGCGCTACCAGCACCGGCGAAGTCTTCAATGCCTTGGATGCGCAGGCCGAACCCGTGCTGGCATAGATACCTTCACGAGCCAGCATGAACAGCAACGCTTCCCCTTCGATGGCTTCGAAGCAGAAGCTGGCATGGCCGGGGATTCGGTTTTCGGGATGGCCGGTGTAAACGATATCGGTGATGCGATCCTTGATTCCGGAAACCAACAGGTCACGCAGCGCCCGAACCCTCATCGCCCTCTGATCCAGTTCCAGTCGCGCCAGTTCCGCCGCTTTTCCCATTCCGACAATCCCCGGGATGTTTTCGGTTCCCGCACGGCGGCCATTTTCTTGAATACCGCCATGAATCAAGGGAACGAGGCGCGTTTTCTCGCGGAAATAGAGCGCCCCCGTGCCCTTGGGACCCCCGAGCGCCGGGCCGGATAGGGTGAGCAGGTCCACATCCAGGGCTGCCACATTCACCGGGACGCTCCCAGCTGTAGCCACCGCATCGGTGTGGAACGGCACGCCTTTGGCGTGGCAAACCGCCGCCAATTCGGCAATGGGCTGGATCGTCCCAACTTCGTTATTGCCGTGCATGATGGAAACCAGTGTGGTCTCCGGAGAGATCGCGTTGGCGAGGCGTTCAGGTTCCACCAAGCCATACTCGTTCACCGGGAGAAAAGTCACTTCCGTGTCGAGAAAACGCTCGACAAACCGTGCTGAATTTAGGACCGAATGGTGTTCGATGGCAGAAACGATAACGTGTTTCTTACCCTTATTCCTGCCGGCCAGAACCATCCCCTTGATGGCGAGATTGTTGGCTTCAGCGCCGGACGAGACAAACACCATCTGGTCCTTTCCGGCACCGATCAGATCCGCCACCTTTCCTCGATGTTCTTCAACGACGTCTTTGATTCTGAAACCAAGATCATAGACGCTGGAGGGATTGGCAAAGTGGTCGGAGAAATAGGGGATCATGGCTTCCAGCACCTCTTTCCTGACCGGTGTTGCGGCAGCGTGGTCCAGGTAAACGGTCTTCATGTGCGCCCCTTTTCTCTAGTGTAGCTTCTTGATGTAGAGCTTATAGAACTCGCCTTCTTCATCTTCATCGATACCCAGGAATTCCTGTTGGTTCTTTTCGCACCACGCCGGAATGTCTTCCAAGGCCCCATCGTAGTCGGTCAGAATCTCGAGGACCTGCCCGTCGTGCAGCTCCTTGATCTGTTCCACCGGTTCCAGAAGGTGCATGGGGCACATGCGGTAGACCAGATCCACGGTTGCATCGGCTTTTAAGTCGGTTAGAAACCTCATTTCGCCCTCCCATATATTCATGGCTTCGGTGGTCAGTACAGCGCAATGGATTATGGCCGTCCACCAATCTATACTAATTCCATATAGTATAAACAAGAATAACTAGAGATCAACCCCCTCTTCGCTATTCCAGCGCAGTCACGCGACCCCAATTCTCCGCTCGTGGGGTTAGAATCTCCCCATCCAACTGCCAACATTCCCTTCGCGGCGAGGCCCGCTTGTGGTAAAAGCGGTGGGAACGAAATTGGCCGTCATTTCCATCACCATGAAAACACTCAGCGACAACGTGGCAGGCTACTGAAAGAGGCTTCATGGATAGCTCTAGGCGAGAACCAGCAGCGGCAAGTCAGGTTGCGCGAATCCGATCCACAAAGCACCGGAGAACGACTTGAACCCACCGGCAGTTCTTCAAACCAATAAATGGATCGTGGCTCTAACCGTAATCCTGCCGACTTTTCTGGAAGTGATGGACACCAGCGTGGTCAACGTCTCCCTGCCGCATATCCAGGGGAGCCTCAGTGCCGGCGTTGATGAAGTGACCTGGGTGCTGACCTCCTATCTGGTGGCCAATGCCATCATCATCCCGATCACCGGTTGGCTGGCCAGCATTTTCGGCCGCAAGCGCTACCTCATTTTTTCCATCGTCGTCTTCACCGTCAGTTCCCTGGCCTGCGGGGCCGCTCCGTCACTGGAGATCCTGGTTCTGGCGCGAATCCTCCAGGGGCTCGGCGGCGGCGGGCTGCAACCCTTATCCCAGGCGATTCTTCTGGAAGCCTTTCCGGTGGCCGAACACGGGATGGCCATGGCGGTCTTCGGGATGGGCGTGGTGTTCGCTCCCATCCTTGGGCCGGTGGTGGGGGGGTGGATCACCGACAACTGGAGTTGGCGGTGGGTATTCTACATCAATCTTCCGGTCGGGATCCTGGCCATCTTTCTGGCGGGTATCCTCATCCACGACCCGGATTATATCCGCAAGGCGAAACTCCGCATCGACTACTGGGGGCTGATCCTTATCACCCTCGGACTCGGCTGCCTGCAGATCGTGCTGGACAAGGGAGAGCGCGAAGCCTGGTTTGATTCCAACTTGATCGTCCTTTTGACGGTCATCACCGTCGTCTCCTTGATTGTTTTCACGATGGTGGAGCTCCGCTCCAAGAACCCGGTGGTGAACCTGCGCGTCTTTCGGGATCGCACCTTTGCCAGCGGCTCCGCCATCATGTTCATGGGGTTTTTTTCACTGTTTGGGGGCTTTGTGCTGCTGCCGCTCTATGCCCAGACGCTGATGGGCTATACGGCCGTCTGGGCCGGTTTTGTCCTGGGGCCCGGCGGCATTGCCAGCCTTTTCATCATGCCCGTCGCCGGCATCCTCATGCGCAAGCGGGTGAGTTCTCGACTGCTGTTGGCCATTGGCCTCGCCACTATGGCCTATGCATTGTGGCTCATGAGTGGGCTCAACCTCGAAGCCGACTTCTTCGGTATTGCCTGGCCTCGAATCGTTCAGGGGTTCGGAATTGGCCTCTTTTTTGTGCCCTTGGCTGCTTCCACTTATGTCAACATCCCCAAGGAGGAGATGGGCAACGCCTCAGGGATATTCAACTTGTTGCGGAACCTGGGAGGAAGCTTCGGCGTGGCGGTCAGCAGCACTTTGCTGTCACAACGTGCCCAGGTCCATCAGACCTTCCTGGTGGAACATGTCACGCCGTTCAGCACCACCCTGCGAGATTACGCCATGAGGATCTTGCAGCTCTTGCCGGGTCAGGGCCAATCACCGGAACAGTCGCCCATGCTGCTGGCAGGGATCTATCGCGAGGTGCTGCGACAGGCAAACATGCTGGCTTTCAACGATATTTTCTGGTTGTTTGCCTGGTTTACCGCCGTCCTGGTGCCGCTGACCCTGCTCATGCAGAAGCCCAAACACGCCGGTCCCCCTGAAAGTGCCGTGGCCGCTCACTGATATCAGATGGTATGCGCTATGTCGGCACTCACACCCTCAGGGGCCGGCGAGCATTTGTTTGACCGTTGCCGCAGTCGCTGTTGCTTCGCCGCCCAGCCCACTCAGCCCTCGAACATGGTATAGCAGACCTGCTCTCCCTGCTTGAATCCCCTTGCCAGTTCCATGTGGCGGAGGGTAGCAAACTGTCTTCGAAATTCTTCCTCAGAGATCTGCAGTTGCGAGCAAATCCGGGCAGCGTCAATCGGCCCTTGCCCGCGAATGATCTCAAGAATCTCTTGCTGTATGGATGTGAGGTTGCCGGCGTTTTTCGGCATATTCTTGGCACTGTGCACCGCCCAAGGATCACAGGTCTTGGGCACCGCCAAGGCATCCAGGTAACAGTCCTCGCACAGGGTCTTCCCGGCGTGGTCATAGATTTCGTCGACAACCAGGACGGCTCGGCATTTCGAACATTCCATAGAGACTCCTCCCTTGGTATGGAGTTTTGGACCTGAGGTATGCAAGCAAGGCAACCCTTGGACCGTCCAGAACACTCTATCCGGTGAGATCCATAAGGTCAAATCTTGATGCACAAACTTGGGATATGGGGAAGCAACTACCGGCGGGTCAGGTCCCACCCATGGCGGAGGGAATTCGGGAAGAGGGAACCACCGTTGCCGGTGGTTCCCTTCGTCGATCTACCAGTTGAACACCTGGTCAAGTTCTTCATCGGGCACGTCAAAGACGACATTGTGGGGGGCAACCGGCTGACGTTTGAAGAACTCCGGCAGGCGGTCGTGTTCCTCAGTGAAACCGGCACGGGCGTTGAAGTCGCGTTCCCAGGTGAGGACCTGTTTGCCCAGCGCCACCACGTCGTCGGCGGTCAGGTTCAGGCCGTAGAAAGCGTTGAGCAAGTCCAGCAAGGCCTGGAAGGTCTCCGGCTGATCCAGGACGGCAAAGGCGATGAACAGGCACATGCCGGTGGAATCGATGGCTGCCGTGGCGATCTGCAGATTTCGAGAGATCTCCACTTGGCCCTGGCTTGAGTGGATCGACATCGCCACCCACCTTCAGGATGTTTTGTGCTACCGCATAACCGGCCGTGTGATCCGCCCCCATGGGACTGGTGGCATAGGTCACGCCCATCCCCTTGACGGCACGCGGATCGTAGGCGGGAAACCCCTGCCCTTTCACCACCGGGACCCGTTCCACGCCAAACACCTTGCCGGTCACCGCTGCACCGCTGCCCAGGATGCGTCCCAGTGGTGTGCCCGCGCCCACTTCCTTGACCAGCTTGATGGCTCCTTCGGCATCACCGAACTTGATCAGACCCGCCTTCCATGGCCACGCCGATGGTAACCCCCATCTCGATGGTATCCAGGCCGTAGTTGTCGTCCAGGAAGTCCATCATGGCGATGGCATCCAGGTCAGAAATGCCGCAGTGGCCGCCGTGAGCCCAAACGGTTTCGTATTCGGGCTGCTTGGTGAGGAAGTGGCCGTCCTTGTCATGGTAAACCCCGGAGCAGCGGATCACGCAGCCACGGTGACAGCCATGAGTCGCCATACCCCCCCGGGCGGTCTCCGTTTCCGCCTGGGTTTCGCCGCTGATGTTGGGGGCTCCGTCAAATCGGCCCTGCTTGAAGTTGTAGGTGGGATAGCCACCCGCTTCGTTGAGCACATTGGTGAGGACATTGGTGCCGTAGGCCGGCAGCCCTTCGCCGGTAATGGGGTGCTTCTTCAGTCCTTCAACGAAAATCTTGTTGGCTTCCTTGAATTTCTCCGGGTCCTTGGGAGCGCGCATTTTCATGCCTTCATCATCCAGGACGATGACCTTGACGCCTTTGCTGCCCATGACGGCACCGCCACCGCCCCGGCCCGCGTGGCGCGTCGGCCGCTGTTCCATGTCGGTACAGGCAATGGAAGCCGCGCTCAGTTTCATTTCACCGGCCGGTCCAATGGAAATGCAGGCCATCTTCTCCCCGTATTTCGCTTTAATCTTGTCGACAAGATCGTAATTAGGAAGCATTTTCAGCTGTTGTCCTTGTCGATTGTCACGCCATCCTTGTTGATCACGATCCTGTAAGTATCGTCTCCGGCGGGCTTGCCTTCCAGAACGATGGCCGCATATCCCAACCTCGCCAGGACCTGAGCCGGCTGCCCACCGGCATTGGCTTCCTTGATGCCTCCCGTGAGCGGGCTCTTGAAACCAATGGACAAACGTCCGGACATGGAGGCGGTGGTGCCGCTCAACAACCCCGGAGCGATGACCACCTTATTGTCGGCGCCCAACGGGTGGCAAAGCGCTGGAACCTCCTTGGCAATGATGGCCGAAGTGAGTGCCCGACCACCCAGCCCTGCGTATTCACCCAAAGGAACCGTGACCGGCCTTGGGCCCTCCCGCAGCACCCATATCGATTCTCAAGATTTTGTCCATGCTGATCCTCCTCGCAGTGGTGGTGACTGAAGGTGATGCCCCGCTCTGCCTTTCTTGAAGGTTGCCGGGCAAAGCGCGCCATCGACGGGGTCGGTATTCCTACGCACGGCTCAGCAGCTGCGCCTGGCAACTTTCAGACGCTGACGGCCGTTTCTGATATAGAAACTCCTTATGATGATTTCAAACATTTCTGTCGGGAGTTGTCAAAATGTCATTTTTGGCAGAGCGCCATCTTCTTTCCGAACTAAAATGACCATGGTTCAAGAGAAACCTTCCGGCGCATTTACTGCTCATCGCTGCAGCAGCCATGAGCACATTATGGAAAGCCGCTCCGCCGGCCTTCCTTCCCTGATGGCAGATTTGCGCTCCCTTTGCCATGAGGAGTGGTCCTGTGCTATTCTTACCATCAGCACATTCGATTGGTGAGGCCGCACGCCATGGTGCAGGTGGACGGGCCGATAGGTTTTTGCTACGGGGGAGCTACGGATGCATAAACGGTCATGGTTTTGGATATTGGGCCTGACGCTGTCCACTGTGTTACTCCCGTGTTGGTCTCCGCTGGGGACGGTTGTGGCGATGGAATTCAATGAGAAGGTTGCGCTATCTTACGCCAGGATTGAAGGGCACCAAGTCGGAGCCCCCTTTGGCCGGTTCCTGTTGATTCGAAACGGCAGCAATGCCTGCGCCATACGATTTGCCGAATTCCACCGTGGGTATAACGCCAAGGCTCCCACATTCTTCAATTCGGGCGACGAAAGCCACCACGCAGAATACGGCTGGTATTGGCAGTCGGACGGCAGTGGTGATTTTATCAAACCAAACGTTCGATCCGGCAGCAGAAAGCTTATCCAAGAACCACTGCTGGGGATTGGCCGGTTCGCTTTTCAGACCGGCAAAATTCATGTCCGCTGCGGTCCATTCAAGCTGCTTTGGCGCTACCCGGTATCCATTTCTTTTGATTCAAAAGGCGGATGCACCGATCGCGATATAGAACTGGCGCCTACCCCATGGGGAGAGGCCACCGAGATCGACATCCATGATGGGCGACTCAAGTGGTATCGGTGCGACGAGCACCGACACAGCACCCTTGTCCCGCTGGATAAGCTTTAGTTGCCTGAGGGGTTGTGGTTGATCAAAACGAATGTCTGAGGGTCACGCTGTTTATGATTCTGGTGGGGACAACTTAATCATGCAGCAGAGGGATCTCTACCCTGAAAATGGTCCCTCGCCCAGGGTTGTCCAAGATCTCAATACGTCCCTGATGAGCCTCCACAATTTTGCTGACGATCGAAAGTCCCAATCCGGTCCCCTCCTTCTTGGTCGTGAAGAATGGTGAAAACACTTTTTCCCTGGACTCAGGAGGAATCCCGCAACCGCAGTCGGCCACTTCAATGCAGATACTGCCTCTGCCCTCACGGCAGCAAAGACTGACCGTGTGCCCGGTTGGTGAAGCCTGAATCGCATTCAGCAACAGGTTGATGAGCGCCTGTTGCAGCCGGGCTTCGTCGACATAGGCTTGGGGAAGGTTCGTTGAAACCGTTTTTTCGATTTCGATTCGTTTCTCTTCGGCGATCGAAGAGATCACCGTCAAGCTCTGGTCTAAAACCCGCGCGATTTCGACCAACGAGCAGTGAAGCTCCAGAGGCCGCGCAAAATCCAGCATGTCTTTCACCATGCTCTCGAGGCGCTGGGTTTCTGCAAGCACAATTTCTAGCTTGTCGCGATCCGCGCTGCCCTCTTCCAGGTGCCGCTGTACCAGTCGCGTGAAGCCCCCGATGGCGATCAGGGGGGTCTTGAGATCGTGGGCCAGACTCGATACCGCGCGCCCCATGGCCGCAAGATCCTGGGCGTCCCGCAACGCCGAGGACTGCTTGCGCATCTTGATGTTCCTCTTTCTGAGCGCCCGAATCAGGATTTTCTCGGAATCGGAGAATCGCACCGTCAACTCGCGGACCATGACTCCCAGGATGGCAGGCCGGCGCCCGACCAGGGCAGCGAAGGCTTCTCTTTCCAGCTCCAGCAGCCGGACGGGAGTTAGGGTCCGGACGCTGGCCGATCGGATCTCTCTGGAATTGAACAGGCTCATCTCGCCAAAATAGTCCCCCGCCTTGAGCACGCGCAAGATCTGCTCCTCCGGTGTCGTCATTCCTTTGATGACTTCCACCTCGCCCTTGCGGACGACGTAAAGACGGTCACCCGCGTCACCCTCACGGAACAGGATAACTCTTGAGGGCAGATCCACCACGGTCATAATGCGAGAGAGCTCCTCGATATCCTCGCCTTCGAGTGAAGAAAAAAGCGGAATCCCGCGGAGAAAGTGGTCGATCATAAGAACCTCGGCAGTGAGTGATGGTTACCCTCGATGGCCATCCTGGTAACCCTACTATCATTCAATGAAAGGAAATTGCAGCAGCGGGCAAGGAGAAAAAACCCCATGAATACAGCACGGAAACAATAAGAAAAATAACTTGACAAATCAAAGAAGTCCAATGCGATATACGTTGGCGTTCGGTGCATTGGTGCGTGAGCATTTCGGGATCACTAATGCTACAACGAGACGTTTCGTCCTCTCCCCCGCTCCGGGGGAGAGGGACGGGGTGAGGGGGCTTTCAGATCTATCTTCCCTCAGGAAACCCCTCTCCCTGAGGGAGAGGGAACACTTCCGTGAACGCCGCACCAGCCTCGAAGCTCGTTGGGTGAGGATGGACCTCATCCGGCATCAAGCTAAGGTCTCCCCCCTTTGAAAAAGGGGGGGACAAGATAAAGTTCCCCCCTTTGAAAGGGGGGGATTTATTCGTGCACCCGGAGCGAAATCCCGCTAAATCCCCTCCAGGGGGAAATCGCCCGTCGACTTATTTACGGACAAGCCTCAGTCTCGGAGTTGGGCGTCCCCCCCTCTGGAGGGGGGAGGTTGGGTGGGGCAATGGCCTTACCTTGCAGTCCTGCCGTAGGCAGGATGCATCCAGCCCTCTCCCCCGGTCCTCCCACGGCGGAGCCAAAAACATCGGGTTTCCGGATGGACACTATACTCGTTGAGGTTAGAAGTGGCGTTTTCGTAAACACCCTGGATGCCGCTTTCGCCGGCATGACTGAAGTAGATGCCGCTTCTGACGTCATTCCGGCAGTCTTTAAGCCGGAATCCAGAAGACCTTCAAAAACGTAGGATCTCATCCTTCGCGAGTATAACTACAAAAGGGGTCTGCCGTGGAAAACAAGGATCGCCGAGGTTGCCAGAGAAGCCTGCCAGCGAAACCATTATTGGGAATGGTCCAGATCGACACGGTCAAGGCCGGCCGGATTACTCCTTTACCGATGCTCCTCGGGTAGCTGGTTCATCGTCGGCTTTTTACGTCAACGTCCTGAACATTTCCGAAAAGGGTGCCTTGATAGAATCGTCCCACGACCTCGAAGGCGATTTCCCAGACTGGTTCTTCGGGCACTGCTTTTGGCAAAAAGCGAGTTGAGGGCCTTTTTCGCCCGTCCGGTATGGTCTCGCAAGGATGCAGACCGGCGGCCTTTATCCGGCGGGGTTGGAGTTTCTGTATGCCCTTGAGGATCCAGTCCGCTTTCCAGGCCTCGGTTCATAAACAATCCATTCCAAAGATTGATGACCTGGCATTTCTGCTCAACACCCAGATCTTGGATTCCGTTCCGGAGCATGCTGTCTGTCATCTGCTCAACTGCCTCAAGCTCAAGACTCTTGAGTGCCGGGGAGCGATTGTTTTCCCAAGGGGATGTGGGGGACATGCTCTACATCATCCAGGAGGGAACGTGTTCGGTAAAACTGGAGAGAGGCGATAGCACCTGCACCTTGGCTCGTTTGCGTGAAGGCGACGTGGTCGGGGAAATGGCCGTTTTGACCGGTGAACCGCGAAGCGCCAACGTGGAAGCGGAAACCGACATGAAGCTGTGGGGACTCAGCAGCACCGAGTTCCAAAGCGTCTCCAACCGATGCCCCGACCTGAGGTTCTTCCTCACCGAACTGGTGACCCAGCGGTTTGAAGCCGAATCATTCACCGGAGACCGCCACATCGGAAAGTATCTCATCAAGAGCAAACTGGGAAAGGGCGGCTGGAGCATTGTCTACCAGGGAATTCACAAATACCTAAGTTTGCCTGTGGCCATCAAGATGCTCAAGCACAACATGGCCATGGAGGAGGCGTTTCTCGGAAGGTTCAGGGATGAGGCCAAAATCATCGCCAAGCTGAACCACAGAAATATTGTCCGGGTTTACGACATTCGAGGAACTCTTTCAAACGGTTTTCATCGTCATGGAGTATCTCGAAGGCCAGTCCCTCAACCACTTGCTGGAACGGCTGGGGAAAATTCCCGTCCCCCGGGCGGTGGATTTCCTGACCCAGGTTTGCCACGGCCTCGCATACGTTG
>CAWDJT010000030.1:0-67500 GCA_963802715.1 uncultured delta proteobacterium
GCTTCGTCCATATGGTCACAACCTGGTTTCCAACCCCAAGTTCTGCAGCTATCGTTTCGTTCCGCGCACCCGCGTCTGACATTAGGAGGATTCTCGCACGCTTTACCACGCTTTGCTCCGCCGTGCGCTTTCTTGTGATTTGCACCAGGATCTCACGCTCTTCTTCCGTCAAATTCACAGGATACTTGGCTCTTCTCATGTTCTCTCCTACATCAGTTGATCCAACCCTCAAGTGGCAGAAACCTGGAGACTGCCCAGAGTTGATTTGCTTTTATTTACGGTTACTTATGATTTCCTGTACTAGTGTGTGCTGAAAAAGTCTGGCATCACATTGCCTTGATTTTTGGACCACGGTGGGGTAGTTTTTTCGGAAGCATCGGTGGCAAGGGAGAACGTGGAAACGCCATGCGGAAGCCGGCACGGAAGATACCACCTGCCAAATTGAGCGGTCGACCCATTCACAAGGAGAAGCAGCCATGACCTTTGATGAGATTAGAACGGGGATAATCGGCTTAAACGCGGCAGATCAGAAAAAGATCATTCTCGAAATCGTTCCACAGCTCTGGCCCAAGGCTTGTGCCGATGATGCCTGTGTGCAGCGAATGCGAACTCTGGTAGACGAGGCAGTCATCGACAAGTATCGCGAGGAACATCTGGACCACGTTTAAAAGATCCTTATCAGCCGGACATTACCTTTCGACTTTCATGCGAAGCGGGGTTTGAACCCCGCTTTCTTGTTCTTTACGCAACAAGTTTTCATGGTTTCGCTAAAGTCTAATATCTGCGTTGCACCGCATCTTTTTTATGGACTTCTCATAAGACCATCAAGCCTTGCCCGCCCGCAATTGAAGCCGCCAGGCGCCGCACCTCGGTGATCACCGCCGCCACATCCACCGTTACCACCCGGCCATCGACCACCACTGGCCGTCCCGCCACCCAGACCTGGCTGACATCATTGCCGGAGGCCGCATACACCAGGTGCGATATCGGGTCGTAGAGCGGCGTCAGATGCGGGCGCCGAAGATCGATCGCAGCGATGTCAGCCTGTTTTCCCGGTGTCAGGCTGCCGATTTCATCATCCCAGCCCAGGGCCCCGGCACCGTGGAGCGTGGCCATGTGCAGGACCTGACTGGCCGAGCCGACCACCGGATCTCGGCTGAAGGCCTTATGAAACCTGGCCGCCGTGCCCATTTCCGCGAACAGGTCCAAGTCGTTATTGCTGGCACAACCGTCGGTTCCCAGTCCCACCGTGATACCGGCCGCCCACATGGCCGGGAGGAGAGATATGCCGCTGGCCAGCTTCATGTTGCTCTCCGGGGTATGCACCAGGGCCACCTGGCGCTCAGCCAGACAATCGATTTCGTCGGCATCAAGCCACACACCGTGGATACAAAGCGTGTCCCCATCCAGGACTCCCAGCCCATCCAAGAACTGCACCGGTCTTTGACCATAAAGATTTTCCAGTTGATGCACCTCGGCAGCGGTTTCCGACAGATGCGTCTGGAACAGCAGGCCTCGTTGACGGCACAGGTCCTTGACCCACTGCAAGGTACCCGGGCTGCAGGTATAGGGCGCATGGCAAAAAAGAGACGGCCGCAGGCGCCCGTCACTGGCCGGAAAGCGTTCCAGGAATTCGCCGGCTCGCTCGCGCATGCGTGACGGGTCACCCTGATCCGGCGTGGGGAAATCCAGGATGCCCTGCCCCAACACCGCTCGCATGCCAGATTCCAGCACCGCCTGGGCCGCATGTTCTTCGAAGAAGTAGCCGTCACAGAAGGTGGTGATGCCGTTACCGAGCATTTCCACCGCCGCCAGCAGGGTACCGTAGTAGACCAGTTCGGGTGTCACCCAGCGCCTTTCGGCGGGGAAGATCACTTCATGGAGCCACTGCTGCAACGGCAGGTCATCGGCGAGACCGCGAAAACAGGTCATGGCGGCATGGGTGTGGGCGTTGATGAGCCCCGGAAAAACCAGATGGTCGGTCAAATCGACCAGATTACGACCCAGGAATCGTTCACCAATCGCCGCCGTCGTCCCCACACCGACAATGACACCCCGATCGATGGCCAGCGCCCCATCCCGGATAGTGGTATGGTCTGGATCGCAGGTCACTACCCAGCCGTGGGTCAGGACCAGATCAACCGTCATGTGTCTCCTTGCACCTTTGTCTCCCGCCACCAGTTAGGGCCGGATGGTTTCGGCGATGTGGCGCACCTGGGCCATAATTTCTTCGACGTCCAGGGTCAGCAGTCGGCGGTTTTCCATAACAAGGCGGCCATGAATCACACTGTGGCGCACATCACCACCGCGGGCTGCATAAACCAGGTGGCTAACAGGTCGGTAGCAGGGCGTCAGATGAGGTTTGGAGAAATCCACCACGATACAATCGGCTAGCTTCCCCGGCGCCAGCACGCCGAGGCGATCTCCCCAGCCCAAGGCGCGAGCCCCATTGGCGGTGGCCATGGCCAGCACCTGAGCAGCCGGCAGCACGGTAGGGTCCAGCGTTGCGGCTTTGTGGAGCTTAGCGCAGCAATCCATTTCCCCCAGCATGTCCAAATTGTTGTTGCTGGCGCAGCCATCGGTTCCCAAGGCAACATTGACCCCGGCCTCCAGCAGTTTGGGGACGGGGGCCACGCCGTTGGCCAGTTTCATGTTGCTTTCCGGATTGTGCACCACATTGACCTGCCTGGCGGCCAACAAAGCAATTTCGTCATCGTCCAGAACCACGCAGTGATCGGCTATCAGCGTCGGGCCGAGCAGACCCTAGCCGCTCCAGATGTTCCACCGGTCGGACCCCATATCGGCGCAGGATTTCTTCCACCTCGGTGTCGTTTTCCGACAGATGAATGATAAGCGGCACCTGGTGGCTCTCAGCCAGTTTCCCGCATTGCCTGAGGAGTTCGGGGGAACAGGTGTAGCTGGCGTGTGGTTCCACGGCAATGCGAATGAGCGGGTCATCGCGCCATTGCTGGATGAGTTCTTCGGTGAAGCGCAGCCCGTTGGCGATCGCCCCATAATGCGGTGACGGGAAATCATAGAGCACTTCTCCCACCAAGGCTCGCATCCCGGCTTGCCGAGCCGCATCCGCCACAATGTGTTCGAACAGGTACATGTCGCAGAACGTGGTTGTCCCGGACAGGATCATTTCGGCACAGGCCAGCAGGGTCCCCCAATGCACCCAGTCCGGATTGAGCCGCTGTTCAGCCGGAAAGATGTGGTTTTGCAGCCAGTCCATGAGGGGAAGATCGTCCGCCAGGCCACGGAACAGCGTCATGGCGGCATGGGTGTGGCCGTTGACCAGGCCGGGCATGATGACGCAATCCGGCACTGACAGAGTCTTGCCGGCACGATAGTGGGCCGTGATCGCTTCTGCCGGGCCCACGGCCACAATTTCCGCGCCCCGAATAGCCACCGCACCGGCCTCAAAACGCTCGTCCTGATCGTTCAAGGTGAGGACTAAACCATCGGTGATGAGCAGATCTACATCCTGAATGATGGACGGATCCTGATCCCGGGTTTCCAGCATGCAGTACTCCGCTTTTGAAGGGTGTTTGTGTTCAGAAACTATCTCAAAACTCGCTTACACCGTCACCCCGGCGAACGCCGGGGTCCAGAACCCCTGGAAAAACCTGGATTCCGGCTTTCGCCGGAATGACGATCAACAACGTTTGAGCCATTTTTGAGATAGTTTCTTAGTGGGTCTGCCAGGACGATCATCATCGAGTAGCGCCGACTCCACCCATTCATCGTACTCAAGCCGGCGAGCATGGCACGCCGGCGGCGACTCCCAGTCGCAGTGACGGGCCGCTCGATGTCAGCCATGCCATTGCTGGCTCTAAGCTAAGAGACTGTCTAATTTTACCCACATGCAGACGTTGCGTTTCATTGCATTCAACGCAACCTACGGTAGGTCGTGTTGAATGCAATGAAACGCGACACAAAAATCACGACGAAATGGCACACATATTCTTGGGCGGATACTAACGATCACAGCCGAGCTAACACCTGGCGCCACAGTGCCATCAGTTGGGCGCCGGCCTTTTGGGCGTTGGCGATGACCAGTTCGATAGGCGCCGGCTGATAGGAATCGGGCAGGTTGACGTTGGTGATGACCGACACCCCGAATACTTCCAACCCGGCGTGGACTGCAGTGATCACCTCCATGATGGTGGACATGCCCACACTGTCAGCCCCAGTGCCTCGCAGGAATCGGGTTTCCGCGGCAGTTTCCATGCTCGGTCCCGTCACACCCACATACACGCCTTGATGCAGTCGGATTTTGATTTGCAGGGCACCATCCAAGGCCAGTTGCTGCAGGCGGCGACTGTAGGGTTCAGTCATATCGGGGAAACGTGGCCCCCAGGCGTCCCAGTTGGGGCCGACCAGCGGGTTCTGGCCGGTCAAGTTGATGTGGTCGGTAATGAGCATCAGTTCGGCGGGCCGGAACTGTGGATTCAAACCACCGGCGGCATTGGATACGAATAGTACCTTGACCCCCAGTTCCGCCAGCATCCGGATGGGAAAGGCAATCTGGTGCGGACTGTAGCCTTCGTAGAGGTGGAATCGGCCCTGCATGGCCAGCACCGACTTGCCGACCCAGGTGCCGATGAGCAGCCGGCCTTGGTGGCCGGCCACCGTACTGACCGGATGGTGCGGGATATCTTCATAGGCCAGTGCCGTCTCCACTTGCATCTCTTCCGCCACACCACCCAGGCCTGTGCCCAGAATCAGGGCCACCTCGGGTTGGGTAACCAGGTGGCCCCGGACATAATCGACGGCCTGAGCAATCTGCAGACGATAGCTTTCCATCGGTATGGGACTCCGTTTATCGAGTGGTTAGCGTCTCAGACCGCCTGCGGCGGTCCATTATCCGGGAGTAACAACCGCGAAGTTACTCAGAGATGGGATCGCGCAAAAACGAATGCTCCACTTGCGCCCGTGAAAGAAGACCTCAGCTGTTATTGCCCGCTCATTCCAGGTTAGCCCCTCAGACCTATACCAAATCGAGCCTCGAAGCAAGCACCGTAAGCCGCGCGGCACCAGCTCCGGCACTGGGCTCTCGGCATCATGTGTTGTTTGTGTTACCATGCTTGCGGTGGTGTCGAGCTGACTGCAACCGCAACCCATGTTCCCCGGATCGGGACCCTTCCCGGCCCTACGATCGACAACTGATGAAGCCTTTGCCATCTTTTTGC
Source organism: uncultured delta proteobacterium (assembly GCA_963802715.1). Taxonomy (GTDB): domain Bacteria; phylum Desulfobacterota; class Syntrophobacteria; order Syntrophobacterales; family Syntrophobacteraceae; genus CAWDJT01. The sequence goes on from CAWDJT010000030.1 coordinate 5,196, forward strand.
GTCCCGCCGCTCCATTATCCTGTGGAATTGCCCATTTGCGCCTATCGTGACCAGATCGTGACCGCCATCGGCAACCATCAGGTGCTGGTTATCACCGGAGAAACGGGGTCGGGCAAGAGTACCCAGATCCCCAAGATGTGCCTTGAAGCCGGACGCGGGGTTCATGGCCTGATCGGCTGCACCCAGCCGCGACGCATTGCTGCCATTACGCTGGCGCGGCGAGTTGCGGCCGAACTGGGAGCTGATGCCGCAGGGCTGGTGGGTTCCAAGATCCGTTTCCAGGATCGCACATCGCGCCGCACCCGCATCAAATTCATGACCGACGGTATCCTTCTGGCCGAAGCCCAACAGGACCGCCGGCTTCGCGCCTATGACACCCTGATTATTGACGAGGCCCACGAACGAACCCTCAATATCGATTTCATCCTGGGCTGGCTGAAGCAACTCCTGCCCCGGCGTCCCGATCTCAAAGTCATCATCACCTCGGCCACCATCGACCCGGTGAAGTTTTCGTCGGCCTTCGACAATGCACCGCTGGTCGAGGTCTCTGGCCGCATGTATCCGGTGGAAGTCCGCTACCGGCCGCTTCCCATCTCCGGCGATGCCGACAACGGCGATATCACTTATCTGGATCAAGCCGTGAGCGCCGTCGATGAACTCAAAGCCACCGGCCGCCGCGGCGATATTCTCATCTTCATGCCCACTGAAAGCGACATCCGCGAAACGGCGCAGCGTCTGGTAGACCGCAAATACCTGCATACCGTGGTGCTGCCGCTATTTGGCCGCATGGCTGCCGTGGACCAGGAACGGATCTTTCACGCCACCGTCCAGGACAAGATCGTGGTGGCCACCAACGTCGCCGAAACCTCCATCACCATCCCCGGCATCCGATTCGTCATCGACACCGGGACTGGCCCGCATCTCCCAGTACAACGCCCGGTCTCGCACCCAGACTCTGCCGATTGCACCCATTTCCCAGGCCAGCGCCGACCAGCGCAAAGGCCGCTGCGGCCGGGTGGAAGCCGGCATCTGCATCCGCCTTTTCGACGATAACGACTACCTGACTCGGCCTCGCTACACCGCACCCGAAATCCAGCGTTCCAACCTGGCCGAAGTCATTCTGCGGATGCTCTTCCTGGACCTGGGGGACGTACAGAAGTTTCCCTTTCTCGATCCGCCCTCCCCCGCCGCCATCAAGGACGGTTTCGCCGTGCTGCAGGAACTGGGAGCGGTGGACGACCGCCGCCGACTCACCACGGTCGGGCGCACCATGGCACGGCTGCCGCTCGATCCGCGGCTCGCCCGCATCCTGATTGCGGCGCGTCACGAAAACGCTTTGCGGGAAGCAACCATCCTCGCCGCCGCGTTGAGCATCCAGGACCCGCGCGAACGCCCCCTGGATCAGGAGGCCCAGGCCGATCAGGCCCACGCTCGGTTTCGCCACCCGCAGTCCGATTTCGGTACCCTGTTGCGCATCTGGGAGGAATACCAGCGCCAATGGGAAGCCACTAACAGTCAGAATCAGATGCGCAAGTTCTGCCGGCAGCATTTTCTGTCCTACCGGCGCATGCGGGAATGGCTCGACATCCATGAACAGCTTCATGACGTCCTCAACGAATTGGGGGACTTCCCGATGAACAACAATCCGGCCAGCTATGACGCGCTACATCGTAGTCTGGTGAGCGGTTATCTTAGTAACATCGCGCTCCGCAAGGAGAAGAACCGCTACTACGCCACCAAGGGTCGCGAAGTCACCATTTATCCGGGATCGGGGCTTTTTAATAAGGCCGGTTCCTGGATAGTGGCGGCCGAAATGGTGCAGACCAACCGCTTCTATGCGCGCCAGGCAGCCAATATCGAACCGGCTTGGCTGGAAACCCTGGGCCGGCATCTGTGCCGGCGCAGCTATTCCGACCCACACTGGGAGAAGTCCCGAGGTCAGGTGGTGGCCTTTGAACGAGTGACCCTCTATGGCCTGACCATCGTCGACCGGCGCAAAATCAACTATGGCCGAATTGAGCCGGAAGAGGCCCGCGCCATCTTCATCCGCAGTGCCCTGATCGAAGGTGAACTGGTCGGCCGGTATGGTTTTCTCGAACACAACCGGGAGTTACTCAAGACCATTGAAGACATGGAAAACCGTACCCGCCGCCGTGACCTTCTGGTAGACGACGAGGTGCAGTTTGCCTTCTACGATGAACACCTGCCTGCCATTGCCGATGTCCGCTCCTTCAACCACTTCCTCAAGGATCAGGATGGCGATAGCAGGCTGCGCATGAGCGAAGCCGACCTGCTCCGCGTCACCCCTGACCGCGCGGCCATGGAGGACTTCCCGACGATACTGGCATGGCATGACCCGCCGCTGCCCCTGGAATATGCCTTTCGGCCGGGTGAAGACGACGACGGCGTTACCGCCTCCGTGCCCGTGCACTTGCTTCCGCGACTCAAGACTGAAACCTTCGAATGGCTGGTGCCGGGTCTGCTGCCGGAAAAGGTCCTGACCTTGCTCAAGGCCTTACCCAAGGGACTTCGGCGCCAGATGGTGCCGATTCAGGAGTTCGCTCACCGGGTGATGGAACGGCTGCCCTTTGCCGAAGGCAATTTCTATCTGCAACTCAGTCGGGCGGTGGCGGAACTGGCCGGGGTCCAGGTATCACCGGGTGATTGGGAGCGGTCCGATTTGCCCGAACATTTGATTATGCGCTTCGTGGTGCTCACCACCGACGGCAAGATCTTGAATGCCGGCCGCACCCTGCAAGATCTTGCCGGTGCTTCTCGCGATCGCCACGACGAAGCACTCTGGGAGGAAGCTCGAGGCCGCTGCGAACTAGATGGCATAACCCGCTGGGATTTCGGGGAACTGCCAGGTTCTGTAAGCCTCGGGATCGACGCTTTTGGGATCGAACGTCTGGCCTTTCCGGGTTTGGTGGCGGAGGGCAAGAGTGTCTCGCTTCGCCTGTTCTCCACCCCACAGGAAGCTCGAAGCGCAAGCTGCGGCGGTTTGCTGCTCCTCTACCAGCTGGCCTTTGCCGGCGACCTGAAACATCTGCTCAGGACCTGGAAATTCCCCGATGATCAGGCCGGGGATCTGTTCTTCCTACAGGATCGCCGAAGCGCGGATCGCGCCTTGCAGCACTACATCCTTCGAGAACTCTTCGAGGTGGACGTGGCACTCCAGCCTGACCGCGACCGTTTTCAGACTATCGTTACCAGGCTCCAGGGCGGGCAACTTGGGACAATAGGTCGACAGATCCTTGAAGAAGTGTTACAGGTCGTGCATGAGCGACGCATCAGTGTTCTGGCCTTGCGCCGTTATCAGGAACTGGCGGCACAAAACCGCGGGGCTGCGGCGCGCCTTCAACTCCTGGCAGGAGAACTGGATGCACTGATTCCGAGAGATTTTCTCGACACCTGGAGACGTTCGCAGGTGATTGCTTTGCCACGCTATCTGCAGGCTCTGCGAATTCGCATCGAACGCGCTTATCATTCACCCGACAAAGACCGCGCCAAGGCCGAACATCTCGCTCCCCATGAACAACGTTATGCGGCGCTCAGATCGAAGGTAGCGGTCGGGTCTGGCCCTGAAATCGTGCAGTTCCTCGACTCGTTTCGTTGGCTCTTGGAGGAATTCAAGATCAGCCTGTTCTCACCCGAGATCAAAACCATGGTCCGGGTATCCGAGAAGATCCTGGATGCGAAGTGGCGGGAAGGACAGGCTTTTTTTAGCCTCTAATGACACGTACCGGCAGCATCATGAGCAGTAGCATAGACCAACATTGCCAATTGCTGACCAACCCCGGCCAATGGCAGCGCCACGTGACCCTGGCGCTCGAACCGCAGGTGCGGCATGTGCTCGCCAAAACCCATGCCGAACGTTTCAACGCCACCGATTCCTCGGTCCTGCTGCTGCTTTCCCCGGACGCACCACGGCCCGGTGCGCCGCCGGAGATCTCACTGATTCTCACCAAACGTTCCCGCATGGTTCGACAGCCGGGCGACCTGTGCTGTCCCGGAGGCGCTATGGCACCGCGCCTCGATGCCGTGCTGGCGAAGCTTCTCTTGCTGCCGGCTTCGCCCCTGACGCGCTGGCCCCATTGGACGACTTTGAACACCACAGCGGCCAGGCAGAGCCGGCAACTGGCGATCCTTCTCGCCACCGGTCTACGTGAAAGCTGGGAGGAGATCCGCCTCAATCCTTTGCGAGTAAGGTTTCTCGGGGTCTTACCGCAGGAACGACTGATTCTGTTTCCGCGAAGCATCTACCCGCTGGTGGTGTGGGTCGAACGGCAACGGCGCTTTTTCCCCAGCTGGGAAGTGGACCGCATCGTCTCCATTCCCGTTCGAAAGTTTCTCGACCCCAACAACTATTTCCGCTACCGGCTTTACATCGCTCCCCATCTGGCGAAACGCTATCAGCGCGACACCCAGGACTACCCCTGTCTGTTTCATCATGACCAGCAAAACGCTGAGGTCCTTTGGGGGGTCACCTACCGTATGGTCACTCAGTTCCTACAGCTGGTGCTCGGGTTTCAGCCCCCCGATGTCAGCAACCGTCCCTTCATCCCAGGGATTCTGGACGACGGCTATCTCAATGGCAGGGCGTAGGGCGTGGCATTAGTGCTGCGAGGTCCGCTCTTGATCGGGATTCGATCCAGCGGTACAAGTGCTGTTCCACCTGCACACCGTGGAAAAGCTCCCCACCCACCGCCCTGAGGTATCGAAGGGTGAAAAAGTCCTGTGCAAGAAGCTCCTGAGTATTGTCCAACAGGGAGAAATGCGTATGGAAAAAGAAATGCTACCAATCGAAGCGGGCCGCCCTCAACCCAAGGAAATCGCGTTCTGGGATGATGATTGCGGGCTGTCGGATCTGGCCCGGGACGCTTTTGCCCAATTGCAGCAACCTTCGGAGCCTGAAAAGGACCCGCCGGAATGAGCGGACACCCATCGAGCAGTGACCGCACATGCGGCCAGCCGTCGCTGCTCGATCCTGACCGGTATGGTTTCCGCAGCCTTCATCCCAATTTCTTGCTTGGGACCGCCAGCGACCGTTATTCGGGCTGGTTGGGACAGATATACACCCCAGAACGCTATGCCGGCCGCATCACCAAACGCACCCACAAGGTGGGCGGCAAGTCCTTTGTGGAAGCAGTTCTTCCTTTGGACAGCGTTGCCGAGTACTTTGAACATTTTCGCGTGCTGGAGCTGGATTTTACCTTCTATCGCCCGCTGCTCGATGCCACCGGCAAACCCACTCAAACCTACCGGTTACTCCAGCAGTACCATCAATTCCTGCAACCAGATGACCGCATCGTCCTCAAGGTCCCTCAGTTGGTCTCGGCTCAGAAGCTCTACCGGGCCGGGGGGTATTTAGCCAACCCGAACTATTTGCAGCCTCATTTGTTCACCCGACAGTTCTATCAACCCGCCGTGGAGCTCTTTGGCCCCACGCTTGCCGCCATGGTTTTTGAACAGGAATACCAGCGGCAGGGAGAGCGTACCGATGTGGCCGAATTCGCGACACAGCTGGACCGGTTTTTCAGTGCTGTGCCAACAGACCAGCGCTATCATGTGGAGCTGCGCACTGAATCCTATCTGGCCGAACCGGTCTTCGAGGTCTTCATCAAACATGGCGTGGGACAGGTTCTGTCGCATTGGACCTGGCTTCCAGGGTTGGCACACCAATTCGCCCGTTCCGGCGGGCGCTTCCTCAACAGTGCGCAGCAATGCCTGGTACGACTCATGACCCCGCGCGGCGTTCGCTACGAAGATGCCTACGCCAGGGCCTATCCCTTCGACCGCCTGGTGGACGGCATGCAGAACCCGCTCATGGTGGAAGAAACGGTCCAACTCATCCACACCGCCATCCGGGAGAAAGTCCAGATCCACGTCATCGTCAACAATCGTGCCGGCGGCAATGCCCCTGATATTGCCGGTCAAATCGCAGGGCGATTTGTTGAATCTCAGGCGATTAGCGCCGGCCAAGGGCCAACGGGCATCTGACCGCCCTCGAGGTTCAGTTCTGGGATGGACCGCCGCCGGATGGATTGAGCTCAATCCGGCTGGTTTCCCGCTTCACCTCACGTCAGCGGGGTCGGACCTGGCGTTCGGCGTGATACGAACTTCGTGCCAGGGGAGCCGCTTCCACCCAGTGAAAACCAGCCTGATCACCTGCTGCCCGGATGGCATCAAACTCTTCGGGCGTGTAGTAGCGTTACAGCCGGCAGATGTTGCCGACTGGGCGCCAAGTACTGGCCAATCGTCAAGATATCGCAGCCCGCTTGCCGCAAACGGTACATGGTCGCCAACAATTCTTCCCAGGTCTCGCCAAGCCCCACCATGATCGCCGATTTGGTGAGCATTTCGGGGTCCAGGTCCTTGACCTGGCGAAGCAGCAATAGGGAACGGTCGAAATCCGCCTGGGGGCGAACCCTGGGATAGAGTCGCGGCACTGTTTCGAGGTTGTGTCCCAGGACCGCGGGACGCGAAGTCACAATTGCCGCCAGCGCTGCGGTGTTTCCCTGCAAATCCGGGATGAGCAGTTCGATAGAGCAATTGGCAGCGAGGTCCCGCACGGATTTGACGCAATCAACGAACTGGGCGGCGCCGCCGTCGGCAAGATCATCACGGGTGACGGAGGTAATGACCACGTGTTTCCATCCCATAGTGGCGACGGCCAGGGCAACTCGCTGCGGTTCGCCCGGGTCCGGCGGCTGGGGCGTCCCGCTCTGCACCGCACAATAGCCGCAGTGACGGGTGCAGACCTGACCGAGGATAAGCACCGTGGCGGTGCCGCACTTCCAGCATTCCCACTGGTTGGGACAGCGCGCCTGTTCGCAGACGGTTTCCAGCCCCAGCCGCCGGACCATCTTCCTGACCCGTTCGTATTCAGGCCCGCTCGCAAGTCGCACTCGCAGCCAGGGCGGCTTGGGGGACGGCCTCTGCCCACGGGGAAGCCGCGGTGATGTCAAATCAAAGTCTTGCATGTCGGGTTGGTTCCTCAGCCAAATTTCTATAATGGGAACAATACCGCCTGTGGCTGCCACCGACAACGCGATCGGTCTTAAGCGGAATGATCTGCGGTTTTTTGTTATTTCATTGCGTGGCTTTCAACTTAGCACTCCGTCAAAGTAGTTTCCATGGGTATTAGGATGTCGCCCCCGCAAAGGCTTGGGCTTTACCCACACATAACACCGTGGCTATGGTCCGGACTTGAGGTGCGGGCGGGCGATGAGCAGGGCTTCGGTGATGTCATCGAGACGTTGGAGTCCTCCCCAGAGGTTTGTGGTTCTGGTTCCCGGGTGACACGGCCAACTCGTTGGCCGTGCCTGAAGGGCAAGAGGAAGGGCTTCGGTCGGATATTGGAAGAGCAAGCCTCCTGTCCTTCGGACCCAGGCAACGAGTTGCCTGGGCCACCCGAGCCATCTTTCCTCGTCACACCCTCGGTGTTAAGTGTGTCCAAAGCTCAGCGCAAAGGCGGGGGATCAGTGAACCATAAAAACACCTGGATTCCAGCCTGCGCGGGAATGAAGGCCTGGTCATCAAACCTGCAAAACAAAACTCTCAGAGTACTAAATTGTGCTGGATCTTGATTTTGATAGCGGATATGGAGTATGCGGCAGAGTGCATGAAGTTGGGGTTCCTCTCCTTGAACTGTCCACCACCACACCTCGAATCATTTTGCAACTGGAGTCTGTGTGACCGGAACGCTTTTTTCCACTCCCAACACCATTGTAATCACCTGTCCCAAAGGAGTCCCGCCCTTCTTGAGCGAAGAATTGCGCTCCCTGGGCTTCCCCATAATCAGCCAGTCGGTGGCTAGCATCGAAACCCAGGGGACCCTTGCGAGCACTCAGCACCTCAATCTCTGGCTCAGAACCGCCAACCGGGTTCTATATCTGCTGGATGCATTCGTGGCACGCGATGTCGAGGAACTCTACCGCCGTGTCAGCGGCATCGCCTGGGAGGACATCATCCCCGACGATGGCTACTTGACAGTGACTTCCTCGGTTGATCATCCCGGCATCCGCGATGCCCGCTTTGCCAATGTCAAGTGCAAGGACGCTGTAGTCGATCGCATTCGCCAGCAGTGCGGCCGTCGCCCCGATTCAGGACCGGAACGCAAAGGCGTGGTGGTCCACCTGCACTGGAAGGACAATCTAGCACGGATTTACTTGGATACTTCCGGCGAACCGCTCAGCAAACGCGGCTATCGCAAGATCCCCTTCAAGGCGCCGCTTATGGAAACCATTGCCGCCGCGGTGATCCTTGCCACGGGCTGGAGCGGGACGGACCATTTCCTCAATCCCATGTGCGGCAGCGGCACATTCGCCATCGAAGCGGCGCTCTTGGCGCTGAACCGCGCGCCGGGTCTGCTACGCAGCCGATTCGGCTTTATGCACCTCCGAGAGTTCGACGCTGAGGCCTGGCAGCAGCTGCGCCGCGAAGCTCGGGCCACCGCGAACAAATCGATACCAGGCCGCATCGTTGCCACCGACCTGGATCCCAAGGCCATCGCTGCTGCTCGAAAGAATGCTGCCACTGCTGGGCTGGAGCACTTGATCGAGTTTGCGACCGGCGATTTCACCCAAACCTCGGTCCCCGAAGGCAGCGGCGTATTGGTGCTCAACCCCGAATACGGTGAACGCCTGGGCCGGATGCGCGCTCTCGAAGCTGTCTACAAAGGCATTGGCGATTTTTTCAAGCAGCACTGCATCGGCTATCGCGGCTATGTGTTTACCGGCAATCTGGACCTGGCCAAAAAGATCGGCCTGAGGGCCACCCGTCGCATCCCGTTTTTCAACAGTGGCATCGAATGTCGGCTGCTCGAATACCTCCTCTATGCTGGCAGCCATCGGACGGAGTGAACGTTTGGACCGCCACAGAGAGTCTAAACTGCCTCACCCAAAGGCGCAATAATGTCAAGGCGACACGAACATTTCACACAATCGGCTTGACAAGCCAAGGTTGCCATCGATAAATGCGGGCAATAGCGGCACATTGATCCTGACGCAGCGATGCCTTTGTCCCGGAGGAGAACACAAATGAAGTCATGGGCCTTTCTTTTCCCCGGCCAGGGTTCCCAGTATGTCGGCATGGGCCGGGAGTTTTACGAAAGCTATCCGGAGGTTCGAGAGCTTTTCACCCAAGCCAACGATCTTCTGGGCATGGATATTACCCGACTCTGCTTCGAAGGTCCGGAAGAGGTGTTGGTCCTGACCGAAAACGTTCAGCCCGCCATCACTGTGGTCAATTTAGCCTGTCTGACGGTATTGCAACTCCATGCAATCCACCCGGTGGCCGCCGCCGGCCACAGTCTCGGCGAATACAGCGCCCTGTATGCCGCCGGCGTGGTGGATTTGGCTGATGTGCTCAGATTGGTAAAGCATCGGGGCCATTACATGCAGGAAGCCGCTCAGGCCGAACCGGGAGCCATGGCCGCCATCATGGAATTGGAGTCGGAGCGGCTTGAGGAGATCTGCCGGATTTGTGACGTGGAAGTGGCCAACATCAACTGCGCCGAACAGGTTATTATTACTGGTCCGAACGAACCGGTGAAACGTGCTATGGCCATGAGCAACGACGCCGGCGCGAAAAAATGCGTGCAGCTCAATGTCAGCGGACCATGGCACAGCCGCTGCATGGCTTCAGCCCGCGATAAGTTCGCCACCGTGGTGCACCAATGCCGTTTCCACGACCCCAAGATCCCGGTGGTCAACAATGTGGATGGCAAACCGCTGGTTGACGCTGCCGAGTTGCCGGACAAACTGATTCGGCAGCTCTGCAATGCGGTGCTGTGGCACCAATCCATGGATTATCTCGTGCAAGCCGGCCATACTCACTTCGTCGAGGTCGGCCCTAAGAAGGTTCTGCGCGGACTGATGCGCCGCATCAACCGTGATGCCAAGATCTTCAACGTAGAAGACCCGGCCAGCCTTACCGCGTTCCTCCAGGCCAACCAGTAGCATTTTCCTTGGCCACACTGGTCCTGCCTGGGCGAAACCCTGGCAGGACCTTGATCTTGATGGCTGGACCTTCAAGTCGATTCCCCTTGCCCTTTCAGCAAATCTTTTTTGTTTGAATCAAACCGCAGTGGGTTTACAATTCGGCCGTAGGTCTCAAAAAAGCACACACGAATCAGCGCCTACCTTCTAATACCTGTTGGCATACAATTGAGTCGTCCCAAAACCTAAGCCGCTGAGGAGTTATCATGACGCAAGATCAGGAAATTAGTCTCGCTGTCAAGGCTCTCAAGATTGGCAACAAGGTGCGCGAACTTCGTCAGAAGAACCGCTACACCCTCCAGGACATGGCCGCCAAGACCGGGCTTTCCAAACCCTTTCTGTCTCAGATTGAGAACGACCACGTGGTGCCGCCCGTGGCGACCCTGCTCAAACTGGCCCGCGGTCTCAACGTCAGCATGGCGCATTTTTTCCAGGATGAATTGAGCACTGAGAAGATCTCGGTCACTCGCAGTGCTGATCGCTCCTGGGTGGAGCGGCGTCCCCACCACCACAAGGGTGAAGTCAACTATCGCTACGAAGCTCTCGAGACCAAGAAGCAAGACAAACACATGGAACCGTTCATGGTCGAGTTCGCCTGCGCGGATACCAGCGATATGGTGTTCATGAGTCATGACGGCGAGGAATTTCTCTACCTGCTGGAAGGCCGGTTGGAGTTTCGCAGTATTGATCGCGTTGAAATCCTGGAACCGGGTGACAGCATCTATTTTGAATCGGACCTCAGCCACAGCTTTCGCCGCCTCGGAGAATCGCCGGCCCGCGCCGTGGTGGTGGTGTGGAGCCCACCATGACAGCTCCTGGTTGAGGTTGGTTCGCATCAGCCAGGTGTGTTCTGTGGCTGCCACGAGTATAGCTTGCCGGCAAAGGGGGCTCGGTGTCGGTGACACAAGTGTCGGTGACACAAGTGTCCGTGACACCAGTCCGGATTCGGATTGTGATGCGCACAGGCGGATGGGTCGAGGGACGACACGATCATGCTGGAAGTCAGGTTTCACGGACGCGGCGGCCAGGGCACGGTTGTGGCCACCATTCTTCTGGCCAAGGCGTTTTTCCAGGCTGGGTACTTCGTGCAAAGCTTTCCTCTGTTTGGAGTGGAACGCCGCGGCGCCCCGGTGGAGGCCTATCTGCGGTTGGATCGTCAGTAAGATCCTGGTGCGCACCAATGTCTACACTCCCGACCATGTGGTGGTGCTGGACCGCACCTTGCTGCCGGGCGTCGATGTCACTCGCGGAGCCAAGCCAGGCGGCTTCGTACTCATCAATTCCCCGACGCCTCCAGACCATCCTGACATGTTCGCCGGTTACCGCCTGGCGCTGGTCGATGCCACCCGCATTGCCCTCAACCATGGACTCGGAACACGCACTCACCCCATCGTCAACACCGCCATACTTGGGGCCTTTGCCCGCATGCTGGGAATGCCCCCCATGGATACCGTAGCCCAGGCCATCCGGGAAGAAGTGCCAAGCAAACCGGAGGAAAACATCAGGGCAGCCGAAGAAGCCTATGATCAGGTTCAGATCATCAGCGCTTCTGCCTGATTGCGGGAAGGTTCTGGCACTCACCTCATTCCACTGGTCACTGGTTACCCGATTTCTTCCAGATAAGGACCTGCCATGTCCAGCTCAACAACGGTTTGCGTGCCATCCTTGCATATTCCACGCTCCCACCTCACCACCGAAAGCAACAAGACCGGGTCCTGGCGATTCCTGCGGCCTCGCTACGACGAAAAGACCGCGCCCTGCAGCGCCGCCTGCCCTGCCGGGGAAGATATCGGCCGCATCGAAATGTTGACCAGCCAGGGGCTTTTCAAGGAAGCCTGGGAGACCATTCTCCAGGAGAATCCTTTTCCGGCAGTCTGTGGTCGGGTCTGTTTTCATCCCTGCGAAGCCGCCTGTAACCGGGGGCAGTTTGATGAGCGCCATCGCCATCCCGGTGATCGAGCGGTTCTTGGCGGACACGGCCAGCCGCTATGACTTCATATCCAACCTGGAACAGCGCCCATCGCGGAGCGAGCGAGTGGCCATTATTGGTGCCGGCCCCAGCGGCCTGGCAGCGGCCTACTTTCTGGCGCGACTGGGCTATGGCTGCGATGTGTTCGAAGCTCAACCGGAACCGGGCGGCATTCTGCGCTGGGGCATCCCCACCTATCGACTGCCGTTGACGGTGCTGCGAAACGAGATCGCCCGCATCGAGTCCCTGGGGGTTCGCATCCAATGCGGAGTCGCCATTACCGGCGAGTTCATCGAGAAGGCCGGCGGCGAATACGCTGCGGTTTTTCTCGGCTGCGGCCATGGTCGGGGCCAGCGACTTGGCATTCCCGGCGAAGACCTTCCCGGTGTCGCCGACGGCCTGCGCTTTCTGGAAGGAATCCGCCGCGGACAGGCACAGCCGATCGAAGGTATCGCGGCGGTGATCGGCGGCGGTAACACCGCCATTGATGTGGCCCGTTCGGTGCGGCGTCTGGGTGGCCGCGCGGTCCTCATCTACCGGCGCAGGCAGCAGGACATGCGCGCCTTTGCTGATGAAATCGCCATGGCGCTGGACGAAGGCGTGACCGTCATGGAACTGTGCATGCCGGCCGGCATCGAGGCCTCGCCCAAGGGCTTCGTCCTCACCCTGCAAGCCATGAGGGTGGCCGAGGAGTCTCCCGGGACTCAAGTCCGGGTTGAACCGGAGGCGCAGAACCCTTCCACCATCGAAGTGCAGCAGGTTTTTATCGCCATCGGCGCCGAAGAATCCGAAAGCTGGATGCAGCCTCCTTCTGCCGCAGATGCTCGAATGGTCCTCAACCACAGCGTTGTGATCTGCAACCCGCAAGGCCCTCTGACCTTTTTCGGTGGAGACCTGATAGCCGCCACCAAGAGCGTGGTGCATGCCGTGGCTTCCGGCAAGGAAGCTGCCATAGCGCTGGATGTGATCCTCCGGGATGGCATGGACGCTGTCCCGGCCAGGTTGGCCGAATGCAGCGTCGGCAATGGATCGGCCCTGTCCATGGAAATGTACCTGCACGGCCCACGGTGCCGCAGGAACCCTCACCTGGTTGATTTTGCCGAGATCAACAGCGACTATTTTCAGTTCTCAGCACGCGTTGTTCAACCGCGTCTGCTGCGCGAAGAGCGCCTGCAGTCCTTTGCCGAAATCGGACTGAAAATTTCCGCCAATCTGGCCATGCGGGAAGCGGAACGCTGCTTCAACTGCGGGATCTGCAACCAGTGCGACAACTGCCGCCTGTTCTGCCCGGATGTCGCGGTCAAACGTGATGAATCCAACCAGGGCCGTCATATCGATTACGACTACTGCAAAGGCTGCGGGCTGTGCGTGGTGGAATGCCCGCGCCATGCCATGACCCTCGAGGAAGAACCGGGCTGAGAACCGGTCCGAGGCGAAGTTCTCCTGAATGGCCATCTGGTTCCGTTATCCGCGTGCAATCCGTGGGGATTCATGACGAACGCTGGTTGCAATCGAAATTGGCTGGTGCGAAAGGTTCCCTCATGAAACAGGTTCTCGAAGGCAGCCACGCGGTGGCGGAAGCCGTCAGGCTGGCACGCGTCCAGGTGATTTCGGCTTATCCCATCACGCCGCAAACCCATATCGTCGAACGGCTTTCCGAACTGTGCGCCAGCGGTGCCCTGCCGGCCCGGTTTCTGCGGGTGGAAAGCGAACACTCGGCCATGGCAGCGCTGATCGGCGCAGCCAGCAGCGGCGTGCGCACCTTCACCGCCACCTCCTCGCAGGGGCTGGCGCTGATGCACGAGCTTCTTCACTGGGCGTCGGGGGCCAGGCTGCCCATCGTCATGGCCGAAGTCAACCGCGCTCTGGCGCCCGGCTGGAACATCTGGACCGAACAGACCGACAGCCTGGCCCAGCGCGACACCGGCTGGGTTCAGCTCTATTGCGAAGACAGTCAGGAAGCCCTGGATACGACGCTGTTCGCCTTTCGCCTCGCTGAAGAGGTCAATCTGCCGGTGATGGTGGTTATAGACGCGTTTTTTCTATCGCACACCTATGAACCGGTAGATGTGCCCGATCAGGACCAGGCGGACCGTTTTCTTCCGCCTTTCAGGCCCAAGTTTCAGCTGGATCCAGCCAACCCCTGTGCCTTCAACCAACTGGCACCACCCAACGTCTACATGGAAATGCGCTACAGCATCCAGATGGCCATGGATGCAGTATTGGACCAATATGATGCCATCGAAGAGGATTTCGCCCGTCACTTTGGGCGTCGCTATGGCGTCATCGAAGCGGTTGATTGCGCCGACGCGCGGACTATCCTGGTCACTTCCGGGACCATCACCAGCACCGCGCGCCTGGTGATTGCAGACTTGCGGGCACGTGGCGAGTCGGTCGGGCTGGTCAAGATGAAGCTTTTTCGTCCGTTTCCCGGGCAGACAATGCGGAAAATCCTGGCCAAGGCGGAAAAAGTGGCGGTCATCGATCGGAATTTCTCCTTTGGCGTCAGCGGTATTTTCACTCAGGAACTGCGCGCCGCCCTCTGCAACCTGCCGCAGCGGCCCTTGGTATTTGGCTATGTGGCAGGACTGGGCGGCCGCGATGTGACCGCCGCCGTGATCGAAAATATCTACTGGCGCACCGCACAAAGCGCGGTTCCGGAATGGCAAGACGTCTGGGTCGGCCTCCAGGAGGTTCTCGCATGAGACTTGACATTTCTGATCAGGAGTTGATGTGTTCGGGACATGTCGGGTGTCCCGGTTGCGGTGCGGCCATTGCCATGCGGTTTGTGCTCAAGGCCCTGGGGGAAAAGACGATAATGATCATTCCGGCTTGCTGCTGGTCGATCATCGCTGGTCCCTATCCACAATCGACGTTGCGGGTACCGGTACTGCACAGTGCTTTTGAAACCGGCGGGGCGGTGGCCAGCGGCGTGCGTGCCGCCCTCGACATCAAGGGCGACACCGAAACCACCGTGGTCACCTGGGCCGGGGACGGCGGCACCTTTGACATCGGTTTTCAGGCTTTGAGCGGGGCGGTCGAACGCAACGAAGACTTCATTTACGTCTGCTACGACAACGAAGCCTACATGAACACCGGCGTGCAACGCAGTTCCTCGACCCCCTACGGCGCCTGGACCACCACCACGCCCGGCAGTGAATGGAAGAAAATGCGCAAGAAAAACATCGTGGAGGTCCTGGCGGCGCACCGCATTCCCTACGCCGCCACGGCCAGCATCGCCTACCCCGAGGACCTCGTTGCCAAGGTCCAGAAGGCCAAGGCGATGAAGGGGTCGCGGTTCCTGCACATTTTTTCCAGTTGTCCCACGGGCTGGCGCATCCCTTCGGAATTATCGGTGAAGATCGCTCGCATGGCGGTGCAAACCAACATCTTCCCGCTCTATGAGGTGGAAGGCGGGGTGAAATACACCATCAACTTCCAGCCCAAAGGCTATCTGGTCAAGGAGTACTTTCGTCTACAGGGTCGGTTCAAACACCTCAGCGATCACGACCTGGATCAGATTCAGGAAATGGTCGATGAAGACTGGGAACTGTTGCTGCGCAAGGCGGGTCTGCCGCTACCGGTGCATGCCACCGGCGCGGAGCCATGAGCATCTTCGTAAATGGTAGTCCATCCTCGAAGATGCTTCATGACCATGCTACTTCCCAATGTTCTGGGGGAGGGGAAGATTGACTTCAGCAGCATTGGCTAGGCATGGGGCACAGGCAACTCGTTGCCTGTGCCCGAATGGGTGAGAGCATGCGCGGGGTAATACTGAACCAAGCCTGAGGCTTAACGCTATCGCGCTTGCTGGAAACTGCTGAGCGACTCTTCCAAGGTGGCATGGGTGGGGAGAAACGAAAGGAACCCGGAGAGAGAAAAGATTTCCCGAATGTATTCCTTAAGGGCGCAGACGCAGAGGCGGCCGTCGGTGCGCTTGAGCTCCTTGACGGCTTTGAGCAACACCCGCAGACCAGCGCTGGAGATGTAGTCCAGATTCCGAAAAGTCCAGCACGAACCTGGTTTCGCCGCCCTGTACCATCTCCAGCAGTGTTTTTTCGAAATCCCAGGAAGTATTGGAATCCAACCGTCCCTTCAGGGACAGAATCAACGACCCCGTCCTGCCTCTTTTCGCTAACTTCCACGATGGTTTCTCCTTTTGTTGGAACTATCTGCGGAGAACCGGCAGTCAGCTTGACGAAAACCACCGGCAAGCGGTGCCGCTCCGGAATCAATGCTGCAACCTCAATCCTGGACGAAAGCATATAAAATGCTTGCCAGCCCGTCAATGAACATGTAACAGGAACTTACAAGTCGCACTCAGGCGCGGCCCCAGAGCCCGGTTTGGCGGCGTTCACCCCCTCCGGCTTGAGCTTTCTCTCGGCCCGTTTAACCCCGCTACCCGGGGTTTGGTCACAGCCCACCAGGTTATACCACCCGCGAGGTACCCGATGATCACCAAGCGTCCATTGAGCTATTGGGTCAAGACCAGCAACCTTAAGCTGCAGATTCTTCTCCTTGCCGTCATTCTGGTCACCGTTGCTACCCGGGTGTTTCCTCTGGAAATGCAGAAGAACATCATCAACAAGGCGATCCCCTTCAAGAAGCTGGACTTACTCTACCTATACTGCGGTCTCTATCTGGGCGCGGTGCTCCTGGCCAGTGGCCTTAAATTCGTCATCAACACACTCCAGACCTACCTCGGTCAGCAGGCCCTGGCGCGCATGCGCAAGGAATTCTACGCCCACATCCTAACCTTGCCGCTCAGCTTCTTTCGCAAGGCTTCAGCGGGTTTGGTGGTCACTTCGCTGGTTACCGAACTGGCCACTGCCGCCGAATTTGTGGGTATGGCCATAGCGGTCCCGGTCACCAATCTGCTGACGCTTCTGGCCTTCGCCGCCTATATGTTCTATCTGAATCCGCTGCTGGCGGCTTTGAGCATCGTCATCTACCCCGTGGTGACGGTGGTGGTGCCAAGGCTCCAGAAAAAATCCAACCAGGCCAATAAGGAGCGGGTTGATATCACCCGCTCGCTGAGCAGCAAGATCGGTGAGACCGATTTCAGGCATTCATGAAGTTCACGGCAACGGCAGCTTTCGCATTGAAAACCGCAAGTACGGAGAATTCGTCGAGCAGCTCTTCAAGGTCCGGGTGATTTGGAACCTCTACCGCTTCGCCATCAAGGTGATCAACAATCTTTTCCAGAATCTTGGGCCATTTATCCTGTTCATAGTGGGTGGTTATCTGGCGATTCAGGGGCGCTTTGACCTTGGTGCCCTGGTTGCGTTCCTCTCCGCCTACGAAAAGCTCTATGACCCGTGGCGGGAATTGATGGATTTCTATCAGGTCTATCAGGATGCCAAGATAAGTTATCGGCAAATGGTGGAGTATTTCGATGTCGCCCCGGAGTTTCAATTGGAGCCTGTTGACCGGCCACCAGTCGATCTTCACGGGGCTATTCAGGTCAAGGACCTGTCGTTTAGCGTTGCCGGCGGCATTCAGCTGATCAAGGAAATCAACCTGGATCTACCGCCGGGTGAACAACTGGCCTTGGTAGGGTATTCCGGCAGTGGCAAGAGCACGTTGGCCCAGTGTATCGCCCAGCTTTATCCATACACCGGCGGTTCGGTGACCCTTGACGGCCACGAAGTGGCGCAACTGACCAAACACGACCTCGCCCAAAACGTCGGCATCGTTTCACAATCCCCCTATATCTTCGACGGCACCATCAAGGAGAACCTGGTTTACTCGTGTCAGGCCCTGCTGGAGAGCACCCAAAGCTCGACTCGCATTTCCTTGCCCACGCTGGATGAAATGATTGAGGCGACCCAGCAGGTGGGGCTTTTCGTCGACGTGCTGCGCTTTGGTCTCAACGCGCTGTTACCTGCTCAGCAGGAAGAACTGATCAGCAAACTGATCCGTATCCGTCAAGGTTTTCAGGAGGAGTACGGTGAAGAACTGGCTGATTATGTGGAGTTTTTTGATGAGCGTCGGTACCTGTATTATTCCACGGTGGCAGTCAACCTTACCTTCGGACAGCCCAACCGTGATGAATTCCTGATCGACCGGCTGCCCAGCAACAAGTATTTCCTCGACTTTCTGGACCAGGCCCAATTGACCAAACCATTGATTGACCTGGGTTGGGAGTTAGCGCATCAGGTTATCGACATCTTGGGGATAGTCACCCCCGATGAGATCTTTTTCCAACAGAGTCCTATCAACGCCACTGACTTCGAAGATTACCGGCAACTGGTGGCACGCGTCGATGAAGCCGGGCTTCATCAGGTCAGCGATGCGGACCGGTTGGCTCTGTTGCGGCTTGCGCTGGATTTCATCCCTGGTGTGCACCGAATTGTGGCGCTTCCCGAATTGTTGGAACAGCTGATCCTGGATGGCCGGATCGTGTTCAAAAGCATGATCCAGCGTGACGACCCTGGAGCCTACAGTTTCTATCAGATGTCCGATTACATTCATTCGTTCACCATTCTGGACAACATCCTTTTTGGCAAAGTGCGTAGCGACCATCCCAAGGGACAGGACAAGATCAATCAGAGGCTTATCCAGCTACTCATTGAAGAAGACATGCTCGAACGGGTTCTCGAAATCGGGATGGATTTCCGGGTGGGCACCAAGGGGGACCGTCTCTCCGGTGGACAGCGGCAGAAGCTTGCCATTGCCAGGGCTTTCCTTAAAGAACCGCGAATCCTTATCATGGACGAAGCGACATCGGCCCTCGACAATGCCTCCCAGCAACGCATCCAGAACGTTCTGGAAACCAGATGGAAAGGCGCCAGTACCCTCATAGCCGTTGCTCATCGTCTTGACACCATTCGCAACTTCGACAAGATCGCTGTCATGAAGGTCGGCAAGATCATGGAAATGGGCACCTATCAAGAACTCCTGACCAAGAAGGGGTTGTTCTATGAACTCGTCCACGGAACCAAAATCGGCCCATAGTGAATTCCGGGCTAACCTCGAGTTGCTGATGCAGATTCCATTGTTTGCGGGTATCCCGATCGAACCCCTGAAGTTGCTGGCCTATCTTTGTCAACGGGAGACATTCAAGCCTGGTGAATTGCTATTCCGCCAGCATGAGGTGGATGGCCATATCTTTTACCTCTTGGAAGGAAGAGCCGCACTGGTGATGGATAACGACGGCGAAACAGTGCTCGGCGAATTCTGCGAAGGGCAACTGATCGGTGGGCAGTCGTTGTTCGCGAACACCAAGCGGCTCTTCAGCTTGCGTGCCGTTACCACGGTTGGCTGCCTGATCCTGACGCGCGACAAGTTCCAGAAGGTATTGGAACAGTTCCCCGATATCGCTCCCAAGATGTTCGAAGCCATCGTCATGAGCATTTATGGATGGGAGAGTCGTTTCATTACTCAACATGCCGTTGCCTGTACCGGCTGCATGCAGAATCTGGGGGTCACGTTGGTTTAGCTATTACGGTTTTTGGGGTGATCTGTTGCACGGCTGTGTATCTGAACAAGCTATTCAGCACGCTAAAGGAGAATCCATGCGGATTGCGATTGTGGGAGGAGTTGCCGGTGGCGCATCATGTGCCGCCCGAGCACGCCGATTGGCGGAGGAAGCCGAAATCACCATCTTTGACCGCGGTCCTTTCGTATCTTTTGCCAATTGTGGCTTACCCTATTATGTCGGCAATATCATCGATGAAGAAGCCAAGCTGTTGATGGCGACCCCGGCATTGTTCCTCAAACGGTTTAATATCGGCGTGCGCCTGAACTGCGACGTACTATCCATCGACCGCGAACGTTGCGAGATCGAAGTGAACGACCTCAATACCGGCCAAGTGTTCCGCCACGGCTACGACGCTTTGGTGCTTTCGCCAGGGGCGACGCCGATCCGGCCGCCACTTCCTGGGATCGACCTTCCCGGCATCTTCACTCTGAGAACAATTCCCGACAGCCGTCTGATCAAACGGTGGATCGTTCAACATGGGGCGAAGAAAGCTGTGGTGGTGGGCGGTGGCTTCATCGGTCTGGAAATGACGGAGAATCTGGTTCGGCGTGGTCTGGCGGTCACGGTGGTGGAGATGATGCCTCAGGTCATGCCGGTCCTCGATGCCGAAATCGCAACCCCACTCCATGGCGAACTCACCCGCAACGGCGTAACGCTTCGTCTGGGTCAGGCGGTGGCAGGGTTTGCAGCCCAATGATGCCGGTGGTTTGCGTGGTACAACTCCAGGACGGCAGCACCGAGACTGCCGACCTGGTGCTTCTGGCCATCGGGGTACGCCCGGAATCAAGTCTGGCGCGGGCCGCCGGGTTGGAAATCGGCGAATTGGGCGGCATCCGGGTCGATGATCAGATGCGCACCAGTGATCCGCGCATTTGGGCTGTGGGGGATGCCGTCGAGGTCAAAGACGTGGTTACAGGCCACTGGTGTCTAGTGCCGCTGGCGGGACCCGCCAATCGCCAGGGTCGCATTGCGGCCGATGTCATTATGGGGCGCCCAGCCAAGTTCCGGGGGGTCCAGGCCACCGCCATCTGCCGCGTCTTCGGCCAGACCGTTGCGTCCACCGGGGCCAGCGAGAAGGCATTGAAACGCATCGGGCTATGGGATGGTCCCGATCCCTGCGAAAAGATCTATCTCCACCCGGGTCACCATGCCGCCTATTACCCCGGCGCTATGCCCATGACCATCAAGCTCCTGTTCCGTCAGACCGACGGCCGCATCCTGGGGGCTCAGGCGGTCGGCCCGGAAGGCGTGGACAAACGCATCGATGTCTTGGCCATGGCCATTCAGCGACAGGCCACGGTGTTTGATCTGGAAGAAGCCGAGCTATGCTACTCCCCACAGTTCGGCAGCGCCAAGGACCCAGTGAATCTGGCCGGGATGATCGCCGGAAATGTGCTCAGAGGCGACCTGGAGCTGGCGCACAGCGAAGATCTTGACCAAAGTGACATGCTCCTGCTGGATGTACGTGAACCCCTGGAGTACGCCGCCGGTCACCTGAACGGCGCGGTCAATATCTCGCTCAGCGAACTCCGTAATCGCCTGGCAGAACTCCCCAGGAATCGCGAAATCTGTACCTATTGTCTGGTGGGACAGCGTTCCTACTACGCGGCCCGCACTTTGATGCAGCATGGTTTTCGTGTGAAAGTCCTGAGTGGTGGTTTCAAGTCCTTCTTGCTCAAGCAGTGAAAATGCTCATAAGCGTTGTATCTTCTCATTAAGCGTGGGCAATGGTCACATGCCCCAAGCTTCTGGATTCCCGCCTGCGCGGGAATGACAGCAGGTTGCGCTATTCGTCATTCCCGCGTAGGCGGGAATCCAGTGCTTTTGGCCTCAACTGATTGAGATGTTACCGAGGTCACGATTCTCGGACCACCCGGTTCTCTGCATAAGCCATCGAACTACCATCTGTTGTTGGCGGAAAATCCTAACCTCTGGACGCTCGCTTCACACCATGACGGTCAACAGTTCGTTTCAATTCCGTGCCCTACTTCCCTGGTTTGCTGCGACGGCGCACCCGATAAACGTGTTTGGTCCCTTTGAGGGTGTTTACAGCCCGCTCCAAATGGGGCTTATCGCGGACCTCGATGGTAAATAGGCAGGTGGTTTGCCCATCGGGTAGGTTTTCGAGATGGACATCGAGGATGTTGATGTCCAGGTCGCTCAAGATGCCGCTCAGGGTGGCCAGCATTCCCCGCACGTTGGCGCAGAGCACTTCGATATCCACCGGAAATACCTGGCTGACGCCGGCAGTATCCCACTGCACTTCGATGCGCCGTTCCAGATCTCCTTCCTGGACCTTGTCGCAAGTGAAGCGGTGAACGGTCACCCCGCGGCCCCGCGTCACGTAGCCGGCGATCGGTTCCCCGGGCAGCGGATTGCAGCATTTGGCCATACGAATCATGACGTCGTCGATACCCTTGACCAGCACTCCCTGGTCAGCGCGGCGACGGCGTTTTCCAGAGATTTCCGGCGGCTTGGTTTCTTCGATGGGTGCCGGGAACAGCTTGCCGATGACCTGGACGGCCGAGATCTTACCGTAGCCGACGCTCGCCACCAGATCGTCGATGGTGCGGAGCGAAAACGCCTTGGCCGCATCCTGAAGCTCCGGCGAATTGATAAAATTGTTGAAGTTCAAACCGCGCTTGCGGAATTCTCGTTCGCAGATTTCCCGCCCCAAAGCCATAGACCGTTCCCGTTCAGCGGTCTTGATCCAGTGGCGGATACGGCTCTGGGCTTTGCTGGTCTTGACAATCTTAAGCCAGTCCTTGCTGGGATGGTGGTTGGCTGCGGTGATAATCTCCACGGTCACACCGTTTTGCAGTTCATAACGCAGCGGCACCAGCTTGCCATTGACCTTGGCGCCGACACACTGGTGACCCACCTGGGTGTGGATGGCGTAGGCGAAGTCGATGGGTGTGGAACCGCGCGGTAACGGTTGGACATCACCACCGGGGGTGAACACGTAGACTTCATCGGGATAGAGATCCACCTTGACGGCTTCGAGAAATTCCCGCGGGTCCTTGAGATCCTTCTGCCATTCCAACAACTGCCGCAGCCAGGAGAACCGCTGGGTTTCACTCTCATCGAAATGGCCGGTCCCCTTGCCTTCCTTATAGCGCCAGTGAGCAGCGATTCCTTCGTTGGCCACCCGGTGCATTTCTTCGGTTCGGATTTGCACTTCCATGCGCTCGCCGTAGAGGCCCACCACGCTGGTGTGCAGGGACTGGTACAGATTGGATTTCGGCATCCCAATATAGTCTTTGAAACGGCCGGGAATAGGTTTCCACAGCGCATGCACCACACCCAGTGCTTCATAGCAGGCTTTGAGTGAGTCGACGATGATGCGAAAGGCGATCACGTCGTAGACGTGCTGCAGGTCCAGGTTCTGCTTGATCATCTTCTTGTAGATGCCGTAGATGTTCTTGGAACGGCCGCTCACCCGCCCCTCGATCTGAAATTCCTGGAGATGCGTGGTGAGGATCTGCCGGACTTCTTCGATGTAGCGACTGCGTTCCTCTTCGGTCTTGGCCAGTCCCTGGGCAATTTCAGCGTAGATGTCAGGATGAAGGTACGTGAAAGGCCAGGTCTTCGAGTTCGGTCTTGAGCCAGTCGATGCCCAGCCTCCCGGCCAGAGGCGCAAAGATCTCCAGGGTTTCCTGGGCAATCATTTGCTGTTTGTCGGAATCCTGATATTGCAGCGTGCGCATGCCGTGGAGGCGTTCCGCCAGCTTTATCAGGAGCACCCTGATGTCCTGGGACATGGCCAGGATCATCTTGCGCATGTACTCGGCCTGACGCTCCTCACGGCTCTGGAAACCGAACTGGCCGATCTTGGTCACCCCCTGAACGATATAGGCGATTTCCTTGCCGAAGGCCTTTTCAAGTTCTTCCAGGCTGACGTGCTGGTCTTCGAGGGTATCGTGGAGCAGTCCGGCTGCGACACCTTCCTCATCCAGGCGCATCCGCGCCAGGATCCCAGCGACTTCGAGAGGATGGTCCAGGTAGGGTTCCCCTGATAGACGGGCCTGCCCGCTGTGGACCTTGGCGGAAAACACGTAGGCCTTTTCCAGCAAGGCAACGTTGGCGTCGGGATGGTAGCTGACAACCTGATCGATGATTTCAAAAAGGCGCACGACTAGAACCCATTCTTGCGTTAGCGATTCAAGACCTGTTCGCCGGTCATGGCTTCGATTTCGGTCAGAAGCGCGTTAACAGATCGGTCTCGGCAAGGGTTTCGATCCGCTCGCCTTTCTTAAAGAGCAGCCCCTTGCCGCGGCCGCCGGCAATGCCGACATCGGCTTCCCGCGCCTCCCCCGGCCCGTTGACCACACAGCCCATGATGGCCACCTTGATGGGAGTGCGGACCTTGCGTAGTAAGCGGTCGGCTTCTTCCACCAAGGGAATGAGATCGATTTCGGTGCGGCCACAGGTTGGGCAACTGATCAGTTCCACCCCACGCTCACGAAGCTTAAGCCCGCGCAGGATGGAATAGGCAACGGGGATTTCATCTGCCGGGTCGCGGGTGAGTGAAACCCGGATGGTGTCGCCGATACCTTCGAAGAGCAGAATGCCAATGCCGAGAGCGGATTTGATGGCCCCATCCACCAGAGTTCCGGCTTCGGTGATGCCGAGGTGGAGAGGGTAGTCCACCTGAGCCGCCAGCAATCGATAGGCACGAATGGTATCAAGGACATCCGAAGATTTCAGCGACACCTTGATAAGATCGAAATCGTGGTCTTCGAGCAGACGGATGTGGCGCAGGGCGCTGGCCACCATGGCTTCCGGAGTTGGACGGCCGTGTTCCGCCAGCAGCTCCTTTTCCAGAGAACCGCTGTTGACACCAATGCGGATCGGGACCTGACGCTCCCGGGCGGCCTTGACCACGGTGCGCACTCGGTCAGCCCCGCCGATGTTTCCGGGGTTGAGCCGCAGCCCATCGACCCCAGCCCGCAAAGCCCCCAGCGCCAAACGATGATCGAAGTGGATATCGGCAATGAGTGGGATACCAATGGCGCTTTTGATCTGGGGTAGCTGTTCCACCGCTTCCTGGTCAAGGACCGCGACCCGCACCAGCTCGCAACCGGCTTCTTCAAGCCTCCGGATCTGGTCCACCGTAGCCTGCCAGTCGCGGGTATCGGTGTTGGTCATGGATTGAACCACAACCGGGGCACCACCGCCGATGGCGACAGAACCAACTTGAATCTGTCGAGATTGGTATGGTTTGCTAGCAGCCACCCTGGCCATGTCCTCCCTGATCAGTAGGTCTTCACGAGGTCCGGTGTCGACCGCGAGAAATGATTCGAATTGCGAAATCGTAGAGGCGGTTTGCAAGATGCATCCAGCTAGGATACGTTATTCCAACGCGCAGGCGGGAATCTCAGGTTCTCGCAGTGAACTTCTGGACCTCAGTCTCTACGCGGAGGTGACGAACTTTAGAGGTCTTCCAACAGCCAACCGTAGCGCGCCCATTGGATGCAGCCATTGGATGCGATTATTCCAGTCGCCGCCAGTTTCCTTCCGCGGTGAAATGTAATCCTTTCTCTACCGAGATGCAAACTCCCTCTTCCAATCAGCCAACCGGCTTGCCCCCACTCACTTCCACCGCAGTCGTCTATTATCGCCCGAATCCTCTTGTTTCTTCGGAATACTTGAGATCAATCAATTGTTGTTGCGTCGAAGATTGGCAACGTTTGTTCGGGCTCTGTGCGGTGAGACGCGAGACCAGCGCAATTTCAGGACTGATCGAGCGGTCGCAGAATTTTCCAATGTGTCGCGGAGCTTCCCCATGCCCCTTGATAATTGGCAGCAATCAACCAGAAGCAGCGTCCCGGCAGGGTTTGACAGAGATCGTTGGCGTATGGGTCCAAGGTCAGCTATAATGGGAACCAGCACAACACCGAGACAAATTCATTGTGGCGGTGTGAGAACCGAGCCTATCGGAGAGGCTCTGAGCCGCAGCTTCGCAACACTATCTCCACGGAGATCGGGAAGACTTCACAAGGATGGGCTTTTGCCCCTGAACAGGTGGGAGGTCACGGGATGGAACAGCTTGAGTTTGTCACCGCAAAAGAAATCTACATCAAGACCGACCGGACCCAGGGGAACATGGTGGTGCTGAAGGAATCTGAAGACGACAACCGCTATTTTCTCATGTTCATCGGCGAAGCCGAAATCACAGCCATTGCCAAGGAGAAGGGGTTTGTTGAACCCAAACGTCCCCTGACCCATGATCTCTATCTCGGCATCCTCAGCCGCGCCGGGATTCAGATCAGCCGCATCGAAATCCACCAGATGTTGGAAAACACTTACTACGCTAAAGTCTATGCCGTCATCGACGGTAAGGAGGAGGACTTCGACAGTCGCCCGAGCGATGCCGTTGCCCTGGCGCTTCATGAGAAATGCCCGATCATGATCAACAAGGCGCTGCTGCATCGCGAATTGACGCCTGATGAAGTTAAAGAATACGAGGATATCGTCAAAACGGTAAAATTTTGAGGGGAGGGATCATTCGGAGCCTGGCCATGGAGTGTGCCGTGTGCGCCATTCGAGTGGCGGAGCCGCTCCATGCTTTCTCTTTATGAACAGGTTGCCGCCCAAAGGCGGGCTTGCCGCCAAGCTGTGGCTGTCTACCGCGACGTTCCGGGTGTTTTCCGTTGACTGCATGAGCCCGGTTCGCTAAATAGGATGGCGTCTCCACCATGTTGGAGCACCTTCCACATGAATGCATCAACTGTTTCGGCCGGTGGTGGTGACCGGCTGTTTTTGTCTTGTCGCATCCCCAAGTCAAGAAAGGAAAGTATCATGGCCCAACACAAAAAGGAAAGAACACGCGAAATCGAACGCCGTCGTCGTCGCCGTGAGAAGCGCGCCAAACTTCGTGCCAAGGGGCTTCTGCCCCCCGTCGGGGCGAGCAAGTAAACCTCAACCTGGTGGAGTTGCGCTTCCCGCAGTTCAGACCCACGTACCGACAGCCCCGTCGACGGCCAAGTGGGTACTCATCGGGGCTTCAGGAAGGATGCAGATGGGGATCTTTTCAGCAAGTGCGTCTTTTGTTCGATTTCACGTGCCGGAACCCGTTACCGAGGACTTCTGGGGTTATGTCGACGAACGACTGCGGGCCGGCGCTTTCAGAGATTTGGAAGATGACCAGGAGAAGTCGGCAGGTTTCGCCTCCTGGTCCGATATTTTCGATAACGCCTTTGCCTTCGCCAGCTACCACATTGGTGACTATGTTGCGTGCAGCTTCCGCATCGATCAGCGCAAAATCGCCCCAATTATCGTGAAGCAACACCTTCGCCAGGCCGTTGAACGTTATCGCCAGGAACACGATGGCCACTGGCCTTCGCGCCAGGAAAAGCAAAGCATCCGCGAAGATGTCACCCTTGGGCTGGTCAAGCGAGCCATCCCCCAACCGGCCGCCTGCGACGTTTTGTGGAATTCGCAAAGCCGCTGGTTGTTGGTGAGCAGCACCGCCGGCAAGTTGCTCGACGGTTTTTTGGAGCATTTTGAAAAGCATTTCCGTATCTATCCCATCCCACTGTTCCATGTTCACTGGGCTCTCCAGCAGATTCCGCTCGATTCTCGACAACAGGACCTGCTGACCGGCCTGGTGTCACCCAAGTCGATCCATGCGCTCCATGATGGTCGCTTTCTTGGCTATGAGTTCCTTACCTGGTTGTGGTGCTTCAGCGAACACCAGCAGGCTGGCGTGGCGCTCAAGAGTGGGCGCACGGCCACGGTTCACCTGGGTGAACGACTTGTCCTCAACCGGCCGGATGATGGCCGCGAACGGGTTATCTGTACCACCCAGGCGTCCGCCTTGCACGAAGCGCGCACTGCGCTCCAGCAGGGCAAATGGGTGCAGGAACTGCAAGTCGTACTCCGCACCGGCGACCAGGAATACACCCTGACCATGGATACCACCCTCTGGACCATCAAAGGTTTGAAGACCCCGAAGCAGCTCCCCGATTTCGACGCTGAAGATGAAGAGGGCCGTTTTCTGGAAAAGATGTTCTTCCTGGAGGAGGTCTTCTCCGCCCTCGATGCTTTGTATGCCAAGTTCCTCGACCTGCGCCTCAGCTCGCGCTGGGAATCCGATGTGCTGCCTGCGTTGAAACTCTGGATGGAAGGCCGACCAACGGAAACCCCACCGTTTTGAGAACGTGTCTGGAACTCCTTATCCGCAAACAACTCACCGAGTCTTATGGACATATCCCTTAAAGGTATTTCTGCTCTACTTGCGGAAGTGATTGCCAGGCACTGGGTCAGCGGCCTTTTGTTGCTCGTGACTGTCTGCGTGCTCCTGACCGTCGCTGTGCTGCGCTGGTGGATGCGCCGCCGCTGGCAACGCCTGCTCGAATCAGATCTAGAAGAACAGCACGAACTGGACTTGCTGCCACCCCTTAGCACTCAGGACCAGCAGGCGATGGAATGTATCCGACGGTTGCGCCGTGAAGTCTGGGACATCCCCGAAGGCGAACTGAGAATCGGCGTGGAACCGTTCACCGCCAGTGCTCTTGCCGTTGTTCGTGCCATTGCCGGCATTTATCATCCTGAAAAAGATGCCCCCGAATACGAAGCCACCCTCTGGCAGTCTCTCCAACTAATGCAGCGGGTGAGCCGAAAAATCTCCCGCTTTGCATCCGTACCTCCCTGGAGGCTGATTGCCAACCGCAAGCTCTCTGATTATCAACGTTTTTACCAGTTCTACCGAACGGTCAATGACAATCCGGTGCTCCAGCTGCTTAAGCGGCATCGCCATCTGTATCGGGTAGCTCGCCTTGCAATGAACATCAAGAATGTCGGTAACCCGTTTTACTGGGCCAGCCGCGAGTTAAGCCGTGAAGGCTATTTTCTTACCCTTCGGTGGTTCTATCTGGCCTTCATTGGTCAGGTAGGGCGGGAAGCCATGAGGTTATACAGTGGCCGCCATTTTCAGCATCAGGAGGAACGAGATGCCGC
The DNA here is from genome assembly GCA_963802715.1 of uncultured delta proteobacterium. Taxonomy (GTDB): domain Bacteria; phylum Desulfobacterota; class Syntrophobacteria; order Syntrophobacterales; family Syntrophobacteraceae; genus CAWDJT01. The sequence continues at coordinate 33,610 of CAWDJT010000030.1, forward strand.
CCTGGTTTGCCACAAGCTTTTCAATTTGACTCACGCCTGGGATGGTCCTTCACCTGCAGAATGGGCCCTCCTGGTGAAAATCGTGACGGAACATGCCCACCTGGAAGCAGATGCCAAGGTCCGGATCCTGTCGCAAATATCCCGGCAACAGCTGCCCAACGATGTAGAAACCCAGCCGCTGCAGACCAGGGCAGGGATGGATTGGTATCGCGATGGCCTCAAGAGGCTTCGCAAATGCGAGCCCCGTGAAGACAAGGACAAAGTCCTGGCCTTGCAGCGGCAATTGGCCGAACTCCAGTCGGCGCAAGAGCGAGTTTGAATCGAGGAACAAACCATGGATATGACAGCGTTTCAGCAGATGGATCGGGAACAACTCACAAGCTACCTGGAATTCCTTCTGTGGCATTATCGGGTTGCGGACGCGTTCTGGTTTATCAACGTGGCTGAACATTTTGATCAGGCTACGGCGGAAAGAATCAACGAGCAGGTTTGGGAGCGCATTGCTGGCATGGCCGCTAAAGACCTGATTGCCCGCTTCAATATTGAAGAGCAGGGCCTTTCCGGCTTTGTGAAAGCGATCAAGCTTTTCCCCTGGTGCATCTTGGTGGGTTACCAGATTTCTCAAACCGATGAGATTGTGACCATAACCGTGCCTTCATGCCCGACTCAGCAGGCTCGACTGAAGCGCGGTTTGGGCGAATATGTCTGCAAGGAAATGCATCGCCGTGAGTTCGCCAGTTTCGCTCACATCATCGACCCACGAATCGTGGTGGAGTGCCTCTTCGCGCCCCCGGATCCGCATCCCGCCGACATCTTTTGCCGATGGCAGTTCCGACTCGCATAACGTTCCGCGATTTGGTTTCAAGCCGCAGACGCACTGAATTATCCGCGATCTTCATTCCTCTTGTAATGACGGCGGCATTTGGGCTAGAATGCCTTTGAAAAAGAATCTTACGCACTTTCATTAGCCGTTCATAATCCCTGCTTGTTAAAAGCACCTTTCATTCGACGAGACGACAAGACTATGGCTTTCCGAGGTATCAAGGACTTCCTGCAGAAGTATTTTGAGTACCTCCTGGTAGCAGTTCTGCTTCTGGGACTCAGCTTTATCCTGATGGTCGTCCCTCAGAAGGTGGGCTTTCTCAATTTCTATTACCTCCCGGCACTGGCGGCCGGCTACGCCATGGGAAGACGCGGCGGCGTGCTTACTGCGCTGTGTTCCATCCTCTTCGTGGCGTTCGCCATTATCGTTTTCCCCAAGGAATTCCTGAAGCCGTCAGACAACCAGTTGATGAGTCTGATCCTGAACCTCCTGCCATGGGGAGGATTCCTGATCCTCGCTGCCTATACGGTGGGCTACCTCTATGAGGAAAAACAGAAGCAACTGGAAGCCTTGAAGGAGGCTTATGTAGGGGTTCTGGAGATTCTTTCCAAACTCATCGAATCGGTAGATCGGTATACTGAAGGGCATTCGGTCCGCGTGTCCACTCTGGCTATGGACATCGCTATCGCCATGGGGTTGCCGCGCGATGAGGTCGAGAACATCCGCGTTGCCGGACTGCTTCACGATATCGGAAAATTTGAGATCACCACTGACCTGATTCGTAAGGCAGCCGACCTCACTCATGAAGAACGCGAACAGCTAAGCAAACACTCCGACCTCGGCGCCAGCATTGTATCCAGGGTGGGGCCGGTGCTCAAGAACGCTGTGCCGATCATCTTGGCTCACCATGAATTCTACATTCAGGGATTGCACGCCGTTGATGCCACCGACATCCCAGTGGGGGCAAGTATTGTGGCCGTATCCGACGCCTACGATGCCATCATCAGCGACCGCCCCTACCGCCGCGGCCGGCCCCCCTGGCAGGCCATCGATGAAATTCGCAAAGGCGCGGGCACACAATTTGATCCAATAGTGGTCGAAGCCTTCGAACGGGTCAGCCGAAAATACATTTCGCTCGAACGCTGACTTCCAGCCCTAGGACCAAACCACGCGTCTCCCGCCGCTATTCATCTGCAGGACCACCGCAGTAGCGGTCCGTACCATTGGGTATCCAATAACGGCGCTACATGGACCACGGCAGGCCTTCCACCGCATAGGCTGATCTCTGGCGCTGCCGTATTCGCCTTCCAAGTTCAGCCTTCGTCGTGATCCTGGGAACGCCCATGGCGCCATTCCTTGCTTGATATCACGAGCAAAAGCAGGCATAATGGTTCATCTAGTGTGGCCGTTCGCGAATATCCACCCGCTTCCCGCGGCGGCCTGCGCTGGCACTTCTCACATCATCAACCGCCACCAGGTATGGACAGGGCAGAGGAAAGGGAGAAACGATGGAAAACAGATCACTACCGCAGTTTGATTTTCAGCAGCAGGTTACGTCAGTAGTCAACACTATGGTTTCTGTTATCACCAACCCTGTGGCATTCTACAAGCAGATGCCAAGGACAGGGGGCTTGGTGGAACCCATGATTTTCATGGTGGCTATGGGCATTGTGGGCGCAATTCTGCAGATTCCTCTGTCTTTCTTCGGCCTGGGCATGGCCGGATCTTTCTTCTTGGCACTGGCCTACATTATCATCATGCCCATTTTCACCATCATCTTCGGCTTCATCGGCGCTGCCATCCTGATGCTCATCTGGAAGGTTATGGGCTCCAGCGAAGACTTTGAAACTTCCTTTCGCTGTTTCGCTTATGCCTGTGCCATCAGCCCCATCACCAACCTCCTGCACTTTATCCCTTACCTCGGTCCCATCCTTGGCCTGGCGTGGATGGCCTATCTCCTGGTGATAGCCAGTGTGGAAACCCATGAACTTATGGCCAAACCTTCCTGGATCGTATTCGGCATTATCGCTGGGATTCTGGCCCTGGCGAGCATCAGCAGTCAGCACACCGCAAGCAAGTACGCAAAGGAGGCGGAAAACATCAAGAAGAAGCTGGGCAACATTGAACAGATGAATCCGGAAGAGGCCGGCAAGAAGGTCGGTGAATTCCTGAAAGGTATGCAAAAGGGATCCGGCAAGGAGTAGGCTCGATCGAGGACTTCGCACGCGACGTTGCGCAAACTGCGTCGGTGGTTACATCAAGCGCCAGTTGCTCTCAACAAGGTCAACTGGCGCTTTTCTGCCCATGGCCCTAATCCATAAATAGGTGTTGGTGGAGACAAGCTCCACCCCTATGAAAACCCCACAGTCCGTGCTTTAGTGACGGGTCTTATGCCTGCCTGCTGATCGGAACAGATCGAGACACTTATTTATCGACGACTCCCTGCTCCCCTCGAATAATATACTCCAAAGGACGACCGGCCAGCCCCCTCAGGCTCCTTCCCTAGCCGAGTAGCCTGGGCGGCGCTGGCCTCTACGGGATCTGGTTCAAGGCCTGATCCAAATCAGCACGGAGGTCAGCGAACGCTTCGCAGCCGACCGACAACCGCACCAGTTCGTCGGAAATCCCCGCCTGTTCCCGTTCCTCACGAGGCAGGCCGGCATGCGTCATGGATGCGGGATGTTCGATCAAAGATTCCACCCCGCCCAGAGACACCGCCAGGGTGATGAGACGCACCTGATTCATCAGCGTCCTTCCGCCTTCCAGGCCATTTCTTACCCCAAAGGAGATCATCGCCCCAAAGCCATCCATCTGTTTCCTGGCGACCGAATATTGCGGGTGATCAGCGAGTCCCGGATAACACACCCAGTTGACCTTGGGGTGCTGCTTCAGCCAGAGTGCCAGTTGCATGGCATTGTCCTGAGCGCGGTCCATACGGAGCGGCAAGGTCCGGATACCGCGCAGGATCAACCAGGCCTGATGAGGGTCCATCGTTCCCCCCAGGTGATTCAACACCCTGCGAGCCTGACGGAAATGCTCTTCAGCCGCGGTGACAATCATCCCACCGACGACGTCACTGTGACCGTTGAGATACTTGGTGAGGCTGTGCACCACAAGGTCGGCACCCAGTTCCAGCGGCCGCTGCAGATAGGGACTGGCGAAGGTATTGTCCACCGCCATCAGGATCCCGGCCTCATGGGCAACGGCGGCAGCGGCTTCCAGGTCAGTGATTTGCATGGTGGGGTTGGTGGGTGTTTCCACATAGAGCATCCGTGTGTTGGGGCGAACGGCCGCACGAATATTGGCAAGCTCAGAGGTATTGACGAAGCTGGAACTTACCCCGAAACGGACCAGTTCCCGTTCAAGAAAGACCCGTGAAGCTCCATAGATGGAATCGGTTGCCACTACGTGCGCCCCCTGTTGGAGGAAACTGAGAAAGGCCGTGCTGATCGCAGCCATGCCCGACGCCGTAGCCATCGCGCCAAATCCGTTTTCCAGACAGGCCACGCACTCTTCCAAGGCGGAAACAGTGGGATTGTTCAGGCGGGTGTAGATGAAGCCCTGGCTTGTCCCGGCGAAGCGCGCCGCGCCTTCTTCAGCGCTGGGAAAACCAAAGGTGGAACTCTGAAATATGGGAACGGACACTTCACCATAGACGCTTCGGTCCAGTCCACCTGCATGGATGGCGCGGGTAATTCGATCGAGAGTTTGGCAACGATCCTTCGACATCATGGGGCGACTCCACTTTCTATCCAGAATCTGTTCGGAAGATCGGCACTCGCTCGAGGCTAACCCAGAACCAGGCCCGATGCCCCCCGGCAAGCAAGTGAGACTACTGCCGTTAGAATGTTGGCCCGACCAGTTCTACACTACCCCCGTATTGACGGACGGATACTAACTTGCGATTCAACTGGTTCTCACAGATACACATGGGGCCGCGAACGCAATTTGGCCGGCACCACTTCCTCAAACCTCCTGCAAGACAGCCCACCGTCTGCTCCTCGCCACGGCGTCTATTCCCGACATCGAACTTTGGCACAGATTGCCGCAAAGAACAATCGTAGCATGTCACCAGTGCAACTTGTGGTTGCGTCAGAACAGCAAAACATTGTAAATGGAGATCAGAACTGCTCGGCTGGAGCAATCCTGAATAACCCTTGGGGACTGAGGCGCCGCCCTGAGTATGATAGTCTTCTTCCAACAATCGGAACAGCTCCAATACCTGGTGCAGAAAGCTCTGCCCGAGATGGTTCGGACTCGCGGAACCGGCATTCGGCAAAAGCTTATGGTGTGGAGTGCGGGGTGTTTTAGTGGCGAGGAACCCTATACTCTGGGTATGGTACTGAGCGAATTTGCCGCCCGCTATCCCGGGCTGGACTTTCGCTTTCTCATCCTCGCTACTGACATGGCCTCCAACGTCCTGAACACTGCCAGGCAGGCGATATACCACGAAGACAGCGTGCAATTGGTGCCGGTAGCCTTACAGCGAAAGTATCTGCTGCAAAGCAAAGACCGCAATAAGAAGCTGGTCCGAGTCAATGCCCAGATCCGGGAAGCGGTGAAGTTTCGTAAGATTCATAGCCTGGAAGGCCAGCTTTCGTTCCGCGAACCCATCGACATCATCTTCTGTAGCAATCTCGCCGACCAAGTTGGCAAGGTGATGTGGTCTCGTCTTCTGGCTCGCTTCTGCCAACACCTCAGCCCGGGAGGCTACCTTTTTCTGCGAGACCCGCAACCACAGATCGACGCACAGGTACCGCTGCGACTCGTGGCACCAACGGTTTACAGAAAATTCGAAGCCTGAAGGCTCCCCTTTTAGCTCTCAACTCGCACCGCCAGCCCCAATCGTCGACCTTCCGCTGTCAGCCAACCAGCACAGATCCTGCCCTATTGCCGATCAACGGTCTTTCGCAGGTGCTTCAAGGCCTCGGCAACGAACTGGGTGCAATGAGGTGCACCAACAACTATATGCTCGTTCATTTCCAAAATGATCAAGTCGCTGTGAAGAAATTCCCGATCCCAATCGATGGTTTCTGGCTTGAAATTCGTCTGCCGTTGCGTATCTTCCGGATAAGTGTGGAGCTTCAGTGAATAGTAGTAGAAAAAATCAATTTGACCAAATATCTGATACTTGTGGAGCATTGCCAATAAATCCCAGTTAAAACTGCCACCAACAACCGTGGCCTTGGGCCGCACACACTGTGGAGGAGCCTTTTTAACCAACTCCAGCTTGGGCGTCTTGAAATCATAGGGTGGCCACTGGAGGTTCAACAGCCAGGCAAGGTCCAGGTCAAAAACCATTTCTCTTGGGGACACCATACTCATTGAGACCAAGTCAAGGCGCGCCAAACGAACTGCCAACAGATTCTCGACGTATTCGGCAACAGCGTTGGCGGCAAGATAAACCGCGTATTGATTCCAGTGGGTGCCACCCCTGGGAAACAAAGGAATCCCCGACCGCGCTTTGGCCTGTATCATGACCTGTTGACTATCCAAAACATGGACACCATGCTTGGCGAAAAGTCCCAGCACCTTTTCGTATCCTTGGCGATGACGCTCGGGTTGGCATCGAAAACGATCAGGGATAAATTCTGGATACGTGTACGCCTTGCTCGGAGTGATTAGAACCATAAATTGAATGCCACGATTGGCGAATAGTCTTTGGCATTCGGCAATTTGTGCCACGGCTTGTTCCATTTCATCATCGGGAAGTAGTTGTGAGCGTCCACAGTATTCATCTATATAGACTCGCTCATATAATTGCTTATCATTACCAATAATAATATTATTACTATACATATAGGACGTTCTGAACAAAGTATAATATAATTGATTGCACGTTCTGATAAAAAAAGTACGAAATCCTATATTTTGCGCAAACCATTTGCTAAGCTGATCTTGATATTTGCCATTTATAAGGCTTTCAACGCTGACATTAGGCATTTCAATTCTTACATCAATGCCACCTAATGATGATTTAAATACTTTATTTGATCCACGAAGATTCAATGCGCTATATATCAATTTACCATAAAGGATTACGCTCGGCAAACAAAATAAACCAACGATAGCAACTACAAACAGCAATCTTAGATAAGTACGATTTGTCCTTAAATTGTCGCATATACATCCACACCACAATATCTGACAATTAGAATCTGAAGTATAAAAATGGATTATATGTGGAAATTGCAATTTTCCCAAGCACCAATAATAATAGACAAATAATAGCAACTCGTTTGTAAATCACTCCATATTTTGGAATGATGCTAATCACATTCGTATTTAAATCAACTATTATCCATTGGACAATGGTTATCAACCATGATAACCCCAGGAAAAAAATAATGTTATTGCTAACGTATATAAATTTACCATAATAGTTGAATGGATCAAATAGCGCCTTTATATAGTAGTGAGCATGGTTGATGTCGCGTGCCCTAAAAATCCCCCAACCCAACATCACCAGGAACATGGTGATGATACGATTAATCTGAATGGGCAACAGTTTCTGCCATTTCAAGCCAAAAATCTTTTCCAGCACCAGGAAGAACCCATGATACGCTCCCCACACCACAAAAGACCAGTTGGCACCATGCCAGAGGCCCGAAAGGAGGAAACAGACCCATAGGTTAAAGTAGGTGTTTATCTTGCCCTTGCGATTACCACCCAGGGGGCGATAGAGGTAATCGCGGATCCAGGTGGACAGGGAAATGTGCCACCGGCGCCAGAACTCGGTAAAACTCGCCGACGCATACGGCATGTTGAAGTTCTCTTGAAGATCAAATCCGAACGCTCGTGCCAATCCAAGAGCCATATCAGAATACGCCGAAAAGTCGAAATAGATTTGAAAAGTAAAACACACCAGCCCCAGCCAAGCGTTCAAAAAACCGAGCTCATGGGGAGCCAGCAGGAAAACCTTATCGGCGATCTCAGCCATGGTGTCAGCCAGGAACACCTTCTTCGCCAGGCCCAAGACAAATCGATTGATCCCCGCCAGCACCGAATCGATATCGTAGACCCTCTGCTCCAATTGCGGGGCAATATCATGATATTTGACTATTGGACCTGCAAGCAACTTGGGAAAGAGAAAAATATACGTCAAATAGGAACTCAGGGTCTTGGCCGGCACACCGTCACCACGATACAAATCGACAACGTAAGTGATCTTCTCAAAAACAATAAACGACACTCCAATGGGAAGAAGCAGACTAACATGAGGCACATTAGATATGCCGAGAACTTTTATGACTGGCGCAATAGAGTCAATTAAAAATGATAGATACTTATATATTACCAAAATGCCTATATTGATAAAAACAGCAATGCCGAGGTACAATTTGCGCATCATCAGATTGCGTGATGAGCATATTCCTTTCCCCAGGACCCAATCACATACCGAGGACAATATTACGATAGGAACAAACTTTGGTTCACCCCATGTATAGAAAAATATACTGAGGCCAAGTATAATATAATTGCGATATTCAACCCTTGAACAATAATACAAAAGAAACACTATTGGCAAAAAACCGAAGAGGAAAATCGCAGAGTGAAAAATCATCCTATCACCTAACTCCAAAGTGTCGAGCCTGAGTTGCCATCACTTGGCAGCACATTTATGGGGAGCGCGTCCAAAGTCCTTGGATTGAACGGTCCGGTCTGAGCCTCAAGTCATCTTATCGTACAAGGATCGTTCGAGCTTCGGTTGGGACTATTCCGTGGCCCTGAGGGGCTTAACTGAATTAGATCTCCTGTCTGGTCAAGGGTAGAACCATAAACTCCACGGCTCCGCGGGGATGCCCCAGCCGGTGAGGCTCGGGGTAACGAAATAGCTTATTACGGCTTCATCGGGGCCAAGTAGCTGCTGCACATCGCGTATGTTTACCGGCTTTGGGTTCTTCAAGTCCGCATAGCGAGGATATCCCTTCTCGAGTTGGGCACGAACAGATCGGTGCTGTGACTCCTCTTTATCCAATCGCTCCCTGAGGGCCTGGACCCGGACGACATCGCGGCTATCGCCGGCCATCTGCGAATCTCTTCGGAGAGCATGGATTTTCAGGGTCAAGAGTCGGTCCTGCTCCAAAAGCCCACCGAATTGGCGCGGGCTGGTAGCAGCAAAAGCATGCAAGGCCCGAGATTCCTCCATCATCTCAGTAAACACTCGACTGCGTGCTTTTTCAACGACCTGAAACGCTTCTTCCTGATAAGGGTGTGATCGAGGCCCCTGCGACAATTTCAGCAGGATTTCGACATATTCTCGGTAGAGTTGGTTGAACTGTTTGAGGAAAGCTGCTTTAGCATCTCGTGATATGTCGGAGACGGCGTTGGAGATTTCCTCCAACCGTTCAACTGCCTTTCGATAAGACTCCCGGGCGGCCTCAAGATCACCTCGGGCGGCCAACAGCCTCCCCTGAATGTGAAGAGTTTTGACCAGCCCCAGCGAGTCATGGATAGCTTCCTTCACTTGCATGGCTTCATCAACGTATTGAGAGGCGAGATCTGGCTGCTCCATCAGGTAGGCTAAGCTGGCGAGATTGATTAGAATATCGGATTCAAGTCGTCGATCCGCCAGCTGCCTGGCCAACTTAAGCGCCTCCTGATACTGGTTCCGTGCCGCCTTATGGTCATTCAACCGTTGGTGAATCTCACCCAGTTGATTGAGGGATAGTGCCTGCCCATGGCGATCCTCAATGTGCTTGAGGATGTGATAGGAACGAGCCTGGCTCTCCAGCGCCTTATCCATTTGCGACAGGAGACTGCTCGGCTCACTCACCTCCGTCGCTTGCTGTGCTCGCCGATAGACCGCGAGAGCCTGATTCATATCGCCCCGATTGAAGGCCTGATCGGCAGTCCAGATCTCATCATTTTGAGTGGTCGCTCCGGCATGTCCCGGAGAATTGAAAGAAGAGGACAATGACCACGAGGGCCGAAATCCAGAGGCAGCAAACTCTTCGCATACATCCTCCCGGCAAGACTCTGGTTGAAGAGCAATGGATTCCGACCGTCAGTGATTTGTGGCACGAGGCGAGCGCTGCGCTGACGGCAAGACGAAGGGACATCCAGAAATGGGCTTTGGCTCGGCATTAGCTCACTCGAGCACCAGCGCGGCCATTGACAGCAACCAAAACCACGTAAAAGCGAAAGGCGAGCGGGTTTTCAAACCCGCCAAACGACTATGGCTGGCAGGACTGTCTCCCCTCCGCAGGAGAGGACTAATTGCCCTTGGGTTCGCCCACTTGTGAGGGCGCACCTGGACTAGGCGCAATGCTGTTCAACGGTTACCGAATCGTACGCCCTACCCGCCACCCACGGGGGGAAACAGGGCGACCCTTTCGTCGCCTTGCAGGACGGTATCCCACTTGGCGGCGAGGCCGTTAACCATGATCAGCTTCACTTCCTTGTCCGGTATCCCCGTCTGGTGCGCCAGATCCAAGACCGTAGTCCCAGGGAGCACGTCCACTTGATGGCCATTGTGGGCGTCATAGCCTGGAACATAACGGCGCAAGGTTGCCGCAAGAAAGACCTGGATGGCCACGGTACACCTGGTTCGTGGTTGGGTTAAGTGGGGGCGCCAGGCCGATAGACCCGCTTGACCTTGACGTTGGACACCAGGGCGGTGTAACCCTTGCCCTTTTCGAGATCCACGTGGACGGAGTCGGGGTCGATTTCCATATAGCGATTCAGCACCGCCAGGATGTCGCTCCTCAATGCTTCCAGGATGTCAGGGGTAAGATCCAGGCGATCGTGCATGAGCACCACCTGCATCCGTTCCCGAGCGATCTGACCGCTTCCCTTCTCTCCAAATAAGCGCCGCAATGCTTTCAGCATGATACCGTTCTCCTTCACTAGCTCCAGAGCATCCGCTTGACCCGGCCCAGAAGACCTTCCGGCTGCTCGTCATCTGGGGGGATTTCTTCGCCGTTGAGGCGGGCGGCGATCTTTTGAAAAGCTCGGCCGGCCTTGCTGATTCGATCATGCACCAAGGGGACACCGCGGTTGGTGGAAACCACCACTTCCTCGCTTTCCGGCACCACCCCCAACAGGGGTATGGACAAGAGCGCCACAATGTCCTGAGTGGACATCATGTCACCCTTCTTGACCATCTTCTGGTTCATCCGGTTGACGATGAGATGGATATCATAGAGCAGGTTCGCTTCCAGGATACCAATCACGCGGTCGGCATCGCGGATGGCTGACACTTCCGGTGTGGTCACCACCAGTGCGGTGGATGCCCCGGCCACCGCATTGCGAAAACCGCGTTCGATCCCGGCCGGACAATCGATGAAGACATAATCGAATTCATTGGCCAGGTCTGCGCACAACGATTTCATCTGCTCCGGGTTCACAGCGTCCTTTTCGCGAGTTTGCGCGGCTGGAATCATGGCCAGCTTGCTCAGCTTGCGGTCCCGAATCATGGCTTGCTGCATACGGCATTTGCCTTCGATCACATCAACAAGGTTGTAGACGATGCGGTTTTCCAGCCCCATGACCACATCCAGATTGCGGAGGCCGATGTCCGCATCGATCAGGACCACGCTGTGGCCCTTCTGGGCCAAAGCGGTACCAATGTTGGCGGTGGCGGTGCTCTTCCCGACACCGCCCTTCCCTGACGTCACGACGATCACTTTTCCTGCCATGGTTCCCTCGGCTTCCCTACGGATTTTTATTGAGCACAGCGTAACAACGCCGGCGATGATATTCCTGAAAACCACCGGGCTGATCTTCAAAGCCTCACTGTAGGGTGGTGACCTGGATAGCCTCCCCCTGAATCTCGGCCACTTCGAACCGTCCGTGTTTACGATCGCCTTCCCGAGGCGGGACAGCCACCAGATCGGCAATCCGAACCTGGCTGGGCTCGATGCTCATGGCCCAGATCCGCGCCCCTCGGTCACCACGGGCCCCGGCATGAGCGATCCCACGAAGCCTGCCGAAAACAATGACGTCTCCTGCCGCCAGCACTTCAGCCCCGGGGTTGACATCTCCCAGGATAACGCAATCGGCCTCCGATTCGACCCTCATCCCCGACCGGCAGGTCATGCGGACAATCACCGGCGCCGCCTGGTGCTCCTCGGCCGCCGCCAGGGTCAAATCCACCCCGAGTTGCTGTGAGCCCCATTCAAGCAAAGCGCTCAGGTCCTTTCCCAGCCACACCTCCACCAGATCGATCTCACCCTTGTCTTTGAGGACTTGGCGCAGGGCCGCCACCTCATCAGCGCGAAAAGGGCGCTGGCGCAAATCGAGGGTCATCTTCGAGCGCTTCAGAAAATGCTGTGATTCACTGAGTCGGTGCGTCACGTAGGCCAGCACTGTCTCAAAAGGCACCACCGCGATCGGGAACCAACAGGAACCCGCCACGGTTGGCTTTGATCTGTACTGGATGGGCTCCATTATCCATCGTATCGCCGACTCACCCCTTTAAATCCCAATGCTGTTCACTCAAGCCCCTCTGACCTTAATGCGGGAGCCCCTGTTCGTCATTCCGGCGAAAGACTGTGGACCCGCCTGCGGGTCGCAACCTTGAATCACTGCCTCAGCCGCCGGATCGTTATGGTTTGTTGCTGGCCATCTGTTGTTCTACTCGTTCCCATTGCTTCTTGTCCAACACCCCGCAATCCAGATGTTGCCAGTCGGTGTACCCATGACCATAGTTCCACTGGTAGGGAACTCGATGCCCCATTTCCTCGGCCATGGCATAAACCCAATAGGGAAGATTGCGGGCATCCAGAGCATGCATGCGGTCCCGCAGAAACTGCCGCCCGGCCCGACTGATGGGGTTGGGCGAGCCGTCCTTACAGCGATTCACAGTTGATGTCGTTGATATCCAGAGCGCACCCCAGTCGGTGGTTGGACCCCAGGGCATGACGGCCGTGGTAGACCTCAGCCGGCCGTTGGTACTCGACTTCGACGGTCTGCCGGATGAAATCCTTGCCGTCGGGATGCTGAAAATCAAAGCACGGGATTTTGCCCGGGCGCGGACGCAGATCCGCCGCATAGGTGTCCTCACCGGAACGAATGGCAAGGATCGGAATGCGGCGGTCGACATCATGAATGCCTTCGCGAAAGATGGCCTGGCACAAGAGATAGGCAAAGGGCGCATACCCGCGAAATGTCTCAAAGGTGATGGTCCCCGCCTGGTAGCTCTTCTTGTCGTTGATCACGGCCAGCGACGGCGGCAGGTAAACTTCCCCGGCAAATCGATGGCGCCCTTGAACATCCTGCCACCGCTCCACCGGCGCCCCATGGGTGGCCACCTTCTGCACCCCGCGCGGCAACCACACCGGCACTGTCAGCCACACCCCCAGCGGTTTGCCGTGGTCATCAGTGAATGACCGCAGCGTCTCCCATTCGATGGTCATGCCGCTTCGCAGCAACAGCACCATAGCCCGCTCGCGCAGATCGCTCAACCGCTCAATACCGGCTCCCCGCAAGGCTCTCTTGAATTTGTCCTGGAATTCAGCCCGGCGCGCCTTTTCGGTCATGCCCGGCTGATCGGACAGAGCCAGGGGTGCAAGCAGCTCCGCTAGTGCCGGATCCTCCTGGACAATTGCCATCCCGGCACGATTGGCTCCCCCGGCAGCCATGGCGGTTGATGTCCACCCCGGCCAGAGTGCCGACACAACCAGCACCAGAGGTACTGCGAACCGAAGTCGCCACAAATCAGCAAACATGGTCCCACCCATTGCTCACCTCGAGACACTCCCGGAGTTGACGCCAACTGTGAATGCGTGGAAAAGGTGTGGCCATACGGTTCCACGGCTGGTCGAAAACCACTGGATGGATGCCGTCTTGAGCCAGAAAATGGCAGGTTTCCAGGCGGTCCTCGACAAAGTATCGGACCCCAAGGTCGTGCAAAATCTTGAGTTTCGCCTCCGGCGCACCGGTGGCAATCACCTGAATGCGTTCCCGTGGTACTCCCGGCAATTGTTGATAGAGCCACTCGGTGATGGATTCCGGCCAGATGCGTGCGGTGACAAAACGCAATGGCGCATGTCGGCTTAGTTCGGTCAGCACTTCCGGAGCGCCAGGACACGCGGGAATCTGCAGCGTGTGTTCGTCATCCAGGGTGAGGCAGATCAGGTCTTCAATGACCGAACGGTCCAACGAAAGGCAGCGGAACAGGTCGTACTGGTTCAAGTGATCCTTGGTGAGATCCAACAAACCGTAGCGCTCCTGCGCCAGCCGCACGAAAACCGCCATGGTATCGGCCACCACCCCATCGATATCGAAGCCCAGGTGTTCCGGCGCAATCAATTCGTCCATCAGGCAAGGGGTCATTGCGGTTCGAGGTGTTTCCTTGAGGTCATTCAAGATCACATTGGCACCGTCGGTCGATGAAGGATCACACGGAGTTCGTTTTGCACGCAAACACATGATGCGTCGAGACTCGGTTCGGACAGATCACTTGGTACCAGTACCCACTCGACGCGTTCCCCATGTTCAGCCTTTGAGGCGAAGCAAGGCGGCAAGGCATCATGGCGCCCTACCATAATGCAAGGCCGCCTCCAGAGTAAAGGCACAATTGTGTCCACTTTTCTCCGGCATTTGCTCCTGGCCGCTGCACTCTTGTATCGCCAATAACCAACAAAAAACATCCTTCACTGACCTCCAGCATCCACTCCATCAACGCATTCCGTTGGGCAAGTATTGCACGGTTCATCGAAGCGGAAGGAGATTTCATAGACGCCCTGTTCCAGATGCGTGTGAACCACATAACCCACCTTGTGGAACACCGCCAGCATCTTGCGGTTGGCCGCCAGCACGTAGGCACTGAAACCGTTGACGCCTTTGCTCCGGGCAATTTCACACAGGTAGTGAATCAGAAAACTGCCGATTCCACGCCGTTGCCATTCGGCGCGCACCGCAAAATCGACCTCTGCCATGTTGGTCTTCTGATCCAGGATGTAACGGCCCATCCCAACGATGGTCTCGTTGCCGATTTCACCGGTAACCCCGACGATGGCCATTTCGTGTTCGTAATCGATGTTGCACATGGCCTGGGTGTTGCGGTGAGGAAACACCCGCATGGCGGACAGGAACCGGTAGTAGATGTCCTGGTCCGGCAGGGAATAGAAGAACTCCTGCAGAGCCCGTTCATCCGTGGGTTTGATCGGGCGAAAGAAGACCTTCTCGTCCTCCGGGAAAGATCTGATAGGTTTCCCACTGCCCGGGATAGAGCGGTTCAAAGATGGGCGGCAGGATCTGATCCTGGTACACATAGCGCAAGCTGCTTGGCTTCGTCCAGCAGGCGCTCGCGAAACTTGGGGTGAGCGATATTGATCAGCGCCAGCGCCCGTTCGCGGATGGTCTTGCCGTGCAGGTTGGCGATCCCGAATTCGGTCACCACGTATTGCACATTACCGCGCGTGCCGACCACTCCGGCGGCATTGCTGAGATGGCTGACGATGCGAGACTTGCGCCCATCCGGGCTGGTGGACGGCAGGACGATGATACTCTTGCCCCGCTGCGAACGCGACGCTCCCAGCATGAAGTCCACATAACCGCCGATCCCGCTGTAGACCTTGTGGCCGATGGAATCGGCACAGACCTGACCGGTCAGGTCGATTTCCAGAGCCGAGTTGATGGCCACCATCTGGTCATTTTGGCTGATAACGCGGCTGTCGTTAACGTATTCGGTGGGGTAGAACTCCACTTCCGGGTTGTTGTGAACGTAATCGTAGAGCTCCGGGCTGCCCACACAGAAACTGGTGATGATCTTACCCCGATGGAGCGTCTTCTGATTGCCGGTGATGACCCCTTTGCGCACCAGGTAGAGATGGGCATCGGTGATCATCTCCGCATGAATTCCCAAGTCCTTCTTGTCGTCCAGATGAATCAGAACCGCGTTGGTGATCCGTCCGATGCCGGCCTGAATGGTGGAGCCATCTTCCACCAGCTGGGCCACATAGTGCGCCAGACGTTCGACGATGGCACTGCGTTCACGATAGGTGACGCTCAGGAGCGGCTCGTCGTATTCCACAAAATGTTGGATCTGGCTGACATGGACAAAGCTGTCACCGAGCGTGCGGGGCATGTGCGGGTTGACTTGCGCCACCACTACCCGGGCAGTGTCCACCGCGGTCTTGTTGAGATCGACACCGATCCCGAGCGAACAGAAACCATGTTCGTCCGGCGGTGAGACCTGAACGAGGGCCACATCCACCGACAAGTCCACCATCGCGCAGCAGCTTCGGAATGCTGGACAGGTAGATCGGAATGTAATCGGCCAATCCGGTGTTAACCGTGTCGCGGATCTTCGGTCCGACGAAATAGGTGCGCAGTCGGCAGTGCTTCTCCAATTCGCTCCAGTCTTCCGGAAGCTCCCCCAAGGAGAGGATCTGCACCAGTTCCAGATCTCCGTATTCCGGGATCAATTGGATCAGCTCGCGAGTCAGATGTTGCGGTTCGCCACAACATCCTCCAAGGAAGATCCGCGACGCCATCCCTGAGCACCTGCCGAAGGGCCGAACCGGCATCGGTCCGGCGTTCCTGATAAATGCGTTGCCAGTCTTGGGAAGTGTGCATGCTGATGTTGCTTAGCCTCCATAGACCGCTGGCGACGGGGATGGTGGTTGCTGCCAGCCGTCCCGTTGGGCCAGGTAGTCGAGGTGCAGAGTGGTCCATTCCTCCAGCGGAAGAAATAGGGCGTCCATTCGTTCCCGCTGGTCAATCAGCTTGAAGTACATCTTACACCGATCGGCAGTACTGTACCCGGTAGTCAGGTTCGTTCTCCGCGAAGAGATAGCCGAGGGAGTCGTGATCACGATTGTCACAAAAGGGGCACTGCAGGCGCGCCATCCCCCATTCGGTGCCGCACCATGAACAAAAAGCGAGGCGCTGTCCTTCTCGTTGCAGATAGAGCAATGCCGGCAGTGACCCACACATCGGGCAATATCCCTGTTGCCAGGAATCCGCCAGGGGGAACTCCTGCAGTAATCGTTCCGCCGTCCATTCCAGCGATGGCCGCAGACATGCTCTGACCCCAGAACACCAACGGTGCCGCCCCGCATTCAGCGGCTTCGATCCAAGCCTCCCACGGTTCCAATTCGTGTTGCAGGAAGCTGGTCCAGATCTCCCGATGCTCCTCGGGATGACGCGTCAGGGCTGCGGACAGGGCCGCGTGCCCCAGTCGCAATGGCTCGTTGCCGAGCGGCAAGCAATCCAGTAACAGTCGAAAGATCCCATCCGCGACATCAATATCGAGCGGAAACTCCCATCGTTGCAGCAGCGGGAAACCAGCATCCCAACGGGTCTGTACGCCCAACGCATCGAGCCCTGACAACGAATGCCGCATCTGCTTCTTGCCGGCTGCTTGGGCAAGAAACAGTGCTTCCAAAAAAGGATACCACACCCGATACGGCACGTTCTGCTTCTGCGGCGTGCGAAACGCCGCCTGGATCTGCTCAGGACTCACCACCCAGCCACTGCTCATTAAATTGCCTTTCTGTTCAAGCACCATGCCCTGTCGGCATTCAAGGAAGAATGCCATTTGTAGTGATTCACACTTTGTCATCAGCAAAGCGCTAAACCTCTTCAGGATCGTTGGGAATACCGCTACGCCGTGCTTTGCATCTCGTTGCAGCGGGCTTTGCCTGCGGAAGTCGATTTCCTATCGTTCACTGTATACCAATTAAGAGGGAAGCTGGTAGTCCTGCTCTTCTTCGTTTGCCTTTGACGAGTGACTTGTCGGTCCTGAATCCTCTAGCGGATCAGTCACGGTGAAGCTATGCCTCCTAGCTTCCCATGCCATCAAGACCTCTTGAGTTTCCAGTTACGATGAAAATGACTCTAGCACTCATGCACGGCTGCCTCAATACGGCACTTGGGTTGGCGCGCTGGCCACCACACCCCTTCAAAACCCGATGACCGCTCCTACCCCAACCGCAGCACCCGCAGCAACCCAGCCACGGGTTTGCTCACCGGGCGAGCCGCCAGCCTCCGGGTGTTCCCCGGCGTCAGGCTGGCTACGGCCTTCTTGTGGTACTTGGCCGGATCATCCACCACCAGGAAGATGGTGCGCACCTGGTCGGCATCCAAGCAGCTGCGCCTTGGGGTATTTCTCCTTGAGTGCCCCCAGCCGCTCCTTGGCAAGCGTCAGCATGGCATCCCGATCACCAAAGTTCATGGCCCCGGTCGGGCAGATCTTGACGCAGGCCGGAAGCAGCCCGTTGCTCACCCGGTCGATGCACATGGTGCACTTCACCAGCCGTTTGTCGGCAGCCTGCCTCGGGATGTCATAGGGACAAGAAGCCCGCACCTCCTCAAAGGGCGCCTCTTTGGCCTTGTCCGTATAAGACACCGCCCCGGTCGCTTCATCCTGGACTGCCCCCTCCTTCACGTAGCCTTCGATGGCGTCCTTGCAGGGCGGTTCCAGACAATGCCGGCACTGATCGGCAAAGAAGTACCAGGCCACCTTGCCGTCTGTTTCCACTTCACTGAAACGGACCAGTTTGAAGGTGTTGCCGTCCAGATCCGGTGGGTTCTGGTGACTGCCGGTGTTCTTGGTCATGCTGGCCCCATTGCGGTTCCAGTTCTTGCAAGCGATCTGGCAACCGCGGCAGGCCGTACAGCGCGTGGTGTCGATGAAAAAAGATTTTCCTGCCATCGCTTACGCCTCCTTCTTCTTCCGCACATTGACCATGAAACTCTTGGTTTCCGGAATGCGGGTATTGGGATCGCCCACCGCGGGTGTGAGCAGGTTGGCGCTGTCGCCGCCTTTCGGCGGCCACACCCAGCCATAGTGCCACGGCATCCCCACCTGGTGGACTTCCTGACCCATCACCGTGAACGGCTGGAAGCGTTTGGTCACGATGGCCACCGCTTCCAGCTGGCCGCGGGCCGATTCCACGATGACCAGTCTCCCCGTTCTGGATGGATTTGAGCTTGGCCAGTTCCTCGCTCATTTCCACGAACATCTGCGGCTCGGCCTCCAGCAGCCAGGGCTGCCAGCGGGTAAGAACCCCGGTCTGCCAGTGTTCGGTCACCCGGTAGGTGGTGCCGACAAAGGGAAAGCGCGGATCGCAGGTTTTGATCACATCCTGATCGGTTTTGAAAATCGCCGCCACCGGGTTGACGAACTGGGCGCTCATCAGGTTCTTTTCCACCGGGCATTCCATCGGTTCGTAGTGCTCCGGGAAAGGACCGTCCTTCATCCCGGGACCGAAAATGCGCCCCGTAGCCGTCGGCTCGCATGATGAACGGCAGCCTGCCGTCTTCGCGGGGTGAGCCGTCGGGATTGGCCAGCGGCGACCAGGGACCGTCGGGAACATCGCCCTTCCAGGTACCCTTGGTGTACTTGCCGTCCTGCACCTCACCGACATACTCCACCACCACCCTCTTGGGGTTCCAGGGTTTACCCTGCAAGTCCACCGAGGCACGATTGTAGATGATCCGGCGATTGACCGGCCAGCACCAGGACCATTCGGCGAACAGCCCGATGCCGCTGTCATCCGCCTTGTTGCGGCGGGCCATGTTGTTGCCGTCGGCGTTGTAGCTCTGGCAGTAGATCCAGTTGCCGCAGGCGGTCGAACCGTCGGCCTGGAGCGCGGCAAAGGCGGCCACCTGATCGCCCTTCTTGAAGGTCTTGTCCTGAATCGTGACATCCTTGGTGTAAGTAGCCGTTGATGGTCTTGGCCACGGCGTGAGGATCGTATTTGCCGTCCTTCAGGTAATCCCACTTGAGATTGAGGATGGGATCCGGGAAAACGCCCTTGCCTTTCTTGTCCTTGTAGAAGGCGCGGATCTGATTGAACAGCTCCACCATGATGTCGCCGTCGGGTTTGGCATCCCCCGGCGGGTTCTGCGCCTTGTAGCGCCACTGCGCCCAGCGGCCGCTGTTGGAAAGGGAGCCTTCCTTTTCCATGAAGGCCGCACAGGGCAGGAAGAAGACCTCGGTCTTGACCTTCTTCGGGTTCATCCCCGGTCCCTTCCAGAAGGACGCCGTTTCGTTGTCGAACAGGTTGACGGTGACCATCCAGTCGAGCTTGGCCAGGGCCTGTCGGGTCTTGTTGGAATTGGCGCCGCTGCAGGCCGGGTTCTGCCCCCAGGCGAAGAAACCCTTGATTTCACCCTTGTACATGACATCGAACAGATCCAGCCAGCTGTAGGACTTGCCGTCCTCCAGCTTGGGCATCCAGCCGTAGCCGAATTCGATTTTCCGGTTTGGCGGCATCCCCGAACATGGACTTCAGATAGCTCGCCACGTACTTGGGGCGGTTCTGCCACCAGTTGGCGCTGAGCGGGTCCTTGGATACCGGGGTGAATTTCTTGTTGTACTCTTCGAGAGTGGTCACCGAAGCCGACGGTACCGGCAGGTAGCCCGGCCAGATGTGGAACAGCAACCCGGCATCCGTGGAACCCTGGACGTTGGATTCGCCGCGCAGGGCGTTCACGCCGCCACCGGCGATGCCCATGTTGCCCAGGAGCAGCTGAATGATGGACATGGCGCGGATGTTCTGGACACCCACGGTGTGCTGGGTCCAACCCATGGCATACATGACTGGTGCCGGCCTTGTCGGCGGCCCCGGTGGCGCTGTAGGCTTCGTACACCTTGAGCAGGTCTTCCTTGGGCGTGCCGGTGATGGCCGATACCTTGTCCAGATCGTAGCGTGAGTAATGCTTCTTAAGGAGCTGAAAGACGCAACGCGGGTTCTCCAGCGATCAGGTCCTTTTTGGCGTTGCCGTTTTCATCCTTTTCAAAGGCCCAGGTGGCGGCATCGTAGGCGCGTTTCTCCGTGTCGAAACCGGAGAACAACCCGTCGTTGAATTGGTACTTCTCGCCCACGATATAGGCGGCATTGGTGTAGTTGACCACGTAGTCCTTGAACCACTTGTCGTTGTCCAGGATGTACTTGATCATGCCGCCTAGAAAGGCGATGTCGGTGCCGGAGCGAAGCGGTGCATAGATGTCGGCCTTGGTGGAGGTGCGGGTGAAACGCGGGTCCACATGGATGACCGTTGCCCCGCTTTCCCTGGCCTTGGTTATCCAGCGAAAGGAAATGGGATGGTTTTCGGCAGCGTTGCTGCCCATGATCAGAATGCAATCACTGTTTTGCAGATCAATCCAGTGATTGGTCATCGCACCGCGTCCAAACGACTCTGCCAGAGCCGCTACGGTGGCGCTGTGTCAGATACGGGCCTGATGTTCGATGTAGACCAGCCCCAGGGCACGCAGCATGGCCTGGTAGGTCCAGCATTCCTCGTTGTCCAAGGCGGCACTTCCCACCGAGGCGATGGTGGTGCAGCGGTTGACCACCTGCCCTTGGCTGTCTTTGGTCACAAAGCCGGCATCGCGGGTCTTCTTGACCCGTTGGGCGATTTGTTTGAGTGCCCAGTCCCAGGTCTTGACCTGCCATTTGTCGCTGTTGGGTGCCCGGTACAGGACCTTGGTGATGCGTTTGTCGTTCTGGGCGATCTGGTAAGCAGCGGCCCCTTTCGCACATAGGCTCCCGCCGTTGATGGGATGGTCGGCATCCCCTTCGGAGTAAATCACCTTCCCGGTCTTGGTGTCGGTGTGGAAGATGATCCCACAGCCCACCGCACAGAAGCAGCAGACTGAGGGGGTTTCCTTGGCATCCTTGGTGCGCAACTCCCAGGCATAAGCCTTGACCGGGCTCAGATCCAAACCGAGCCCGCTCAGGGCAAGGCCGGCAGTAGCCGCACCAGAGACTTTGATGAAATCTCTTCGCGTCAGCTTCATTTTCTCCCCCTGTGCATTGCGATTGTATTCAACATCCCCAAGCCCCACAACGATAGGCGCCGAGGCCCCAAATCCCCGACCCTCACACCATGGTGCACCATCGCTGTCGATTGCTCCTCCTTCCTAATACGTCAGGACGGTGGGAAAATGCCCGATCCCAAAAAGATAGATTGCCAAGCCAGTGATGTCTGATCACGCAGTGCTTACATGTAAACAGGAATCGATGGGTTACTTGCAGCAAACAGTGATTGAATCGTTTGAAGGAAAGAAGCGGATCACGCAACCGGCTCTTTAGGAACCGTGATTAGAGTATTTTATTACAGCAGCAGCAAGGAACTCTGTACAATAGCGGAAGGAAGCTTGTCAATAAGACCATGAGTTCTGTCAGACGGCTTGCGCCTGGGTGCCGGAACTGAGGTTCTGACTTCACAGCCTGCTGCGCCATCGTTCTATCTTAGGATCTCCAGCCTCCCGCCTCGATCCCGACTCACATTCAAGAGACCTCAAACGGGTGCTGCAGAATGATATTCTCATCGCGGCCGGGTCCTACTGAAACAATGCTCAGAGGTACCCCGGCCATGTCCTCGACGGCCCGCAGGTATTGTTGGGCATTTGTTGGCAGATCAGCGAAGCGGCGTACCGCCCGCAGATCCTCATCCCAACCGGGAAACTCCTCATAGACCGGCCGGCAGGCCTCAAGACGACTGTAATTCGTTGGGCATGATCTCCGGCCGTTCTGCACCGCTTTGATAGCCGACCGCAATCTTCAGTGTGGGAATACCGCTCAGCACATCCAGCTTGGTGACGATTAGCCCGGCAAGGCCATTGAGGCGTACCGAGGCCTTCACCACCATAATATCCAGCCAGCCGCACCGGCGTGGACGACCGGTGGTAGAGCCGAATTCGCCGCCGTGTTCGCGGATGTATTCGCCCGTGTCATCGAAAAGTTCTGTCGGAAAAGGCCCCCCGCCAACTCGGGTAGTGTATGCCTTGATCACGCCCAATACCGACTGGATACGGGTGGGACCAATGCCGGCCCCGCAACACGCATTCCCGGCGACGGTATTGGATGAAGTCACAAAAGGGTAAGTCCCGTGATCAATATCCAGATGAGAACCCTGAGCACCCTCAAAAAGCACCCTGCGCCCCTCGCGAAAGGCGTTTTCAACGTATAGTGAGACATTCCCGGCAAACGATTCCAGCCGTTTGCCATAGCCCAGATACTGCTCGATAATCGGTCCCGTGGCCAGGGGTTTGGTACCATAGAAGTGTTCCAGCATGAAATTCTTCTCTTCCAGATTGGCCGCAAGCTTCTGCCGAAAAGCGTTCTCATCGAACAGATCATGCACCCGAATCCCGCTCCTCCCGGCCCGATCCTCATAGCACGGACCGATGCCGCGTCCGGTGGTGCCGATCTTGGCCTGACCCTTTCGAGCTTCTCGGGCCAGATCTAGAGCCTGGTGATAGGGCATGATCACATGAGCGTAGCGGCTGATCATGAGGTTCTCGGGAGTGACCGGGAGGCCGCCACCGTTAAGGCCGTCCATCTCTTTGAGAAGCACTGCCGGATCGATCACCACCCCATTGCCAATCAAGCACATCCTGCCGGGATGTAGTATTCCAGATGGGATCAGATGCAAGATGAACTTCCGGCCACCCACCACAATGGTATGTCCGGCATTATTGCCACCTTGGAACCGTACCACGCAGTTAACCTGCTCGGCGAGCAAATCAACAATCTTGCCCTTCCCTTCATCGCCCCATTGGGCTCCAATGATGATCACGCTAGCCATGGATCAAGCTTTCCTAATTGATGGCTCTATTGGATGCGGTTCAGCCCCTCCCCCAACAAGCGGCCTTTCAGGCGCCGGGCAGGAGGTCTCCGCTGCGACTATGAAACTGATCACATAAGTATCTAACGCTACTGAAAAACCCCAGTGCTGTCAAAGCCTAATTGAGACCTGGTTCGCGATGAAGTCGAAACTCACTCCCATGTACACTTCAGACCAGACTACGAATCGACGTGGCAGAGGAGGTCACGCCGCCAAGTGCCGCAGTATCTGATTCACGGAGTTTGCTGGCGAGATCCAGTAATCTGTCCAGTTCATCTTTCTGGGTCGACGATTGGCCGTAGGGTGGCTGAAGCGTAGCGCAACCCACCGCAGTGGATTGGTGGGTTGCGTCCCATAATACGGGACTCCACCCACCCTACAATTCCAACCCGGAGAGACAAAACCGACGAAGCACTAGTGTTCTGTCAATTTGGTCATACCGGGTTCGCCCTTCGATACCTCAGGGCGAATGTTACCCTGCAGAAGCAAGTTGACGGACTACTAGGGGGCATCGGGAATGCCAGCCGGACCAAAGCCCGCTTCATTGCGTCTTAGGTTTAAATCCACTGTCGGCAAAGGTCTCAGGTCAGCCTGGGGGGGCCTACTCAGGTTGAACTTTGATCTTTCGGGATAGGGTCCCACTCTTCTGGAGCGTCACGGTCAGGACGCCTTTGTTGAGTTCGGCTGAGACTTCAGCACCAATCAAAGCCTCGGGTAGTGGCAGTTCACGGACGAATCTCCCAACAGGTCGCTCGCTAGAAACGATGCCAATCCCTTCAGACAATGCCGCTGCGCTATGTCGAATCCCCTGAATGATCAGTTGCGCTTGGTCCACTCTGACATCCAGGTCATCCTCAGTGACGCCAGGCAAATCAGCGAGCACCACCCAGGCTTCATCGGTCTCGACCACATCCACCAAGGGTCGCCACTCACCAGATTCCCGTTGTGAAATCGATTCCTCTGGTGGTTTGGAGAAACTTTCGGCATAGAGCCGGTCCATTCGTTTCTTCATGCCCATCAGCTCATCAAGGATTACTTTCTTCGTTGGCATGCTCAAGCTATGGTTCCTCCCTCAGTCAAACAATACCGCAATCTCGGACTCGACCATCTCCGAGGTCTTCTGCCAAGCGCACCCATCAATCCATTGGTTTCACCACCTGTTGATACCAGGTAACGGCGTTTTCTTGCAGGATCTCAGCCCAACAACCAAGCTACCATAAGTAGCGCCGGTCATCGTGTCAAGCAACACTAGGCTTCGGAAGACCGGATGAGGTTATGAACGGGACACGCACCTTTTTCAGCACCAAGCAACTTGTTTTCCGGCATGACTACACAAACCATGATGACTATGATAAATTCGTGTACCGTTGCGAAGCAGAAAACCGCAAGAGCATGCTTGCCTGAACACGGTGAAGTCGTAATCCCTCCATGGAGGAAGCTGTTTCAAGATGACCAAAAAAGTCCCCGTCAATCTGTTGAAACTAGGGATGTATGTTGTCCAGCTTGATCGCCCCTGGATCGAAACCCCTTTCCTGTTTCGCCGTTTTGAAATCAAGTCCCCACAACAAATCGCTCAGATCCAAGAGTACTGCCATCATGTGTTTATTGACACGGAAAAAGGTATCGATATTGAGATAGCTCAGGGTCCATCCCCCCCAGGCCAGCAAGCTGCGCACCCAGTCAGCCAGAGCGTACCTCCGCAAGACCTCGACCTTGGTCAGGACCAGGTTGCATTCGAAGAAGAGATCGAACAGGCCCTTGAAGTTCGCACCAAGACCAAGCAGGTCGTCGAGCACATGATGGAGGATGTGCGCATTGGAAAAAGCATTGACTCCGCCGAGGCTCGGGAAGCGGTAGAAAACATCATGGACAGCATCATTCGCAACCGCGAAGCCTTGCTCTGCCTGACTCAACTCAAGAACCGAGATGAATACACCAGCATTCATTCCATGAATGTAAGCATACTCTGCATTGCATTCGCCCGTCATCTTGGTCTGAAGGAAGAACAAATCCGGGCAATCGGCGTTGGAGCTCTCCTTCATGACCTCGGCAAGATGCGCGTACCGATTGAGATCCTCAACAAACCAGGGAAATTGACCCCCGAGGAATTTGAAATCATGAAGAGCCATGTAATCCTCGGAGCGGAGTTTCTCAAGAATACCCCGGGGATCTCCCGCCGATCCTTCCGGGTGCTCATGGAGCACCACGAACGGTACAAAGGCGGCGGCTATCCTCAGGGCCTGCGTGAGGACCAGATCAGCGTGGTGGGCCAACTGGCGGCCATTGTAGACGTATATGATGCCATCACCAGCGACCGGGTCTACCACAATCACCTCCACCCCCATGAAGCCATTAAGCGCATGTATGAATGGAGCGAAAAAGATTTCAACCGGGCCTTGTTGGAGAAATTCATTCGCTGTGTTGGGATCTATCCGATGGGCAGCCTGGTCGAAATCAATGGGACGAAGATCGGCTTCATCGTCTCCTCAAACGTGACCAGCGCCCTGAAACCAGATGTGCTTCTGGTGATGGACACTCAGAAAAATCGCTACCCAAAACCCATACGAATCAGTTTGACTGAAACGGATAGCTCTCGCAAAAAAGACAAGTGGACCATCACTCGCGTACTGGATGCAGTGAAAGAAGGACTTCAAATTGATTCTTTCCTGCAACTATCAACCTAGAGAAACACCAGGCGTTGTAAACTTCACGAAAGAGGGAGAAACGAACCATGGCAACCTTCAAATGCTCCAAGTGCGGCTTTGAAAAGGAAGGTCGCTGCAAACCTCAGAAATGCCCCAACTGTGGGGAGAGCAAGTGCTTTGAGAAGGGGGAGCCCAAGAAATAGCACTGCGAGAACATCTGGTGAAAACCACCACCCGGTGGTTCTCCAGGTGCCGTCAATCCACCCGCCCATCGCGACCTCGAATGCAGCCAAGCCAGCTAAGCTCCAGTCGGTTTTGAATGCATGGCGAGAGCGTTCCCATTGGGGCGCCAACCGCTCTCCCTTGGATTCCGATGGAGCTACGCCATTGATCATCAACCAGGAACAGACTATGAACGACGCTCACCGTGAAAAACTGGACAGACGCCTCACCCCCATCCACCTGTACAAACTGACCCCAAAAACCAACTGCGGTGAATGTGGTTATCCAACCTGCCTGGCCTTTGCCACTCAGGTGATCGTCGGACAATCCGATCTCGATTTGTGTCCCTACCTCGATTTGGCAGCGCTTAAGCCCTTTCGGGCGCAACTGGCAGAGCAGCACGAAGCCGGGATCGGAGTCAGGCGGGAGGGATTTGAAAAGGCCCTTCAGTTCCTTCGCGAGGAAATCAAGAAATGGGATTTCGGTGAGATTGCCAACAGTTTGGGGGCGCTATTCAGCAACGCCAGCGGCCGTCCCACCCTGGAGCTCCCTTACTTGGGAGAACCCGTTTTGGTTTCTGATGAAGATGTGATCAGGTTGTCAGCGGATGAACTGAATCCCTACGAAAAGATATTCATTATGAACTACGTGATCGGTGGTGCCGGACAACTTGCCCATCAGTGGGTGGGCATGGAGAGTCTGCCCAACTCGGTATCCAAGATAAAGAGCCTCAAGGCCCACTGTCAGGACCGGCTGGCCGAAGCCTTCACCGGTCGCATGGATCTTCTGGCCAGAGCTATCCGGCCGTGGGGAAGCCCGTTGACGCTAAGCACGGAAAACGCCGATTTTGCCGCCGAATTTCAAGTGTTACCGAAACTGAGCTTACGTATTTTCTGGTGGGACGAAGATGCCGGTGAGGGCTTCCCCGCTCAGGTTAAGTTCCTTTTTGATGCCAACGTCCTGGGCGTGCTCGACCTGGAATCCTTGCTCTTTGCCTGTGAACAGGTTACCGACCGCTTACTGGATGCGGTATCCGGCCACTGATTTTGCTCCCTGCCAGGTGCTGGAATTGCTCCACCGAGCCCACAAGGCAAGACCGTTGCGGGCAACCTCGCCCCATGACTGGCTCACTCCTTCAAACTGGTTTCCACCAAAATCTCACCCTGTAAGGTGCGGTGGACCGGACAGCGCTCGGCGATTTCCACGAGACGCTGCTTTTGTTCCGGATCGAGCGGTCCTGAGAGTTCGATCTCGCGTTCGATGCGATCGACTTTGCCATCCTTGGTCTCGCAGTGCCGGCAATCGGCCGCGTGAATCTTGTCATGCTTCAGGCGGACCCGGATCGCTTCCACTGGCCATTGTTTGCGATCGGCGTACATCCGTAGAGTCATTGAGGTACAGGCGCCCAGAGCCGAGAGCAAGAGGTCGTAGGGATTGGGGCCGGTACCACTGCCGCCCAGCGCAATGGGTTCGTCCGCGATTAGCCGGTGCCCGTTGGCGATGATTTCGGTCTGGTAACCCGTGCGCCCGGTACGGGCCAGCACCCGATGGTCAGGAACGCTTGCCGGTGCCGGTTCTGCTCCCAGCAACCGCAGATATTTCTTGGACCAAGCGGCGAGCATCGTGCCCACATAGACACAATCCTCATGGCGCGACAGCAAATGATCGGCATCATCCAGCGAGACCAGACTCTTAGGCTGACGGGCCATCTCAAAGAGTCGTTCGGCATTGTCCATACTCACGATCTCGTCGTGTGGTGAATGCAGAATGAGCAACGGCCGTTGGAGCTGCTCCAGCGTCTGCTCCAGGCGCGGCCTCTTGAGATCATCGAGGAACTGTCTGGTAAT
The DNA here is from genome assembly GCA_963802715.1 of uncultured delta proteobacterium. Taxonomy (GTDB): domain Bacteria; phylum Desulfobacterota; class Syntrophobacteria; order Syntrophobacterales; family Syntrophobacteraceae; genus CAWDJT01. The sequence goes on from CAWDJT010000030.1 coordinate 61,677, forward strand.
TTTGAATGGCCGCCCCCCGATGGTAACCTCGGCTTCCCCGGCAACCGAGATTTCGTTGCCACGATCCTTGAGGAAGCGGGTCAGGTGGGCCGGCTCTGCCGGAGCTGCAATCGTGGCGACAGCCTTGCAGGAAGGAATCTGAACGGCGGCCTGCAGGACCGCGGCCCCTCCCAGCGAATGTCCGATCAGCAGGCTTGGCGCATCGAAATGGGCTTCAAGGTAACGCGCAGCCGCTACCAAATCAGCCACATTGGTGGAGAAATTGGTTGCGGCAAAATCGCCATCGCTTTCCCCAAGGCCGGTGAAATCAAAGCGCAGAACCGCAATCCCTTCCCCTGTCAAGGCTTGGTTGATGTGCACCAGGGCCTTGAAGTTCTTGGTACAGGTAAAGCAGTGCGCAAAAATCGCATGGGCCCGCGGTTTTTCATCCAACGGCAGATCCAGGCGGGCCGCGAGTTGCTGTCCTTGAGCATTGGCAAAGCTCAGCTTCAAAAATTGCATGGTCGTCATACCCTTGAAATGTCACTCATGCTGATTCCTCGACACTCACCATTCATTGGACCGGCACAATCCATGACTACAAAGTTCACCGAGGAAATACCGCGCACGGAACCATAGGATCATGGAAATCTGCCAACCCACCTTTCCGTCGAGCCCTTTCCTGCTTATAATTTGCCAGCCAACTGACGGCAAGGACGATTGACAACACTCAAAACGGATCCCGTTGATGCTCTCCTCACCACACCAGTGGTTGTCAGGTAAAGGAACCGACCGCAGTGTTTGGGCTCGTGGCACCGAGGCCACATCCAGCATGACGGCCGCGCAAGCCACGCTTCACCGCGATAATATCCGGGTCGCGATCGAATTCCTATCCACGCTGCTTCACGGTAAGGAAACCGCCTTACGCCTGGCCCTGTTATGTTTTTTTTCAGGCGGTCATCTGCTCATCGAGGATCTCCCCGGGCTGGGCAAGACCACCTTGGCCCTGGCCATTGCCAGGACCCTGGGGCTCACTTTCGGCCGCGTGCAGTGCACTAGCGACCTTCTCCCTTCGGACATCACCGGCCTTTCCCTGTTCAACAAGAAACAGGGGATCTTTGAGTTTCACCCGGGACCGGTCTTCAACAACATCCTTCTGGTTGACGAAATCAATCGCGCCACACCTAAGACTCAGAGTGCTTTGCTCGAGGCCATGGAGGAGAACCAGGTCACGGTGGAAGGGAAAACCCATGATCTGCCTATACCGTTTTTTGTGATCGCTACCCAAAACCCGCTGGAGCACTATGGAACCTTCCCGCTACCCGAATCACAAATCGACCGTTTCATGCTGAAGATCAACATCGGCTATCCTTCCCGGCAGGCGGAAAAAGAGATCCTCAGAAACGGTAGTCGCCGCAAGGATGTTCACGCCATCCAACCCATGCTGGATCGAACCGAAGTATTGGAGATCCAAGCCTGCATTCATAATGGGATCTACCTGTCCGAAAAGATCCTCGATTATGTACTGGACGTGGTCACTGCCACACGCACCAGCAAGTACCTGGTTGCAGGCCTCTCCACTCGGGGGTCGTTGGCCATCACCGCCACTGCCAAAACCGACGCCTTCCTGCAGGGACGCGACTACGTCATCCCCGAAGACGTCAAGCGCCTGGCACCCTATGTGGCTGCTCACCGAGTCCAGTACAAGGAAGAATACGACCATCTTAACCGAGGGGAGATCATCCAATCGCTGCTCGAAGACGTGCCAGTCCCGGCGTGATCAAGATCACCAAGGCGGGCTACTTCTATATCAGCCTGACCATCATCCTGGGGTTTTCAGCGGTCAATACCGCCAACAACCTCGTCTACATCATAGCTTCAGCAATGCTGAGTTTCATGGCTGTATCGGGTTTCTTCGGCCGGGGTAATCTCCGCCGTATCCACATCATCATCGAGCTTCCCGAAGAGATTTATGCCCGCAGACCGGTCCCCATCCGGGTGACGTTGGTCAATTCCAGGCGATTCCTGCCCGCCTTCATCATCCGCGCTTCCTTCGGTGAGACCACCATCCTTTTTCCCTTTGTGGACAGCCAACAGCAGGCTTCCCGGTTCGTTCAATGGGTCTTTCCGCAACGAGGACAAAACCACTTTGATCGGGTCTATCTCAGTTCGGTTTTTCCCTTCAACTTCTTTATTCGATACAAGGACGTCACCGCCCACCGCACCTGCTTGGTCTTCCCCGAACCGCAGCGCTGCACTCTGCTGGAGCAGAACCAGAATCAACCACAACACTCGGGAAACCTAAGTTCCCGCCGTTTCGGCCAGGACGATGATCTTATCGCCGTGCGCGACTACATTGATGGCGACCCCCTCAAACACATCAACTGGAAAGCTACAGCTCGAACCGATCAGCTGAAAACCAAGCAGTTTGCCGCTCCTCTCGCCCAACCCGTGATTCTGGACTTGGCCAACCTTCCTCCGGTAGACCTCGAGACCAAATTGTCTTGGATCACCTACACCATCAATCGATTCATGAAGCAAAATACTCCCGTAGGGTTGCGACTAGACGAGCAATTCTTCCCACCGGGCATCCATAGGAGCCACCGGCTCAGGATGTTGAAGGAACTGGCGATCTATGGCACGAATTGATACCGTTGTCAACGTGATCACCTATTGTATTGCATTGCTGTCGTTCTGTACGGTCGTGCAACACATCAATACTACAGTGATCATCATTTTTGCCGTGGTATTTGCACTAAGCGTATATATGTATTTCTGGAATTCCATTCAAGTACCAAGCTTATCTCTCACATTGATATCAATAACAATCATTTTAGTTTCGGCGATGCGCATTAATGCTGATGATTTTGTAATGCCATCTATTGAAGCACTGACGCTTCTCCTTGGCGTTAAATTGATTGGTGCTCGTGCTTTTCGCGACTATATGCAAATATTTGCCATGTCACTATTGCTTCTGGCCGGATCAACTCTCATTGATATCAGAGCATATTTCCTCGTTTATTTCTTATCCATGGTGATCTTATTGAATGCTGCGGTGGTGCTGTTGGCTTTCTATTCAGAGGATCGCACCATTCAGTTCGAATATGCCACCGTCGCCACGATCCTTTACAAGACATCCGCCATTGCGGTCATCGCCATACCTCTAACGGCGGTGTTCTTTTTTATCTTGCCCCGAAGTACCTATCCACTATTGACCTTCCTGAACATTGGCAGGAGTTCCCACAGCGGCTTCACCGACCAGGTTCAACTAGGCGACGTTACCGCAATTCAGACCAACAGCGATGTGGTTTTTCGCGCCCATATGGACAAAGTCAAAGAAGACAACCTCTATTGGCGCGGTGTGGTGATGGACAGCTTCGACGGCAAAGCCTGGCGATCCACAGAACCAGCTGCAGCAGCCGGAAAGGTTAACCAAAAGGGTGACACCATTACCCAGACTATCTATTTAGAGCCAACCGACAACAAACACCTTTTTGCCCTGGATCGGCCGGTTCACATCCAGCACGAATATAGAGTTGGAATCCGCAATCTCAGCTATCATTCCAAAATCGACATTACCGACAGAATCCGTTACACAGCCAAGTCCATTCCGTCACCGGCCTATCCGACGGAACTCCAACAATGGGACAAACATCTACAATTGCCTGCCGGACTTTCCAAGGAGGTCGTGGATCTGGTGATGCGATTAATAGCCGGAAAAGATACCGATGGTCAGGTCTCGGTGCTTACCCAGTTCTTTAGGCGGGCAGACTACAGGTACTCGCTGGAGAATCTGCCCCTTTCCGAACAACCCGTCAATGATTTCATCCTGAAACATCGCTACGGCAACTGTGAGTACTTTGCTTCGGCGCTGGCCGTCATGCTCCGCATTGCAGGCATACCCAGCCGGGTGGTGGGTGGCTATCGCGGTGGCACCTACAACGACATGGGGCAGTACTACATGGTGACCCAAAATGACGCCCATCTTTGGGTGGAGGCCTATATATCGGGGAGCGGCTGGCTGCGCTTGGAGCCCACACCATCCCTGACGATCCAGCCGAAATACTACAGAATTCGGGAGTTCTTCCAGAAGATCGGTTTGATGCTGGACACCATCAACTATTATTGGAACATGGTGGTAATCAACTACAGCTTTCGGGATCAGTTGCGTATTGTCAGCAAGCTGGCTCAGCGTGCGCGCGAGTTTCAGCTGCGCATCGACCGGTCGCGATTGTTAGTTCTGGCGCTGCTCCCCATGCTCGCCGGGCTGATGGTTTTTCTTATCAAGGTCCGGTTCTTTGAGAAGACAACTCCCGCCATGAAACTCATCGGCGAGTTCAACGCCATCATGAAAGGTCACGGTTACCGCCGCACACCCAACGAGGGCCTTGAAGAATTCCTCGATCGGATCATGGATGCGGACCTACGCGAACGCGCCCAACGCTTTGTGGTTTCCTTCGAAAAGTTATTTTACCGTGACCGGCCGCTCCACAAGGCTGAAATGCACAGCCTCCGGGTGTTGCTGCGGGAAATCTAGACCGGGGGTCGTGCCATAAGCTCGAAAACCTGCCCAACCAATACCCAAAAGCGCCGCCTAGAACGCTGAAATGCTCCGTGGGCCACGACCTCATGCCGCGGCATGAGTCTTTCTTGCATGGTTATCTCGCTGGATTCTTCACTAGGCCCCGGATCACCTCGGGGAGTGAACTGAAGTCATGCTGGAACCAGGTTTTCAGATGACCGTTGTCGGCAACCAGGCATGGCGGATCACCTTCACGGATGGGGTGAACCACGGTATTGACGCGGGTCCCGAGGACCTGTTGGACGGTGTTGAGTAGCTCTTGAACCGAAGTGCCCGAACCGGTTCCCACATTGGAGACATGCGGCGTTGTGAGGTCAAGCATTTTGATGGCCTCGATGTGAGCCGCCGCCAGATCCATCACGTAGACATAGTCACGGACCGCCGTGCCATCAGGAGTGCGGTGATTGGTACCGTATAGGTTGAATGCTGCGCCGGTTTGGGCTGCCCGCATCAGATTCGGAAGCACGTGGGTTTCAGGTTCATGCCTCTCATAAACCATTCCGTCCGGATCACTGCCCACCACGTTGAAATATCGTAATGCCGCGTAGCGTATTCCGGTGATGGGCGCCACGGTCGCGATCACCTGCTCACACTGCCACTTGGACAAGCCATAAGGATTTCGCGGCTGTTTGGGATGATCCTCGCGGATCGTGGGCGTTTGCGCATCTCCGTAGACAGCGCAGGAACTGGAAAACACCAGGCGCTTGGTGCCTGCTCGCTCCATGGCGTTGAGCAGGGCTATCGTGCCGGAAACGTTGTTGTCGAAGTATTCCCCCGGCATACGAGTGGATTCCTCAACGTAGGCCTTGGCCGCAAAGTGGATCACGGCATCCACCTGGAACTTGCTCAACGTTTCGAAAAGCACACTTTCATTTCGAATGTCACCAAACACCAAGGGTCCGAAACGGGCCAACTCCACCCAACCCCGAGAGAGGTTATCAAAAACAATGGGCATATGCCCTTGAGCCTTGAGAAGCTTCGATGTGTGCGAACCGATGTAGCCGGCCCCGCCGGTGACCAAAATATTCATGGGGTTCCTCCTAAGAAATCTCGATCTGCCTCAAAACATGCGGGACTAATCTTAACACAAGGCTGGTCGCCCAGCATCAGAATTCTAGACGGCTGGCGTCCATACGAGCGCGAACCCATGCCTCCCTTTTTACTCGATGGCTGCAATGTACCGTCATGATGGTTACCCACCTTGCGGTCATATCCTAGCTCGGGACAGATCGTTCAGCAATTGGACGGAAGGTCAAGCGGTTA